>JAJFFW010000007.1 GCA_021776435.1 Parvularculaceae bacterium | reverse complement strand
CGCTGGCGGGGGATCCTGCGGGCGCGGCCCTCGGCTGGCGCCGGCGTCTGCGGCCGGCGCGGGAGGCGAACCATTCCGCCCGCGCGGCCATGGAACACGCCATGACCCACAACCGCCTGCTTGCGACCTTTTCCGGCCATGGGGGCGGGGTTACCTCCGTCGCCTTTCATCCGGACGGGGAGCGGTTTCTGACCGGCTCTGATGACGGGATCGCGAAGCTCTGGCGCCTCGGCGAGGCCGCGCCCCTCCAGACCTTTTCCGGCCATGGGGGCGGGGTTACTTCCGTCGCCTTTCATCCGGACGGGGAGCGGTTTCTGACCGGCTCTGATGACGGGACCGCGAAGCTCTGGCGCATCGGCGAAGCCGAGCCCCTCGAGACCTTTTCCGGCCATGCGAGCCCTGTTTACTCCGTCGCCTTTCATCCGGGCGGGGAGCGGTTTCTGACCGGCTCTTTCGACCGGACCGCGAAGCTCTGGCGCCTCGACCCGTTTCTCGATCTGCCTGCGGAGGAACAGGTGCGGCGCGCCTGCGCGGAGGCCAGAGCCATCGGCGTCGTTGAACTCTCGTCGCAGGATGTCCAGCGCTTTCCGATCCTGCGCGGCGCGCCCGCCCGCCCCTGCGACAGCCAAGTCGTCGCATCCGAAAACGCCGGTGCGGCGACTGGCCAGTAGGGCGCCGATTTTTTTGGGATTTTCCCCGGAGCGTATTTACAAAAACAAAATCATTTCGCGTCATCCCGTTGCGCGCTGCGGCGCTTATACGAGGTTGCGCGAAACAAGCCGCCACCGATCCCGGATCAGCAATGCAGCGATAAATCGCTGCAATGCATCCGGGATGACGGTGGTGGTTCGACGTTTTGTGAATCGGCTCTAGGGCGTTTCCGACCTAAATCGGGTCACCATTAACCCTCATCCTCATCCTGAGGAGCCCTGACGGCGAGAAGCCGGCAGGGCGTCGCGAAGGATGGACGGGCAGGCTCAGAGCGTATGGCCCATCCTTCGCGCCCCGGATCAGGTCCGGGGCTTCGCCGCTTTCGCCGCTTTCGCGGCGAAGGCTCCTCAGGATGAGGGAAGTGATTCAATCGAGGCCGGATATGCTCTAGGCTAACCAAAGCGTCAGAAAAATGAGCGCGAAACCCGCTGGCGCCGTGTGCTCCACGGCCGAGACGGGAATGTATTGGCGCCAGTCTTTCCCCTCGCCGAGCGCCTTCCACTCCGCCGCCCAGAACGGCGAGGCCGGCAGGCGTTTTTCCATCAACCCGATCACTTTGTACTTCGCCGAATTGAGATTGCGGTAAGAGCGCGCGAGGAGAAACCAGACAATCTGTATCAGGATCGCTGCGAGATAAAACGCCGCGCCGTCGGCCCCGGAAATCTCATCGCCAAAGAACGCCGCGATCGCAACGAGCGCCAGCGAGGCGAGTAGAAAAACCATGCTCGCCCCGTGACGCCGCGCGCTGACCTGCTCGGCCTGATGCACATAAAGCTCATACTGGCGGATGAGCGCCTCGTCGCCGCCCTCAACGCCGGTCCACAGGCCTTTTTCGATGTCGTCAAGCTCGGTCATGGCGTGCTCCTTATCTCCATTTCAATTCAATCCGCCCGCTGTCGGTCACCCGAGGACGTACTTTCGTCTTCGTCGATCGGCGTATCCCAGCGTTCATCCTTCATTGACTTCGCCATCGCCTCTTGAACCGCCTTGCGAAAGGAACCTTCACTGACACTGGCAAGGTTACATACGTGCACGGGCCTGAGCTGATGATTGAAGACGAACACAGCACCCCGGTGATGATAGTCGGACAGTGACAAGCCAATTGTCGCTGTCGATAGCTTGGCCTTGGCCCATTTGCGCTTGAGTTTTTTCTCAATCGCGATGGCGTCTCCGGTGATGGTTCTCAAGTAAATCCAATTGAATAGAGCCTCGCGGCGCATTTTTCTCAAGGCCCGCGTGAGCCCCAACCCTTTGGACAGCGAAACTTTGCTCCGCTTACTAAACTTTTGCTGGCGCATACGCCAGATCCGCGCTTGCAAATGGACGGCATTCATGACTTGAGCATCAAAATGGGGCATAAAGAACACCGTTTTCTTCAGCCACTCATGGTTCTCCAGAAGCCGCGTCAACTCCCATTGCGTGCCTTCCTTGTGGGAAGGAATGACGAAGATCGCAGTCGCCCGGTCGAGCATGTGAGTGATCGTTTCGCGCCATTGTGCATTCGTCGCACGCGCAAGACCGGGCCCTCGCGAGAAATAGGATAGGAAGTTACGGCCAAGTCCGACGATCGGCCAAACGCCCTTGAATGATTTTTCTATAAACGCCCCAAGCGGAAGTGGTTTTTCCGTAGACACATCAAGCCCGGTCTGAAGAACCGACGCCGCTGCATCCCCCGATGCGGCGACATAGAAATCCTCGCGGAAGGGGCGCAGATAAACGGCAAATTCGCCCTTGTGTTCGCCTGATGAAATTTTCGCAGCGCGCCGGTTCAGCGCCAGGCGCCGCAGGAAGCCGCGGCTCAATTCGAACACAATCCAGACTCCTGCGACCCATAAAATGGCGACGAAATCAAACACGATTAGCTTAGTGATGATAAAAAATACGAATAGGCCGCGTACGGATAGAAGCCAGACAGCGCCCAAGAATTTTAACATGCCTCCACTAGCCTCCCCATTAAATCAGCGATCGCGAGCGCCTTCGATGAACTTGCGCAACCAACCGCCACAACCGCGCGGTCTGGTCGCTTGACGCGGTTATCACGTGCTCGCCGTCAGCGCTGAATGCGGCCAACATCTCTTCGGTTCGAAGCATCCCAAAGCCGCGCTGATCCGTCCAGAGACGCTGTCAACAGCCGATCGGCAAAGCCGGTTCACGCATGTTATCGCAACTATCGCCGACCATTCCGTGAAAAAGGTCGAAAAGTTTCTGCAATAGAACTTCAACGCCCTTGTGTGACGCCCTTCGCCAGACGCTCACCGCCATCCGCCGCACTCGCCATCTATCAGACCTAGTTGCTCGCGAAGAGAGAGGCAGACTTTCGGCTGTTTGTCTCCGGTACAATTTTTAGGCGTGTTCTTTTTGCTTATGTTGCGCTGTTTGAAATCCCGGTCCCTTACGATGTTGCCCAGGCTCATATTACAGGAAAAAATATTTCCTCCGACACGCAGTTGGCCAATACCATTGCGTTCAACCGCAATCGCATTAAAGCCGACCAAATTGCCAGTGAATTGCCCGATCCAGCCGACAGAATCGAACGTCACACCAGTCTCATTGTTGCCTATAAAGTTGTGAAAGTAATCTCCTTGATTATTGGCGCCGATGGATAGCGCAACACCTCGGTTAGGGTCCGATTTATCGGCATTTTTTGTAAATGTATTTTTCTCAAAGCGTAGATGGGAAACACTTCTAACGCGCACACCGTCCTTATTGGACTCAAATATGTTTTCCTCAAATATCGGAGACGCTGCGTCTTTGATAGACGCACCTAATTGGAGATCCTTAAATGTATTACTCAAAAATTGCGGTTTGGCTTCATTCCTGACAGAAACGCCAATATTTAGAGTTGTCCCAGAAAACATATTGTCGCTGAAAAAAGGTTCAGCGTTATTGTAAATTAAAGCGTTAATTTCATTGTCAACAAAGCTGTTTTGCAGATACTGACTTAATCCCTTGGACACTACCGCGCCGTATTGTGAATTTTCCTTTACAGATGATTCTCTCAAGAGGAGATTGCTCTCTACTCTGAATCCGACATGGTTTTTTCTGACAACGGTTCGTTGAAAAACGACGCTAGGCGCTGCGGGCGCGACACGCAGCCCCAAGGGATCTACCCAATGGCCTGTCCCGCCAGATATACAAACTCCATAATCAAAGCCTGTGATTTCCGTGGTTTTGACTGCGCCTATTGAGCCGATGGATACGGCCGGGTCATTCCCGCGTGCGTCTTTTGACCGCCCTACATAGATTCCAATACTATGTTCTTTACGCGCACGATCGCAATCGTCATCTTTTGCTGGGTCGTTTATATCAATATTTGGCGCATTAACGGATTGGCCGTTTGAAAAACTCAAGCGCAAACCGTCCGCAATCGTGAGTGAAGCGCGATGAGCTGAAGCTACCGGGTTCTTTTTCAAACCATTGCCCTGGCCAAAATCGCCAAAGATGTCGATCCCAATCTTACTCACATCGATTTGGAAGTTGTTGATTGTCGAGACATTGCCGCCATTGACTACCAGCCCCTTTTCAAAGGCGTGCTTTCCCGACTTGGCGATCGCCACATTGTCAAGGAACACATTGCCGTCCTCGACCGTTATACAATTTTTTCCTTGATTTAAAGCACCCGTATTTCGCATAAACGCTTGGGGGCTTGGCGAGAATTCGATGTCGCGAATTGTCACTTCATTGCGCGGCATACGGCGACGATCGGGCGCGACACCTGGCTTGTCCTGCTGGATAATAACACAAGCGCCGTCACTTGCACTGTTGAGCGTCGCTTTGGCCGAGCGACTTAGATCATTCGTATCGATACCCGTCGCCAAGTCGGCATCTAGGGCAATTGTCACCGAACGGTCAATAAATAGTGGTCGGCCATCACTTGAAATATCGGAGCTCAGCTGGGTTATGTATATAATACCGCCGCTTTCCACATGAGCGAAAGCTTCCTTGACAGTTTTGTATTCGCCGCGGCTCGCGACTGGCGCACTTTTTACGTAAACCTCATTGAACAATTTCGATTTCGGAAGTTTCTGGGCGCCATGACCCGGCGACGCCTGGTTGATTTGCCCCCTGAACGGACTGAAGGTGAAGGGATCCGACTCAGCGTTCAGCGAACCAGTCGCTCCGATAAAAGCCGCTGCCGCACACATCATAACCTCAATGCGCCGAATTTTAACCACCATTAGAAGGCCCCATTTTTTAACATACAAAGACGAAAGCAAATGCTAGCGTCATGCTGGGCACAGTTCTTTAAATCTATACCCGGGAGGCATATCAACATTTTCCAAAATAGGCAGTGCAAGTTGCCTCGTTGCGCCTTGCTGTATAGCCGCATATCGCTTTCCTTGTTCTGCAGTTGGGTTACCGTTCAACTTTGCCGCCAACTGGTTGATTATTGTTTGTACAAGGAATTTTGCTTTCTTCTCATCCATCGGGTAACCGACCCCGCTCGTATACATAATTGCTAAAAGCATGCGTGACTCGAAATCATCATTGCGCGGAAGTCTAGTATTCGTATCGGCCACCCCGGCGATGCAAATTAGGTCACGTATCTGTTTTGGAGTAGCCCAACCAGTATGCGCAACTTTTAAATATTTCTGAAGAGCTTTGACAGCTTTCGCGGTTTCTCCGTCGTAATTGTCGTCGTAAGGATCGGTCCAAAATTTCTGCGTCTTCAATGCGCGTTCAAATGCGGGAATTAAATCTGCAGAATGCGTTCCCATCTTCAACAATGCCGTTAATTTTGCTTTCGTTTCCGACAGACTTTTCTCTAAGTTTGACAGACTTTTCTCTATTTTTTTCAGGTCTGCCTTGCATTTTGGCAGATCCGTCTTTTCACACTGGTCTCGCACCGTTTCGCACACACCGAGCTTAACTCTGCATGTCCCTCCGAGCACCGACACATTCAACAAGGGGGATTCTGCTTCCCACGCGCCATAAGAACCAATTTTATCTTGGTTCGCATACCGACTATCGTGTTCATCCGCTGACTGAACGGAAGCGACGTCAGTCGTCGCGCAGCCTGCCAAAATAATCGAAGCCGCCATTAGCTTTAATGTACCAGAAATTCGCACTTACCCACCCGTCAGGCTCATAAAGCCCGCCCCGCAAATTCCAACAACCACTCATCGGAATCGATGTACACATTTACTATGTATTGAATAACGCAAAAAACTCGACAAATTAGACAGCGCGATATTATTGCTTTTTTGAGTATGGCGTTTTTTTGAAAGCGGTCAATATAAGCGAACGCGAGCGAAATGCGTTTCTACTATATCACTGAATTATTAGCGTTTTTACGACGGACAAAAATTTATATGCCCCGCGACCTCAACGATTTTATTGAAGAATTCAACCAATCGATCCTGAAGAATTCGTGCTTTCATTTGTGATTATGTGATCGTGATTGGACAACATGAAATGGAAAATTCTCTCTTATCGCTGGAAATTCTTTTGTATATCCTTTATGGCCTTCCTCAATGCTGCATTCACGGTCAAAGTTTTTCAACTGCCGCTTCAATCGGCCTGAAGGAGAGGGAGACAACATGCGCGTACTGATTATATTACCGTTACTATTGGCCCTGATGACCGCCGGATGTGTTCGCAATTATAGGGGCGGCACACTCAATGCCGGAAAACCCGATGGCGCACCACTCGCAGGAGAAACACTGAAAGAGTATGCCGACCGTGCGGCGTTGGAGGCTGCTCATGGCGATAGGATAACTCCAGTTCCATGCATCCACTGGAGCGGTGAGAAATTTTGCCGTAAATTCAATCAATGCGTTATTGCGATTCCGATTGACTTGGTAGCCAAGGATTTCACTGCGCGGGTCATGCAGTGCGCCTAATTTTAGGCGAAGCCCACATTCGCATTTGAGCTAAGCATATGACCCACTATGGGAAGCACAAGACTGCGATATTGTCGAGCGGTTCGTACGCGGTATAGCTCCCTGAAAAAAACTATTTGTTTGCCGGTTCAAGCGAAGGCGGCGAGCGCGCCGCCGTGATCTACTCTCGCTAACCTTCGCCATTTGGTCAGGCGCTTGTAGA
>JAJFFW010000060.1 GCA_021776435.1 Parvularculaceae bacterium | reverse complement strand
AGGCCGTGGAGTGTTAGAGGCATTTATCAAGCCACCTGCAATCTCAGATAATTTAACAAATCCGTACGCGTGATAAGCCCTTCGAATTTATCGCCTTTCAACACCACCGCGACATGGCCCTTGGCGAAGACCGGCAGGAGTTCTTCCATCGGCAGGGACGCGTTCAGCGTCTGGACGCGGTAGGTCATCGCCGATTTCACCGGGTCCTTGAATTTGTCACGGTTCCTGACGACAGAGAACAGAATATCTTCCTCATCGAGAATGCCGGCGACCGAGCCGTCCTCGTTGAGCACCGGAAGCTGCGAGATGTCGTAAAGCTTCATGCGGCCATAGGCGACCATCAACGTATCGTCAGGGGCCACCGTCACCGTCGCGTGTTCAGAATGCTTGCGCGATATCAAATCCGTCAGATCGCCTCTGGGCGGGCGCTTCAGGAAACCCTGATCATACATCCAGTAATCATTGAACATCTTCGAGAGATATTTGTCGCCGCGATCACAAACAAAAGCGACGACGCGTCTCTTGGTCGTCTGTTCCCGGCAATATTTGAGCGCCGCGGCGAGGATCGTTCCCGTTGACGAGCCGCCAAGCACGCCTTCTTTACGCAACAGATCGCGCGCCGCTTCAAAGCTTTCCTTGTCACTAATGCCAAAGGCTTTTTTGACGCGCGTCAGGTCAGCAATATCGGGAATGAAATCCTCGCCGATGCCCTCGACCAGCCACGAACCGACCTCGTTCGGGATAGCGCCCGTATTGACATAGTCCGTCAGTATGGAGCCTTTTGGGTCGGCGAGAATAATTTCCACATGCGGCGCGGCCTTTTCGAAGAAATGCGAAAGCCCTGCGATCGTGCCGCCAGAGCCGACGCCAGCGACAATCGCGTCCATGTCCTCGCCCATCTGTCCCCAGATTTCAGGGCCGGTCTGGGTTTCATGGGCGGCAGGGTTTGCCTCATTGGCGAACTGATTGACGTAAAAGGCGCCGGTTTCATCAGCGATCGCCTGCGCCACGTCCTGATAATATTCGGGGTGCCCCTTGCCAACGTCTGAGCGCGTCAAGCGCACATCGGCGCCGAGCGCTTTCAGGTGAAAAATTTTCTCCTGCGCCATCTTGTCGGGCACAATGATGGTGAGAGGATAGCCCTTTTGTGCGGCGACAAGCGCGAGCGAGAGACCGGTATTACCGGCTGTGGCTTCAACGATGGCGCCGCCGGGCTTCAACTTACCGTCTTTTTCAGCCTGCTCGATCATCGCAAGGCCGATGCGGTCCTTGATCGATCCGCCGGGGTTTTGCGCCTCCAGTTTCAGAAATAGCTCACAGTAACCCGTATCGATATTCGAAACGCGCACCATGGGCGTACGCCCGATGCCTTCCAGCACATTGTCGAAAACAGGACCGAAGGGTGTGTCCCTCATTAGAAAATCTCCGCTAATTTTGAGTTAGAGCGCAATCACAAAAAGTGTGTGCGATTTTTGGGCTTGAATGCGCAACCACCAAAGACTCCAGACCACGTTCTTTGACAGTATAGATTGTGCGAACGTGATTTTGACTAAAGCCCATGCGTCGCTTTCCTGCAAGCGGTGTGCTTTGCGGCTAATGAGACCGGTTCGGGCGTTTAAGATTTCGGATAAAAAATCGCGCCGGATGCAAGGCTTCTGCGACTTTGTAGTCAATTGGCGCCACTTCACCAGTTATTTCAGCCACTATGGCCGCCGCCGCCAGTGGGGCCGTCACCATCCCGCGTGAGCCAAGACCCGAAAGAATGTAGAGACCGGGTTGCGAATCGCCTGGGGAGAACCCGGTTGTGACGCCGTGGCGCAAACCATCATAAACCGCGCCGTAATGAGACCAATCTGGTAAGGGTCCGGCGACCGGCATTTGATCGGGTGTCACGCATCTCACGCTGGCCCGAGGATGGGAGGTGGCTGCTTGGAGTTGATTTGCCATCTCCGGCGCGAATTGCGCGAGTGCGTCGATATTCGCCAGGGTCGATTCAATAGTGGTTTGTGGTTGCTCGCCCAGCGCACACGGCTCATAAGTGGCCCCGATGACGAGCCCGCCATCCGGCGCCGTCGCCGCGTACGAACCATTGACGATAGCGCGCTTGAGGAGGGGGGCTGATGTGGGCATATCCCGAAACCAGTCTATTTGCCCTGCGGAACCAGCGAGCGGTAGTGAACGGGCTTGATAAAACCGTAATGCGTCAACTCCATTCGCCAGAACGACTGCGTCGTAGGTCTCGCTGCCGTTAGTAACACCGTCTTGGCCAGTTGTCTGAAGGATGAAGCACCCATCGTGACGGTCAATTGCATTCACCTTGGCCTTGATGAAAGGCGCGTCGCCTAAGAGCGCACGCACAAAGCGCGATGGGGAAACAACACCCGCTTGTGGAAAGAAAATACCGTTTGTGTCGGGCTTCATCCACCCGTGAGGCAATGCTTGCGCGTTCAGCAGTTTTGAAAGTCGTTCTTGTCCGGATGCATCTGGTGCGGCCAGTGTTACGCCACAGGGATTGAATAGCTTTTCAGCTTGCGCGTCCAACGCGTTGAGGAGACGAAGCGTATAAAGATAAGCCGCGTCATGAAATCTTCCTTGCGGTGAATCTTCAACGTCAAGGCGCGGCATTATCAAACCCGCCGGATTGCCTGATGCGCCGCTTGCTGGTTCGTCGGCGTCAAAGACGGTCGGTTTAAAGCCAGCGCACCGCAATGCATGAGTGAGGCTGGCGCCGGCAATTCCGGCGCCGATGATAGCGACCGAGCACCCTGGCTTGAGACGCGCTTTGCCCCGTGTATTGAACCAGGGTGACCGTTGGGTTTGGTCTTGAGGCGGAGTGTCTATCTTTCCAGCGAGCATTTCTCGTTTGGCGCCATACCCCGGCCGTCTTTCAATCGTGAATCCGGCTTCGCCTAATGCGCGACGCACCGCACCCGCGACGGTGAAAGTTGCGTAAGTCGCTCCCGGTTTTGAAAGCCTTGCTACATTCTGCATAACTTTCGGAGACCACATGTCGGGGTTTTGGGATGGTGCGAAACCGTCGAGAAACCAGGCGTCGATTTCTCCTTCGGCAATTTCTAATCCCGTCACCACATCGCCGTAAAAAAGCGTAAGCGAAACGTCGTCATCGAGCTCCAACCGATGGAACCCTGGGTGAGGCGGGGGATAAAGAGCCCGCAATCTCGATGAGAGCTGTGACAAAGCCGGCCATTTTTCATGAGCGCGTTCAAGGTCATCATGTGACAGAGGAAAGTATTCAACAGAGAAAAATCTCAGTTTCGCACCAGCCAGTTTATGGGCGCGCCGCCATTCGTCCCACGCTGCAAGAATGTTCAAGCCGGCGCCAAAACCAAGCTCACCGATCGAAAACGTTGACGCACAAGGAAATCGTTCAGCGAACGCGTTACCGCGCAGGAATACGTGGTCAGACTCCGCCACGCCGTCATTGGAGAAATAGATGTCGTTATACTGACGGGAGACGGGCGCGCCTGTGTTCCAGTTTAATTTGGCCTGTTCGATGTGTTTTTTGCGGGGCACTACGGAACCTCACGCGAGCTGCGCGAGAACGGCGCTGATCGTAAAAACAGACAGAAGGGTCGTCAGGCTGATGGCGGCTGCGATTTCGGTCGTATAGTGTTTATACTGACTGGCCATGATGTACGCTCCGACGCCCGTCGGTACAGCAGTGAAAAGTGCTGCTGCACCCAGATATTCGGGCGTGCGAATGCCCAGAGCGTATACGCCCCCCATGGTGAGCGCAGGCAGTACAAACATTTTCGCTATAAAAATTGCAGATACTCGACCCGCCATGGCTTTGAATGCGGGCATCGGATGAGTTGCCAGAAACAGCCCCAGAGAAAATAGGGCAGTTGGTCCGGCGGCACGGCCAAGGATGTCAAAGAAAGTGACCACTGGTGCGGGGAGACCTACACCGATCGCTGAAATGGCAAGTCCGGCTAACATGGCGACGACCAAGGGATTGCCGAACGGCCGTTTTAATATGTCTGCAAAAGCCTGCCGATTTGTTGTCGTCCGCGCGGGCGCCGCCATCATCGCCGAAGCAATGGAAATGATAACGAGGCCCTCGGTCAGCATCAGGAAGATAAAGGGCCGCGCCCAACCTTCAATGCTGAGTGCAATCGGGAGTCCAAGAAACACAGCATTGCCGAGCGTGGAAGCAAAGGCATGGGCGCCGGCGTCCTGGCCACTCAATAAGAACAATCTTCGCCCCAGCGCATAGCTGCCAAAAATCACTGTTATTGCAGCAAATGCATAGACGCTTGCAAAACGTGCGTCGGCCAGTCCGGGCGGGGCGGCGTTCGATGTCAGTCCAAACAAAGCGGCTGGCATGGCAAATCGAAAAACAAAGCGATTGAGCGCCTCGCTGTCTCGCGCTTCGACAAATTTCAGGTGTCCGGCAACCAGACCGGCGCCAATCACGGCGAAAACTGGAATCGCGACACTGAGGACGGCATTCATGGGGCAAGACCGGAAAAGTTACGCACTGGCACTGTCTCGGTCGGTTGGTCTCGCTGGTCAAGGCGGGGAATACGTCGGACGGGCTATGAAAGGTCTGTCCTCCCGGGGGCTGGGGGCGATGGTTGAAACCGGAATTTCTAACAATCAAGCCCGTCCGACCTAATGATCATGCGGTTGGAATAGGGCGGAGACACGGGCCAATTAAGGCTTTTTTAAGGTAGAATCTCCGCCGCTGATATCGGATTAAACCGTGACAGTTTACGCAAAGGGCTTGTCATCGGGGAGCAGGCGTTAGAGACTTCATTGAAATGCTTGATTCAGCACAGGCCCAGCCTGCGGCGCGCCGGGGGAAGGTCTCATTCACGCGCGCCGAATTAATGCGCATCCTCTCCGTTTACGGCTATTTCGTCGGCGCCGGTGAGTGGCGCGACTATGCTATCGATTCATTGGGAGATGCAGCGGTTTTCAGTGTCTTTCGCCGCGCTTGCGAGGCCCCGCTTTATCGGATCGAAAAACGACCCGCGCTGGCGCGCCGTCAAGGGGCCTATGTCGTGGTGTCGGTGACCGGCGCCATTTTGAATCGGGGACAAGATCTTGGGCAAGTCTTGAGGGTCTTCGACCGTCGCCGCCTTAAGCTGGCGACTTAGTGACTGGAGCGCACCGCACCGGATTCGAGCGCAGTGAGCGCCGCATCACAGGTTTCGATAAATATCTGCCGTTGAGCATGACTTCCGCCGATACAATGTAGACGCGGTATGACATCGGCGAGGTCGCGCGTCGCGTCTTCGAAAGCGCCTTCGGCGAAAGCCTTGATTCCGCGCGCTGCCGGCAGACAGGCGCCAGCCCAAATTTCATGCGCGGCGCCTGATTGACGTTCAGCATATGTCGTCAGTGAGCGAATAAACTGATCTGCTTCACCCGGTGCGCCCGCCCGTGATAACACCATCAGGTAATGAAGGTCATGGAATGGAAAGACGTGTTCCTCGACGCGTGTGCGAACTTGCTCGAGAACCGGTTTCCACCGATCGCCAACTTCGACACCGTGAAGTTCAAGTCGCCATAACATGGATGCTGCGCCGATTTGTTCTTGCGGGAATTCAGGCCAAGCGCCCCAAAGCCGCTCGTCAAAGATTTTAAGCGCTTCGTCAGGCTCGCCAAGTCTGATATGGAAAAGGCCCACATGCCACCAATTGTGGTCGCGTATAAAAACACCTTTTTTGTCCCAGGTATGCGAGCATCGCCGCATCCAGCGCGCGCCCTCGATTGCGCGGCCTTCGGTTTCAAGTACATGAGCAACGGCGTGATGAGCCCAGGCGTCGTCGATCGCAATCTCGGTTGCTTTCAGACCTTCCTCTTCCGCTTCGCGCAGGCGGTGGTTTTGCTCAAGCGCAAATGCAATCATTCCGTGGGCGTAGGGCCGATCTTCGTGGACAATCATGGCGCGCGTGCCAAGACGCAGTAGTCCGGCCTGATCGCCGAGATTAAAGGCGTGATACTGCGCCCATTTTAGGGCGCATAAATCAGCCGGCCAGCGCACTGTCAGCTCGTCGAGAGTGGAGAAGGCCTTGTGAAAATCGCGCCCCGACCAAGCTTCGACGGCGTCGCAAAACAGTTTCTGGCGCTCGCAGGCAAGCCCGTCACGCGAGCGCCGCATGCGTTCGAGATAAGGCGCCGCGCTGACCCAGCCTTCCGCGCCCTCGAAGGCGAGGTGCAATGCTGCAGCATGTGCGTTTGTGTGTGTGCATGCCGGGGCTGCATCTGCAATTGCAAACAGGCTACGCAGATCAGCGCCGTAGCTCAGGAATTCATGAACATATTGATCATAGCCTATTGCAACCGCCGGGTCGGCGTCTGCAATGGGCAGATCAAAACAATCTCGTACTGACATGGGCCCTAACCTAGGCTGCGGAAATTAAGGCGACGAACCAAAACGCTGTGACACAAGGCCACGTCTGGTTGGGGTGCAATGGAACGAACCCCTGCACAGGGCAGGGGTTTTGGTTGACGACGATTAATGCCGAAATTAATCACGCATAATTCCCAGGATATTCAGGATGTGGATAAACAATGTTACAAACGAACCATAGAGTGCGAAAGCACCGAAGATAGCGGCTCGTTCGTTGGTTGCGCTTCCCTCGCTATAAAGCGATTTGATCATTTGCGTCTCATAGGCTGTGACGGCTGAGAAGACCAGCACCACAAGCGAGGACACGATCAGGCTCATCATGCCGCTCTTGAAGATCAGTGCATTGACGATAATGGCGACCAAAAGACCTATGACCGCCATGACGAGAAAGCTCGCCATACCCGAGAGGTCCCGTTTGGTGGTATAGCCAAGAAGGCTCATGCTGCCGAAGACTGTCGCCGTGATAAAGAACGCGCGATAGATTTCCTGGGCGGCGCCTTGTTGCTGGAACGCATAAAGCATCGGTGCGATCAGCAGACCCCACAACGCAGCATAGGACCAGAACATGATATGTGCTGCGAACTTTGAGCCGGAAAAGATGACACGCGGTGCGAACCATCCAAGCCCGAGAATTGCTGCGAAGATAACCCAGCGCAGGGGGGTGCCGGCAATCGTATTAATCAGCGCTGGATTGCTTGCGACATAGAGCGACATCAACCCGGTCGCTGCGATAGCGACTGCCATATAATTATAAACTCCGAGCATGTAGCTTCGGAGGCCCTGGTCGATGGCGGCGTTGCCTATGGTGGTGGCGGCAGTTTCTCTACGAAAGTCGTTCATGAATCCATCCGTCTCTTTCTGTCGCAGCCGAGGTTCAACTGGCATGGGGCTGCTGCGTGGATCGTAATATCGGTTGCCATGGCCGTGGGATCAAGGCCTGAAACCTTAATCTCTGACAAGAATGCGTAGGGTTAACCCGTTGAAAATTCGTGCTTTCCAAGTCACGAAGTTTTGATCAGGCGGGCCGCAAAAAATCCGTCCAACCCGCCCTCCTCTTTCAGCATTGAAGGGAACGTCCTCATGTCGCCCTTGGACGTCACCGCCTCGGGGAGGCCGGGAAGCGCATCGGGCGTTATCGGAACACGGCTAAGTTGCGTATGGCGTTTGAGCGCAGCGTCAATCTGACGTTCGTTTTCCTCGGATTGCAGTGAACAGGTGCAATAAATTATTACCCCTTCAGGTTTTAGAAATCGAACAGCGTGGTCGATCATTTCGGACTGCAATTGTGTCAAGCCATCGACATCGTCTTGAGACTTTGACCAGAGAATATCCGGGTGGCGGCGGATCGTGCCAGTGGCGGAGCACGGCGCATCAAGTAATATCGCGTCTGCTTTGTCCGCGGGTTTCCACCTCAAAATGTCTTCTGTGATCGTTTCTGCGGTCAAACCGATACGCTTGAGGTTTTCCTGCACGCGTTTTTGACGGTCGCCAGATTTATCAACCGCGATGACGCGTGCGCCGGCCGATGCAAGTTGAAGTGTTTTCCCGCCCGGCGCTGCGCAAAGATCGTAAATATGTTTTCCCGCCACGTCCCCGAGAAGGCGAACCGGAAGGGCGGCGGCGGCGTCTTGCACCCACCATGCGCCATCATCAAAACCTGGCAATGCAGTGATGTCGCTTGCGCCCTTAAGTCTGAGTGAGCCAGTTCCTAGAACCTTTGCAGGGATGTCAGCGGCAGCAAATTTCGCCGCCCAGTCTGTGGCGTCTTCTCCCTTTTTGAGCGTCAGGTCGAGCGATGGCTCGACTGCGTTTGCGGCGGCGATGGCGCGCGCTTTAGCCGGGCCATAGGCGCGTTCCCATGCGCGCCACATCCAGCCTGGAGTATCCACGCGTGCTGGGAGCTTCGCGAGTGCAACTGGTCCTGACTTAACAAGCTTGCGGGAGATGGCGTTCACAAGCCCGCCATAACCGCCGGTTTCCTGTCGGTCCGCGCAGAGTGTGACAGACGTTGAAACTGCCGCGTGGGCAGGGATTTCCATCAACAAAATTTGGGCGCCCGCCAGCCTCAAAATTTCCATCACCCGCGCCGCGCGCGCTGGTAAAGGCCGGTCGAGATAGGGGCCTATAATATGGTCAAGCGTTCCCCGCCGCCGCAATACGGTTGTTGCGAGGGCGCGGGCGAAGCCCCGGTCCGGGCCGATAAGGGCGTCGAATGTGCGGCACGAGGCCAATGCGTCGTCGAGGCTGCGTCCTTTGCCCACCAGGGAGAGGATATCGAGACTTGCGCGTCGTGACGCCATCCCGGAAGGTTCGGGGATCGGGCGGTGCGGCTTTTGTGTGTCTTTGATCATGGCCGCCGGGCTTAGCGCTCTAAGCTGTAACTGTCACGCGCTTCGTGACGCTTGGCGTCGTGGCTTTCCCGTTCTATGATCGGTCAGAGTTGGGGGCGGCCAAGCCGCAAATGCTCTAATATCAGGAGGTATGGGGAAACATGAAAAAGAATTTCGCAATCGCCATTAAAGCGGGCGCTATTGCTGGTTTACTGATCGCGGGTTCGGCCTCCGCTCAATCTGAGCTGATCAGCAATCCTTCGTCTACTCTTCCAAATTTTGATGTTGAAACGCTTGGACCGACCCTCAGCGAACTCGGCATTGTCTGGCAACCAAGAGCGACAGAAGATGGCAAGACCTATATATCGGCCAATATCGGGGGACAGTTGACATTCTTAATCGAACCAACGGCCTGTCGCGGTCCTGGTCAGGTCAATTGTGTAGGCATGAATATGATTGCTTTGTTTGAAGGCAAAGCGAACTCGCAAACCGTTTATGCGTTCAACGACCATTACGCTTTTGCTTCTTCCGGGCTAGACCCATCGGGGGCCGCGTATATCAGTCGTTATGAGATCGCTGATTATGGCATGCCACGTGGAAATTTTGCCACAAGCGTTACGGTTTTTGCAGCGCTCGCGGAGCAGCTGCGCAATGATTTGTTTACTTCGGCTCAGACGGTTAGCCTTGATGGTTATTCGGACGACCTCTCTTCCCTGCTTCTCAATCGCCATGCTTTGACGACATTGACCGGCGTAGAGGCGGTGTTAGAGACGGACTTTGCGCGCCATCAGATTGGTTTCGAAGAATCTGCGTTGCAGATTAAGAATCTTATCGCGGATAAGAGAACACCACGAAATAAGATCAAGAATTTTTAGGAAAAGTCATTCGTTCTCGGAAGACCTGAAAAAAGCGCCCGCTCATGGGCGCTTTTTTTTAGATGTTCAATCGCCAAGCGAAGGATGTGTTGCGGCTTTCGCGTGGAACGGTGCGCGCTCAATAAACTGGAGAAAAATGCGTGAATCGCATTTAAATCTAGACGTTCGGTTTGTATTTCTCTCGCATAGTGACGAGCTCTTCCGCTGCTGTCGGGTGTAGAGCGACCGTGTCGTCGAACTGTTTTTTAGTGACGCCTGCTTTTATGGCGATAGCGATACACTGAATCATTTCGGCGGCATCGTGTCCGACAATATGACATCCGACGACCTGATCGTTTTCGGCATTCACGACGATTTTCATTAATGTACGCGCCTCACTACCGCTTAGCGTGTTTTTCATCGGGCGGAAGTCGGACTTGTAGATATCGACGGCTTTGAACTTCTTACGGGCTTCATGTTCGGCATATCCAACTGTACCCACAGGCGGTTGGCTGAACACCGCTTTGGGGATGAACCTGTAATCGACGTCGGTCGGATTATCATTAAAACATGTTTCAGCAAAAGCGGAACCTTCGCGGATAGCGACGGGCGTGAGGGCGACGCGATCAGTGACGTCGCCAACGGCATATATGTTGTCAACGGAGGATTTTGAATATTCATCCACCATGACGGCGCCGTTTTTGGTCAGCTCAACACCTGCTTTTTCCAAGCCGAGGTCCTTGGTTGCAGGGTTGCGTCCGACTGCCCAAAAGATGAGGTCGGCGTCAATGTGATTGCCGTTTGAGAGGTGAATACGTTTTTCTTCACCGTTTAACGGTTCAATCTTTTCAAGGGTGGTTTGTGTTATGACTCGAACACCTTGACGCTTTAACTCTTCATGCACCTGGACGGAAATGTCACGGTCAAAATATCGCAAAATATCTTCGCCGCGATAGACCAGACAGACCTCGCATCCAAGCCCGCGGAAAATGCAGGCGAACTCAATCGCGATATACCCGCCGCCAACGACGACGACGTGATGGGGCATTTTTTCAAGGTGAAAGACGTCATTGGACGTGATCCCAAGGTCATGGCCCGGGACGTTTTGATCGATAAAGGGCGCGCCACCTGTGGCGATGAGGATCTTGTCCGCGGTGATGTCGCGGTTTTCTTTAACGAGGTGGACAGTGTGTTGGTCTTTTACCGTCGCGCGAGAGTCAACAATATCGACGCCGGAATTCTTCAGATTTCGAATATAAACCCCGTTCAGGCGGTCAATTTCGTCGTCCTTATTTTCTATCAGTTTGGACCAGTCGAAACGCACATTATCCGCGCTCCAGCCAAAGCCGCGAGCTTCGCGAAATCCGTGACCGAATTCGCTGGCGTAAACGAACAGTTTTTTTGGTACGCAACCGCGAATGACACAAGTGCCGCCGACGCGGAATTCTTCCGCAATCCCGACGCGGGCGCCATAACCGGCGGCAACGCGTGCGGCGCGCACGCCGCCTGATCCTGCGCCAATTGTGAAAAGGTCATAATCATACTTTGTCATAGTAAACCTGCGTTTTTGTTTTCGTTGGGAAAGGATCTATCTGGGTAAAAAGCCAATGCCTGTCTTGAACCGGGCATCGTTGAATTCCATGACTTCTATTTCGAACGTATTGAGAAATTCGCGGTGAATGGCCTCATATACTGGATGTAATTGACCGTTAAAAACCAGAGGTATACGGATTATAGGTTGAGAAGCGACAAAGACGTCGAATGTGTCGCCTGTTATCTCAACAGAAACGACAGTTCGAAGCCACAATGCGCCGGCGTCTTCTGCATTTTGCACGATTAATGACACGCCGAAACGCACTGGCTCGAGAATGATGACCTCACGGCCGTTAAAACTAAACGCCTCATCACCATAATCGCGACGTGGGTCGAAGGGACCTTCTGCCGGGACTCCACCAACGCAGGCCCTGTCACAGCCAAGATATTCATGGAATTCTGAAATGATCGCTTCACCGATCGCTTTGCATCGTAACAGGTTCTCAAAAGCAGCGGCGCCGTAATTACGGATTGCGTTTTGAAGCACTTCGTATTTCGTTGCTGTCATGGCGTTATCCGATTGTTGCGAGTATGGGGCGCATAGTAGCTCGGTTGATCAAGAGCCGCCAAGTCGGTCAGCAGTCATCTTGTAATGGTGTCGATGCCGGACGCGCCTGCGAAGATGATACGCTCAACCACGCCGACAAAAAGTCCGGTTTCCACGATGCCAGGAATCGCCTGAAGGGCGGTGTCTAAGGCTGCGGCGTTGGCAATTCGGCCAAGTTGGCAATCGACAATAAAGTGACCGCCATCGCTCATAAACACGCCATCATCAGAAGGGCGTAGTGTGACTGGCGCATTCGGATATCCGAGATCAGCAAGGGCGCTTCGCAATCGCTGCACTGAAAGCGCCCAGCTGAAAGTGTCGATTTCGACAGGCAACGGGAATGCCCCTAAGGTATCCACGCGCTTGCTTTCATCGGCGATCACCACGAAGCGCTTTGCAGATGAGGCGATAATCTTTTCGCGCAACAAGGCGCCGCCGCCGCCCTTGATAAGGTTGAGGTGACCGTCAGCTTCATCGGTTCCGTCCACAGCGAGGTCAATAATGGTCGTTTCATCAGGTTCGATGAGGGGGATCCCCGCTTTGAGGGCGCGTTGAGCGGTCTCGCGCGAAGTCGGAATCCCGCGAACATACAAGCCGTCGCGTACGCGTTCGCCGAGAAGGTCGATGAAATGCGCCGCCGTTGAGCCAGTGCCCAGACCGAGGGTCATTTCCGGATCGACCAGCTTTACGGCTTCGGCTGCGGCGCGGCGTTTGTTTTCGTCAGCACTCATTGTCTTCCTGTCAGGTGGATTTCTTGGTTTTGTTTGTCTGGTTGGCTTTATTGGATTGGCGAAAACGCACAGCCCAGCCCTTGATAAGAGATTGTCTGCTACGCGCCACCGCTAGTGCGTCTTCATCGACGTTTTTCGTGATGACAGAGCCGGATCCAATATAAGCGCCGCGCGCCACCGTGACTGGCGCGACCAGTGCGGTGTTCGATCCTATAAAAGCATCATCACCGATCACGGTCGTATGTTTGTTGAAGCCATCATAATTGCAAGTGATTGTTCCGGCGCCGATATTGGCGCGGGCGCCGATTTGGGCATCGCCGATATAGGTGAGATGATTGATTTTCGCGCCTTCGCCGATGACCGCCTTTTTTATCTCAACAAAATTGCCGACTCTCGCATCGGGGGCAATATCAGTTCCCGGACGCAGACGTGCAAAGGGTCCGACGATCGCGTTTGAACCGATGGTGGCGCCTTCAATGTGAGAAAACGCCCGTATCTCGGTTCCGCTGGCAATTTTGACGCCGGGATTCAATACGACATGCTGTCCGATGGTTACGTCTTCGCCAATCTCGGTGTCGAACGAAAAATACACCGTTGACGGATCAAGGAGTGTGACGCCTGCAGCCATGGCTTTGCGCCGCATCCGATTTTGGAAAATCGCTTCCGCCAGAGCCAGTTCACTGCGTGAGTTGACGCCGAGCACTTCTTCTTCATCTCTCTCGATGACGGCGCAGGTCCGCCCTGCCTGAACAGCCAGAGCAATGATGTCGGTGAGATAATATTCGCCCTTTGCATTATTCGCGTCGATCTGCGGCAGGGCCTGACGTAAAAAGTCGACTTCGATCGCCATCACGCCAGAATTACAAAGATCGATCTGCAATTCTTCGCGAGAAGCGTCTTTCGCTTCGATGATAGCCGTCAGCGCCCCGTGCCCATCGAGTTTCAGGCGTCCATATCCGCCTGGGTTTGTTGAGCGAAACCCCAATACCGCCGCACTCGCCCCGGTCGCCAATGTATCGCGCAAAGCCATCAGTGTTTCCGGCTCGATCAGCGGCGTGTCGGCGTAGATAACCAGCGCAGTGCCCTCGAAACCCTCGATCAGCGGCATGGCTTTCGCCACGGCGTCTGCTGTCCCTCGCGGTGGTGATTGTACGGCAATTTCTGCGTTCGCTTTCAGCGCTTTTGCGGTATCGCCGATTTCTTGCCCTTGATCGCTGACGACAACGACGAGCTTTTGCGGGGAGAGCGCGCTGACGGCGTCGATCGCATGCGCCAGCATCGAGCGCCCACCGACCGGATGGAGCACTTTGGGCAGGGCCGATCTCATCCGCACCCCCTGACCGGCGGCGAGCACAATGGCTGCGATCGCTGTTTTCTTCATATCTCCTCGCCAGTCGCTCTTCACATGTCGGCGCGCGCCTTATACTTACGGCGCACACATAAAGGCCTTGGCGCGATTCGCGTCCCATGCCCTGCGGGATTGTTTTGATCGCCGCTTACGGAGATGTAAATGCCGAAAGCACTGAAGGATACGGCCGTCATCTTCGATCTGGACGGAACGTTGATCGATACTGCTGATGATCTCGCGGCTTCGTTGAACCATGTCCTGATTCACAATGGCTTTCACTCTCTGGCCCCGGACAGCGTTCGGCATTTGGTCGGGCGCGGCGCGCGCAAGATGCTGGAGCATGGATTCGAACAAATGTCCGGCATGGCCCCAGCGCCCGCTGAAATGGATGATCATTTGTTGCAATTTCTGGAGCATTACGAGGCGAATATTGCTGTTCGCTCCCGGCCATTTCCTCATGCGCTTCAGGCAATTGAGACCCTCCGCGATGCAGGCGCCGCAATCGCTATCTGCACCAACAAGAGAGAAAGACTGGCAAAACGCTTGCTAGAGGCATTGTCGCTGCAATCGTTGACCAGCGTTGTTGTGGGTGCAGACACGGCCAGCGCGCCAAAGCCGGATCCGGCGCCGGTCCGATTGTGTTTAGAGAAGACAGGCATGGCGCGCGGTGTTTTTGTGGGGGACAGCGACACCGATATTGCCGCCGCTGCTGCTGTGAGTATTCCCTGTCTGGTCGCGACTCTCGGCTATGGCCCGTTCGAAACGGCCACCGATGCATTTGCGCTATTTGATGATTATCGAGTTTTGCCTGAGCTGGTTCATCGTGCGGTTGGCAAGTGAACGGTTCTCTACGCGGCTCTCTCTAACTGGCCACGGCCTCAACCATGATGCGACGCGGCATTCCGTTGATCATGTCGCTCCGGACATCCGTCCTTGCTGAGCGCATGGTTGAAACAAAGCCCTCGCTGCGCATTTCAACCGAGACATCAAAACCGCGCTTTCGCCAGAAGTCCTGGATTTTCACAGCGAGATGTGACGCCCCGTCACGGGAGCAGAATTCGGACATAAATCACCTCAAGGAATAGCAACGGATGCAACCTGATAATGATTGATATTATAAGGCCGTCTGATGTTTTTCAAGGGGCTCCATTAAAATTATATACCGTCTAGTTTACTCGGAATGGCATAAAATGCTGGGCAAGGGCGATATATCGAAATAGAAACGACTTTGACGGATAGTGAATATAAGTTATGCTTATATTTTGTGGGCGAGGTCGTGACCCTGATGCGTTCGGAAACTGTGGAAAAACCATACTCAATCGGGGAGCGCATTCGCAGTACGCGAAAGTCACTCAATCTCAATCAGGCCAATCTCGCATTACGTGTTGGCGTCAGCCAGCCTGCGATCGCCAATTGGGAAAGCGGTATCCATGATCCGCGCCGACTGATGATGGCCAAGCTGGCGGAGGCGCTTGGCGTCTCCGCAGAATGGCTGGCGGAGGGCGCACGGTCTGAAGTCGAGCGAGACAAGCAACCGGCCGCAGCTTATCTGCGCCGACCGGTTCAGCATGTGCCGGTCATTGGGTTACATGATGCGGCCCGATTGCTCAGTGATGTGGATGCCGATCCGCACGCGACGGCGGAAGACTATATTTCGGTAACCTTCGGGTCTTCGAAATTGTTTGCAATTTTTGTGACTGACAATGCAGTCGATCTGGTATTCCCAAAAAATACGTTAGTGGTCATCGATTATGGGGACCGTCGGCCGCTTGATGGTGGATATTGTTTGGCTGCAGTGGGGGCTATCCCGATCTTGCGCAGATGGAAGGAATCGCCATCGCGATTGGAGCCCTGCTCGAGTGATCCCGATCATGAAACGGTCTATATGCGCGACGCCGCGCTGATCATCGGGTGCGCTCGTGTGTCGATCCGCGTACATTAAATTCCGCCGTCAGTGCACGCAGTCATCGCTGTGCGGTTTATCCGGTAGGTAAAGGCGGTCATGTCATTGCGTGCTGTATCAAGCAGCTTTCGGAGTGTATTTTGCCTGCATCGCGGGGATCATTGCCAACGCGGCCTCATATTCGTTTTGCGCCGTTAAGAAAAGTTCCGCGAGCGAACGTGTGTTGGCGCCACCGGCGGCTTTCGTCTCGATTTTCTGGCAGGTTTGGGCGAGAAGGCGCGCGCCTACGTTCAGGCTCATAGATTTCAGCGCGTGCGCCGCTTTGGCGATTTGCGTGTTATCCTTGGATTGCGTCGCGTGGGCGAGGTTCAAGATAGCGGGTTTTGAATGGACTTCGAAGAGATCGAGCGCCCGTACAACGAGATCGGTTTTTTCGGATTGCATTTGAACCAGATTGTCCAGGACTGTCGTATCGAATATTTCATTTCCGGTTGTGGCAGGCGTCGACGTGTCTTCTTCGTCGCTTGCGACCGTTGTCGCCCTTGCAGGTGATCGGCCTTGATCGGCAGATGCGTTTGGAGCAAGAAATTCGCTAAGCGCATCAACCAAAGCTGCGAGCGTGAAGGGCTTAGTCACATAGCAATCCATACCGGCTTTACGCCAAGCCTCATCATCGCCTGCCACATGAGCCGTCAAGGCGATGATCGGCAACCGCTCACGACCGTCTTGCGTTTCCCACTTTCGGATGGCGCCGGTCGCCTCAAAGCCGTCCATAACGGGCATTGAGCAATCCATGAGAACAAGATCATAAGCGCCGGTCATAATTTCAGTGACGGCGGCTTTCCCGTCTTCAACCAGGGTCGCCTCTACACCTAATCGCGTCAGCGATTCTTGAATGACCAAACGGTTTACGGCGTTATCGTCGGCGGCAAGAATGCGTTTGCCGGCAAAAGAAGGAAACTCGACGTCGTTACGCCCCGCGTCTCCCACCGCGCCTTGACGGCGCAGGCGGCCGTCGAAGAGGCGTCCGAGCTGGTTCATGACTTCGCGTCGAGACAACGGTTTGATCAGAAGGTCCTCGGCGACGCCGAGTTCGAGCAACCGATCGGATTCTGAATCACCAAGCTCGCTAACGCATACGCGAGCGGGGATCCACCGGTCCGAATTCTCTTGTGCGCTGCGATGATATGTATTGAGAAAATCTGGAGATGCAAAAATAATATCCGCATACGCCAGAAAAGGTCCAACGTCATTTTCGCTATCGACGATTTGAGGCGTGACGCCAGCTTCTTGAAGATAACGCGCTAGCATCTTCGGTGTGGCGCTGCCACCAATGGCGATGATGGCGCGTTTATCAATATTGGTTTTGGGGGCTGCGCGTGCGGGCTTAATAACTGCGGAAGGAAAGCTGAATGAAAAGCGTGATCCTTTTCCCTCAGCGCTCGTCACTGAGATGATGCCTTCCATCGCTTCAACGAGTTTTTGACAGATCGCAAGTCCTAGTCCAGTTCCTCCGAATTTGCGAGTAGTCGACTGATCGGCTTGCGAAAAGGATTCAAAAATTGTCGTCTGCTTTTCTTTTGGTATTCCGACGCCAGAGTCACTCACAGAGAACTCAATAGTGCATTCGCCGGTGCCTTTCATTATCCGACGCGCACTGACGGATACATAACCTTGTGTTGTAAATTTGAGGGCGTTGTTAACAAGATTAGAAAGAATTTGGCTAATTCGGACGGGATCTCCCAAGATTTCTTCCGGCACATTTGGTGCAATATAGGCCGTAAGATCGACACCGACCGAAGTGGCGCGTTCCCAAAATAACCCCACCACGTCGTCAATCAGCTCAACTGGCTTAATGGGGATAATTTCCAGGCTTAAACGGCCAGCTTCAATTTTTGAAAAATCAAGGATATCATTGATAATGGCCAATAGGCTTTGGCCGGACTTTACAATCACGTCCGCGTAACGTTTCTGGCGTGGGGCCAAATGAGCGTTGTTCAGCAGTTCCGCCATCACGAGCATGCCATTCATTGGAGTGCGGATCTCATGGCTCATGGCGGCAAGAAATTCCGATTTGGCGAGGTTGGCGGTCTCTGCGGTTTCCTTTGCTTTCTCCAATTCCCGTGTGCGGCGATGGACGATTTTCTTCAGGTTTCGCTGGTGCGTTTTCAGACGTGCATCGCGTTCTTGAATCTGGTCAAGCATGTCGTTAAACGAATCGACCAGCGCGCCCGTTTCGTCATTGCTTGTTCGTTTTGCACGCGCCTGAACCTCACCAGATTTCTGTACAATGCTCATAACGTTGACGAGATCGCGAATCGGGTTGGTTACTGAGCGCTGCATTCTTGCGGCGATTAATACGCCTATGCCTGCTGCGAAAATGCTGGCGACAAATGCATCATAGAGTAAAACGCCCAACCGAGCTGACAGATCTGACGCATCGGATTGTATCGATAGAGAGCCGACATTAATTCCGTCAGCAAAAATTGGCGTTGTGGTGCTGACCATCTTTGTTGAGAGTATTGAAAACGCGAGCGATGCGGCGCTAGACCGTTCCCTCTTGATAAAGTCCTCGCGGACCTTGTCGTTGGGTTCACCGATTTCCACGAGAGGATCCCCATTTAGGGAGGTGACCTTCATGTATTGAATGGAAGGAGATTGTGCGATTATGCTCAGGTCTTTGCGTGCGGCTTCGGCGTCATTGGTTTGTATATGTTTTGAAATAGCCGAGGCGATAACACTTGCGGTTGTTTGAAGCTCAGTAGACTTCGCAGTTCCGTAATGGACAATTTCCCGTAAGATCGATGAAGCTGTAACGATAGCGACAGCGCCAAATACTGAAACCACGACCAATGACGTTAAACGGTTGCGTATAGAAGTTTTTCGCTGAGTCATGTTTCTGTCTGGGCTCAAGTTCTACGTTTTTGTTGTGTAGAGATGGCATGAATTGCTTGAGAATTGATTGCACCGCCGCTTTGGTGAAATATTTTCTTAAGATTATGCGATAATATTACTGAGGTCTTAAAAGGGGAGAGGTAAGCGCTGTGGCGGATAACGCCTTAAAACAGATAGGGAAATCACAAATTCTCGTCGTCGATGACGACCCTATTATGCTGGAGCTGGCACGCGCGCGTCTTGAAGAAAGCGGTCATCAGGTCTTTTCGGTTGGTGATGGCGATCAGGCCCTTGAAATTCTCACTCGTGAAAGAATCGATCTGGTCATATCCGATTTGGACATGCCGGTGATGAGCGGTTTCGAGCTGACCCGCTATATCCGCAGCGAAGAAGCGCTAAAACATACACCGGTTATTGTTATTACCGGAAGTGGACACGAGAGCGCTGTTGATGAGGCATTCGCAGCGGGCGCCACGTCATTTTTGGCGAAACCAATCAATTGGGCGCTGTTCAATCACTCCGTCCGGTTTGTGTTGAGGGCGAGTGCGGTCGAAAACGCCCTGCGCTTAGCTCGTGATCAGGCTGAAGCCGGTGGCAAGTTTAAAGACAGCTTGATGTCACTGATGAGCCACGAGCTTAGAACGCCACTCAATGCGATCATTGGATTCGGGCAAATTTTATCGGAAAAATTCGCGTCTACTGATGACAATCTTCATAAGGAATACGCCGATTATGTAGTTGAAGGGGGACGCAGACTCCTCGATTCAATTTCCGATATGTTGTTGGCGTGCGATGCGCGCTCAGGGCCGATTTCGATTTACGAAACAGATGCAACAATTAGCGAAATCGTTAATCTTGCAAGAAAAGGTCTTGAGCAAACAATTGCCACATCAGGGGCAAATCTAAGTATGGCTCTTCGAGACGGCGAAGTCGAAATTTGTTGTGATCGCGCCCTGGTGGCTCGCGCGATCGCCAAACTGATTGACAATGCCATCAAATATTGTCCCCGCGGCGTTAATGTCGTTGTCGCGAGCTCCTTTACGAAATCCGGAAAATTGGCGGTGATGGTTCTAGACGATGGACCGGGGATACCTAGCGATAAACTGCGAAGAGCGCTCGATTCTTTCGCCCAGTCGGAGCTTTCCCAGCGTGGCCCGGTTCAGGGGCTGGGTCTAGGTTTGCCGCTGGTGAGTGCTATTGCGAAGGCGCATGGGGCTGTTTTCAGGGTAAACTCCCAACAAAAACGTGGTACCAGGGCGCTTTTGCTCTTTCCGACCAACCGTCTTGTTACGCGCGGCGTTGAGGCGCGGATCGGCGAGGAGCGGGTTGGGGCAGCCTGACGATCTCCGCTGGGACCAAAATTTCCCAATGCCTAGAGGAATGAGAAGCGCCCTGAAGCGCACTGGTGCGCCCGTGTTAATGTTAACACGCTGTTTATGAAGTCAGGTTAATTTCCCCCCGCATCTTTTGAGGGTTTATTTCGCGTATCGGGATGAGATTCCTCGTGAGAACGACCGTTAGAATGTGTGGTTTGTTGTAATTTTGTAACGGTTTGGCGTGGCGTACCCGTGAGATGCAGAGGATACTGGACGGAGCGCCGGTGACCGGGAACTATAGGACCGGGACTATAGGATATGGGCAAGTGTTGCCGTGGCGGCGCTTTTAGGCGAGTGATAATTCCAGCCCCCACAGCGAGGGGCGAATAAGGGGTGAACCAGATGAAATTCAATCCGACAATTCAAGCGATGGCAGGTCGCCTTATGTCTGGCGTTGCGGTATCCGCTATGATCGCAGGCGGTGCTCTAGCGCAATCCATTAACGATGAAATCATCGTTACCTCGCAAAGAACTGAGCAATCGGTGCAAGATGTGCCTATCGCCGTGTCGGCATTTGGCGGCGAAGAGCTTGACGCGCGCCAGATCGAGAGCTTCACCGACATCCAGTTCAACATCCCGAACTTTTCATTTTCGCGTACGAATTTTACTGGGTCGGCCATATCTCTGCGCGGTATTGGCGCGCTGGCGGTTGGTTCTTCTACGGAGCCAGCAGTTTCGGTGCACATCAATGATGTGTTCATCGACACGCCGCGCCTTTTCGAGACTGAATTTTTCGATGTCGAACGCCTTGAAATTCTGCGCGGTCCGCAAGGCACGCTGTTTGGTCGCAACGCCACGGGCGGCGTTTTGAATGTTATTACTAACAAAGCGGATACGAGCGCGGTTGGCGGTCATATTGACCTGGAATATGGTAATTTTGAATCCATTAAACTCAAGGGTGCGCTTAATGTTCCGATTACGGAAAGATTAGCGGCGCGCCTCGCCGGCACGGTCATTCAACGGGATGGCTTTACAGATAATATCGTCACCGGCCGCGAAATTGACGACCGTGATATTTACGCCTTGCGTGGTTCCGTACGTTGGGAGCCAACGGACAACACGACCGTCGATTTCACCGCCAGTTATATGCGCGAAGACGATAATCGCCAGCGCGCCAGTGGATTGCAGTGTAATCCGGATCCGGCCCTGGGGTGTGCGCCTGGCGCGCTCTCCTTCGGCGGGTTAGGACCGGATCTCAGAGCGACGACACTCGCGTTGGCGTCCTCCGATACACTGACCTTGCTCGGCATCCAGGCTGGTCTCCCGCAAAATATTGCGATCGCCAACGCCGCTGTCCTTGGCCTTTTCCCGATCGGCGCCGGGCCTTTAACTGCACAAGTTGCGCAACCAACCGATCCACGCAAAGTGGCGTTCGATTTTGATCCGATTTACAATGCAGAAGAGACCATCTTTTTGGTCAATGCGCGTCACGATTTCGAAAAGATGACGGTCCGATTGAATGCGGGTTGGGGGAATTCGAAAATTGCCCAGACTCAGGATTTCGATGGCACGGTCGGACCAGAACTTTCTCTGTCGCCTGTATTCGCAACGGGTTTCCCGTTTGGTCTGCCGCCGAATGCGCTGTTCCCCGGATCGCCTTCCTCACCGGCGGTTGCCGGCGTACCGATCCTTGCCAATACGCTTTTCGCGGGCGGCACCTTCCCGACATCGGCTTTTGACTTCGAAGGGCTCGCTGGCGCTATCGGCGGTAAGGAACTTTTGCGTACGAGCAATTTCGCGTCAGCCAATCTGTCGATTGGTGAGGCCGACTATTGGTCGGTTGAAGCCATCGTCAATTCCGATTTTGACGGCCGCCTCAATTTCCTCGCTGGGGTCAATTATCTCGAGCGCAACGGTTTTGCTGACTTCTCCGTGAATGCAAACACGCTCGACTATTTTGCAGCAGCGGGAGCGGTGACGGCGGTGCGTGGTGCGACTTACACCGGCACGCTCGACGCCATTGCAGCTGGGACGGCTGCCTTCGTGCTCGCGAATAGCGGTACGCAGGCGCAAGCGGATGCGGCGGCCGCGGCATCGCGACTTGATCCTGCGAATATTCAAACCGCAGTTGACAATTTAAATGCCGTTGACGGCATTTCCGCCTTTGTGCCGTTCTTCTTCAACGACACAGATGACGCCTTCACGGAGTCCTTCTCGGTCTTCGGCGAATTCTATCTCGATCTGACTGATAGCGTGAAATTCACCGGCGGTATCCGTCGCAATTGGGATGATAAGGGTGTCCGCGATCGCGGCAACTTCCTTGAGTCCATTCAAGTGCCTGGAGCGGCAGTGCCGTTTGTCCCGATTGGTACGACAAATGTCCGTCCCTTCCTCGATGCTGAAGAAGAAGTCGCCGGCACCCCCGGGGCCATCAACGATTTCCGGATTGTTGAGGATGATTTCAACGCCACGACGGGCCGTGCGGTGCTGGAATGGGCGCCGAGCGACAATGCAAATATTTATGTCTCATATACACGCGGTTATAAGCCGGGCGGCTTCAACCCGCGCCCGAGCCAGGCGCTCGCAGCCGGCGTGCCTCTCACCTTTGACGAGGAGAACATCAACTCCATTGAGGCGGGGATTAAATCTAATATCTTCAATGGCACAGTTCAGGCGAACTTAACCGGCTTCTACTATGATTATGGCGGGTTACAGGTCGCCAATTTTGTCAACCAGACGACCGTCAACGAGAACATTGACGCAACCGTATGGGGACTCGAGGGTGAATTCGTCTGGCAACCAGTGGACGATCTGATTTTCAATTCCACCGTTTCTTATCTGAACACCGACATCGATAATTTCCAGTCGATCAACTCAGCCAATCCGGCGGCCGGTGTTGCGGACGCTACGGTCCTGGCGGATATCACCAACGCCACAAACTGCGTTTTGCAGTCGAACGGCGCGCCGATCAATCTGATCGGCTTTGATCTTGGCGCCATTAGTCCGGCGTTGGCCGCAGTGAATTCGTTCATCGATGATGAATTCACTGTCTGCTCGACGCTGAGCGCACTGCTCACAAACGGCGCTGGAATTTTGCCGGCCGGGTTGAATACCATTCTTTCTGGCGCCTTCGCGACTCCGGTGAACTTCACGATCACCCAGACTGGTCTCTTGACCAACGTTACCGGCAATGAACTGCCTGGTTCGCCGAATGTTTCTGTTAGCGCCGGTGCGCAATACACCATGCGTGTTGGAAACAATGTGACAGTAACACCGCGTGTTGACGCCTATTATCAAGGCCAGTCCTTCTCGACGATCTTTAATCAAGCGCAGGACCGCATTGATAATTACATCATCGGTAACGCCCAGATCACGATCGCGCCGGAAGAAGGCAACTGGTATATCCGTGGCTTTATCCAGAACTTTACGGATAAGAACGCGGTCACCGGACTAGCCAATCTCGGCCAGACGGCGGGTAACTTCACCAATGTCTTCCTGGTGGAGCCGCGCCGGTACGGTGTTGCTGTTGGCTTGAAATTCTAGTTTCCCGGCCACCGAGTAAAAATTTTGAACAGGCGGTCTTCCGGGATCGCCTGTTTTTTTGTTCCGGTGACAGACTGTTTCGGGTTGTAGGCTGGTCACCAGGTTATCCGGCGAGTTTATCTTGTGTATTGTGGTCTGGCATATGCCCTTCAAGGGCGAAACAACTGATAAAATGTTTCAAAACTGTTTCGTCACCGTCTGCCTTTAATCGCGCACGCGTTTCAGCTGGCGAAATTTCCTTGCGGAGGGCTTGCATGATTGTTGCGACATCGGTTTCGATCCTCGCCACGGCCGGTGTGTCAGCGCCGCGCTTGGTGATCATCTCTCCATTCATATAGTAAAACGTATACGGATGACCATCAATGAATGCGTGCGTTACATAGTTGAGTGGATCTACCGGTTGGTAATTGGCGAAGAGTTCAATCGCGAGCGCGACTGAGTCTGGTTGCAGGTTGTCGCAGTAAATACAGTCTCGCGCTGGCGTGCTCTCAGGCAGATCCATAAAATATTCAATCGACCAGCACATGAGGGATCTGATTGCCGGTCGCAGTTGATCGCCCTTTGGGGCTAATCTGTATTGGCTGCGCATTTCGTTGGTGGCCGGCGCCAGGATCAGTTCGGCCTCTACCAGCTCCTTCAAACGCTTGCTTAGTAAATTCGTTCCAATGCCTGGAAGGGCTTCCTGCAAATCCGCGAAACGGCGCGGGCCCAGGAATAATTCACGGATAATGAGCAGCGTCCATCGTTCGCCCAAAAGATCCAGGGCGAAGGCAAGCACACATTCCTGATTATAAGTCCTTGCCATTTAAACCCTTTTTGCTTTCAGCGCGTGTCGCTGCGGAGGCGATTCGGCGGTTCTTTTAGGTGACTCTAACAAATCACAGAGACCTTAAAAATATATTTGACACTTTAAAATTATATAGTAAACTCTATGGTATAGCAAATACGGCGTATTCAACCACGCATTTGCCAAACATTCGCAGGAGCTCAGTTATGATCAAAAATCTCATTTTCTCTGTCGTCGCCACCGGCGTACTTGGTGCAACCACGTCTGCCGGCGCAACCAATTGGACCGAAAACGTAGCGCTCTGTGCGGCTGCTCTGGACGAGCAGGGCATTGCTTCATCACAGACATATCGTCCGAAGCTCCAAAATGTTCGAGATGGCTCGACCAAACGTGTCACCGTAAAAATGACCTCGACGGCTGATGGCGCCGAGCCGATTATTGCGGAATGCAAAATTCGTCGCGGAGAAGTCGTCGATGTGTCTGTGAAAGCTTAAAAGACACACGGTTTTCCGCCCAAATTACCAAACAAAAAACGCCCGCTCACGAGCGGGCGTTTTCCTTTGTTCGAAATAGCGTCGTGGGAAGATTATTTGGCGCTCAGCGAGCGATAAGCCTGGCGCGCCATGGCCTCGCCTTTGATGAAACCCTGACCCCAGGTCTCGTTGAGGTCCTTCAAAGCGTCAGCCTTTACTACGGCTTCAACATCGAGGCCCTGATCAATTAAGGTCTGAATACGGTCACGAACGGTTTCCAGCATAACAAGCGTTCGCTGAAGGTCACCTTTATCCGCCAATTCGCCATGGCCGGGAATGATTTTAGTTTCGTCGTTCGTTTTGCTCAGAACCGTCTTATAGGCGGCGATATAGCCTTTAAGGTTGCCGCCACCGTCGATGTCGATGAACGGGTAGCCGCCGTTGAAGAAAACGTCACCCATATGGAGAACATTGATGTCCTTAAAATAGACAATGGCGTCACCGTCCGTATGCGCATTGTCTACGTGAGTGATATAAATGTCATGCCCGTTCCAATGGAAAGTCACACGATCGGAAAAGGTAATGACGGGGAGAGCGCCGTCGGGAGAGGGTGGAATGCTGCGTCCCTGCCGTTCAACGCCTTGGCTCATGCGCTTTCGTACATTGTCGTGGGCGACGATTGTCGCGCCAGCATCGCCGAAATTCTCATTTCCGCCCGTATGGTCGCCGTGATAATGCGTATTCAAGACGTACTCAACCGGCTGGTCGGTAACTGTTTTGATGGCGGCAATAATCTTATCCGTTAATGGTGCGAATTGGTCATCAATGACGAAAGCGCCGTCTTCGCCCACTGACAAACCGATATTACCTCCTGCTCCCTGCAGCATGTAAACGCCGTCCGCGATCATGGTGGTCGTTATCTTCACGTCTGAAAAGTCGTTTTGCGCCGCCGCCGGCCCAACAGTTAAGCAAAGCGCAAGTACGCTAATTGCATAGCGGTTCATAAATCCCTCCCTAGATCCCTAGCTGATATAGGTTTTCTAGCAGGGCGTTGGCGAAACGAGAAGTCACGAAGAAGAGCGCAGCTTTATGGCTAAAAATCTAAATGTTGCGACTGATTATCGCGCAAGCTAAAGACCACCTCTACAAGGAGTGAAAGATGCCGTGGTGTCCCGAAAACTGGCGGTCAAAGCCAGCCCGTCAATTGCCAACCGAATATCCGGATCAAGAGGCCCTGGACGCGGTCGAGAAAGAATTATCCGGCTATCCGCCACTGGTCTTCGCCGGCGAAGTGCGCACCCTTCGTGCGTCTCTTGCAAAAGTTACGTGCGGAGAGGCGTTTTTGCTGCAAGGAGGTGACTGCGCCGAAAGCTTTAAAGAATTTCACCCTGATAATATTCGCGATACGTTTCGCGTGCTTTTGCAGATGTCGGTGGCGCTTACTTTTGGCGCTGCGGTGCCCGTCGTTAAAGTCGGTCGTATCGCAGGGCAGTTTGCCAAACCACGGTCGACATCGACGGAAACCCAGAACGGCGTGACCCTGCCGAGCTATCGAGGCGACAACATCAATGCCATGGAATTTGATGCAGCGGCAAGGACGCCTGATCCGCAACGGCTCTTAAAGGCGTATGGGCAGGCGGCGTCGACCTTGAACCTGATCCGCGCATTCGCGACGGGGGGTTATGCCGACCTGCACAACGTGCATAGATGGAATCTCGAATTTGTTGCTGATAATCCTCAAGGAGATCGTTACAGCGCACTTGCTGACCGGATTTCAGAAACCATAACATTTATGGAGGCATGCGGCGTCACCGGGCGTGAGGTGAGGGCTATCCGCGAAGTCGATTTCTTCACAAGCCACGAAGCCTTGCTGTTGGGTTATGAGCAGGCCATGACCCGCGTCGATTCAACGACGGGCCATTGGTACGACACGTCTGCACATATGGTCTGGATCGGTGACCGCACGCGCCAACCCGATGGCGCTCATGTTGAGTTTTGTCGTGGTGTGGAAAATCCGATCGGCATTAAGTGCGGGCCGAGCTTGGATTCCGATGAGCTCTTGACGCTTCTTGATATACTGGACCCACAAAACGAACCGGGACGGATTGTCTTAATTGCACGGTTTGGCGCTGAGAAAGTCAGAGACGGACTGCCTAAGATTGTGCACCGCCTTGCTTCAGAGGGGCGCAATGTCGTCTGGTCTTGTGATCCCATGCACGGCAATACCATCAAAACGAATGGCGGTTACAAAACCCGGCAATTTGACGCAATTCTTACAGAAGTTGCGGCGTTTTTTGACGTTTGCCGGGCTGAGGGCGTTCACCCAGGTGGCGTGCATTTCGAGATGACGGGTCAAAATGTGACAGAATGTCTGGGAGGGGCCCATGCAATTTCCGAAGCAGATCTGTCCTCGCGATATCATACCCATTGCGACCCTCGGCTTAACGCCAGCCAATCCCTTGAGCTCGCCTTTATTCTGGCCGATAAGCTGAGAGGTGATCGTGACGCCGGGCTTAAAACCCTATAAGGACTCAGGCGAGAGTACTGTCGCCAGGGTTTTGAAACAGCACGAAATATAGTTTGAAGGCGCGATCGCGTCCCATCATTTCTATAAACCGGGTATCAGACTAAAGTTGCTGTGGGATGCGAGCGTGAGGTTTTCATTGCCTATAAAGATTAGAGCGGGGGTTGTGGGCGCCGGCGTTTTTGGCGCCTTTCATGCGGCGAAATATGCTGCTTGCCAGCAGGCGTCGCTTACGGCTGTTTATGATATTGATTTTGAACGCGCTCAACACCTTGCGCATATTTATGGCGCTAGCCCTTACAAAGATTATGTTGCGTTTCTGAATGCAGTTGATGCTTTGACTGTGGCGGCGCCTGCAGGAAAGCATTTTGAACTCGCCTCGCAAGCGCTCGCCGCCGGGAAGCATGTATTGGTTGAAAAACCGATCGCTCTCTCTTTAGAGGATGCTGATGGGTTGATTGAGTTAGCGCGGGAGGGCGGTCTGGTGTTACAGGCCGGGCATCAAGAGCGGTACATTGTTGATACGTTGGGAATATTTGGTCGCAAAGACCGTCTTACTCTTATAGAGTGTCGCCGCTGTGGACCGGAGAGTGGACGGGGGGAGGATGTTTCGGTTGTGTACGATTTGATGATCCACGATCTCGACTTGATCCGGCGATTGACGCCTGACGAACCCGCTAGTGTTAGAGCTCGGACCATTCAAGGCCAAGCAACGCTCGCCCATGAGGTCGAAGCCAAGATGTGCTTTGAGAGTGGACTTCGTGTGGAATGTGTCGCCAGCCGCCGTGCGCCCCAGCGTGAACGGGTGATGCGGCTCTCTTATGAGGATGGGGTTATTGAAATCGATTTTGTGGCGCGGCGGATCCTGAACACGACCCCTTCGCCAGTTGTTTGGGGTTTTGATGACATCGGCCAACCACTTTCGATCTCCGATCCATTGCGCTATGGGGTGAAGCAGTTTCTAGAAACGGTCCAGACCAACGGGACGCCGCCAGTGACGGGTGAGCAAGCGCGCGACGCTCTCAATTGGGCGATCATGATCGACTCGGCTGCTGGCGCTGTCGAAGCGAAGGCGGCAGACATACAGGTATCAGCATGAATGGGGTCGCCAATTTGTCATTAGCAAGCAATTCCCAGGTTGGGGAGATTGCTTTTATCGATTTGAAGGCGCAGCAGAGCCGTATTCGTGGACGCCTCGAAGCGCGCCTGAAGGCCGTGCTTGATCATGGGCGTTACATTGCTGGCCCGGAGATCGAAGAGCTGGAAGAATGTCTGGTGGCGCGAACTGGCGCCAAAGGCGCCATTGCCTGCGCCAGCGGTACAGCGGCGCTGATCATTCCCCTCCTGGCGCAGGGTTTAAAGGCGGGGGACGCTGTTTTCATACCCGCGTTCAGCTATAACGCCACAGCCAATGCCGTTCTGGTGACGGGAGCGACACCCGTTTTCGTCGATATTGATCCGGCGACATTCAATATTTGCCCTGAGGACCTCGAACGGAGAATCGCGCAGGTGCGCGCCGCCGGCAAGTTAAATCCTCGCGGAGTGGTCCCGGTTGATCTTTTCGGTTCGCCTGCAGATTATCCAACACTATCAACCATTGCTGAACGGGAAGATTTGTTCCTTGTGGCCGACGGCGCGCAAAGCTTTGGCGGACAGCTTGATGGGCGCTGGGTGGGAGATCTGGCGCCCGCGACGGCGACGAGTTTCTTCCCCGGTAAGGCCTTGGGGGCATATGGAGATGCCGGCGCCGTACTGACCCAAAATTTGGAGGATCTAGAGATTTGGGCGTCTATTCGGTGGCACGGGACGGATTCTGGACGCAAAGAGTCCATTCGGTTCGGCTTCAACGGACGTATGGACAGTTTTCAAGCCGCTGTGTTGCTTGAGAAGCTCGAGATCTTTGACGAAGAGTTGGAGGCGCGTCACCGCGTTGCGGCTGTCTATAATGACAGACTCTCCAAATTCGCGAAGCCGCAAGTTCACTTTGACGAAGCACGTTCTGGCTACGGATATTACTCCTTGTGTTTGAAAAACCGTGATGCAGTTGCAGCGCGGTTGAACACAATAGGGGTGCCAACGGCAATTTATTATAATACGCCGCTACACATGATGCCTGCTTTCTCGATATTTGCGCCAGACGGTGGGTTACCGGCCACAGAAAGAGTGGCGGCGGAAATTCTTGCCCTGCCAATGCACCCCTATCTGACGCCAGCCCAGGTCGACTTCATTTGCTGTACTTTTGAAGAAGCTGTCGCGGCGGTTGAATAAGTCGCTTGCAAGGAGATATGTGCGCGGCTTAAATCAATCCTATGACTGACGTCCTCAAAATCGCAATTGCGCAGATTGAACCATGGGTTGGTGATATTGATGGCAATATCGCGCGGATCCGAGCGGCGCGCGCTGAGGCTGCTGTTAAAGGCGCCGATCTCGCTATTTTCTGCGAACTCGTCGTTTCCGGCTATCCGCCGGAGGACCTGGTTAATAAGCCGGCCTATCAGAGAGCCTGCCGTGCTGCGGTGAAGGCGCTTGCAGATGATACTGCCGATGGCGGCCCTGCGATGATTGTCGGGGCGCCGTGGGTTGAGGGAGGCGCACTTTATAATGCTGCATTCTTGCTTGCTGAAGGGAATATCGCGGAGACCATTTTTAAGGCCCGGCTTCCGAACTACGGTGTTTTTGATGAGCCACGCTGGTTCACACCGGGGCCCGGCCCGGCGCCATGCCTGTTCAAGGGCGTCAAACTTGGATTGATGATTTGTGAGGATATGTGGCTGCCGGGGGCTGGTGAATCACTGGCTGAGGCGGGCGCTGAGTTGTTCATCGTACCCCATGGCTCTCCATTTCGCAAAACGGCGCTCGATGAACGGGTCTGTGCTTCCCGTGATCGCGTTATTGCGACCGGCCTGCCATTGATCTTCGTCAACCAGCTCGCCGGTCAAGACGAAGTCATTTTTGACGGAGCCAGCTTCGTAATGAACGCAGATGGCGTCGTCGATTTTTGTGCGCCGCAATTCGAGAATGGCGTGTTTATCACCGAATGGCATAAGGGCGATAAAGGTTGGTCCTGCATCTCCGGCCCTGACGCAACATGGCCAAAAGGTTCGGAAGCGGTTTATCGGGCAGTCACTTTAGGCGTGCGCGATTATGTGAATAAGAACCGCTTCCCCGGTGTTGTCATCGGGCTTTCCGGCGGCGTTGATTCTGCGTTGACGGCGGCAATCGCCGTCGATGCGTTGGGCGCGGAAAACGTTCGCTGTGTGATGATGAGCTCACGATATACGTCTAAGCAGAGCGTAGAAGATGCCATTGCTTGTGCTCGAGCGCTTGGTGTTTCTTATGAGGATATTGCGATTGAACCAGCTGTAGCGGCGTTCCGAGACATGCTCACACCCGCATTTGAAGGCGTGGCGGCCGACACGACTGAGGAAAATATTCAGTCGCGCATCCGCGGCGTGATTTTGATGGCGCTCTCAAATAAATTTGGCTCCATGGTTTTGACGACCGGTAACAAGTCGGAGATGTCAACCGGTTACGCCACGCTTTATGGAGATATGAATGGCGGATATAATCCGTTAAAAGATCTTTATAAAACCGAAATATTTGATTTATGTGGTTGGCGAAACGCTCATTATGCGAAAGGCCTGAAAGGCCCTGTGGGTGAAGTTGTTCCTCAGCGGGTCATCCATAAACCGCCATCGGCTGAACTTCGCGAGGATCAAAAAGATGAAGACAGCTTGCCGCCTTATGACATTCTGGACCGAATAATTGAAAATCTGGTCGAGAAAGAAATGGCCGTGCACGAAATTGTCCATCAAGGGTTCGACGAAGCGACGGTGAGACGCGTTGAGCACATGCTTTATATTGCCGAATATAAACGCCGTCAGGCCCCGCCCGGACCCAAGATCACGACTGTTAATTTCGGTCGAGATCGGCGGTATCCGATCACAAATGGTTGGCGGGATCGATAACTGCGATTGAAGCACGGCCCTATCTGGCTCATACTCTTTGAGTCCAATCGCGGCGATGGATTTGCCGTAAACCGGAGGGGTCCATGACAGTTCGAATGATGACAGTCGCTCTGCTTATTGCAGTGCTTGCACCGGCTTCAGCCTTTTCTCAAGGATATGACGCGGCGCCGGACCCGGATCGGAACAAATCCACAGAGCAACTTTCTGGTGAGCTCTCCGAAATCGCCGATGTTACGAAGCAAGTTCTTGTGCCCATGCGTGACGGCGTAGGGCTATCGACAGACATTTACCTTCCCAAGAACAGGCGTGGAAAAGTGCCGATTATCTGGTGGAAAACACCTTATAATTATAACCCGCTCGGCGCGACGCAGATGCGTTTCGCGCTCAAAGCCCTCCGTAGGGGATACGCATTCGCCATTCAAAATGAACGGGGAAAATATTATTCCGAAGGTAAGTGGGAGATTTTAGGGTTTCCGCAGACGGATGGTGTGGATGCGCTGGACTGGTTCTCCGAGCAGGATTGGTCCACAGGCAAAGTCGGGACCGTTGGGTGTTCTTCGCCGGCTGAATGGCAATTGGCGCTCGCTACCCAAAACCATCCTGCTCTGGCCGCGATTGTGCCGATGGCGCCGGGCGCGGGCATTGGCAAGGTTGGCGATTATTGGGAGCAGGGCAATTGGTACCGCGGCGGCGCAGAGCAAATGTTCTATCCACCCTGGTTATATGGGAGTCTTCAAACCACGCTCAGACCTGAGATTCCCAAAGAGCTTTCGCGCGAAGACCGTGCGCGGCTGGCCGATTGGTATGACCTGGACCCCGATGCGCCTGAGGTGAATTGGGATAAGGCCATCAAACATTTACCGCTGAAAGATATGTTGAACGCAGTCGATGCGCCGAACGCCACGATGGACGCCTTTGCATCGCGTGGGCCGGGGGATGCGGGCTGGCGCGAAGGCGGGCTTTTTTACGATGACAGCAATATTCACGCACCCGCCCTATGGATATTTTCCTGGTTCGATGTCTCGATTGCCCCCAACCTTGCTCTCTTCAACCATGCTCGCAAAAACACCGAGGATCGCGAAGCCGGGCGCAATCAATACGCCGCCGTCGGACCCAATCTGCATTGCCGGTTTTACCGGGATAAAGTCGGTGAGGTTGGTGATCGGACATTCGATAATGCAGCACTTGATTATTTCGATCTCGTATTCGATTTCTTTGATCGTTATGTGAAGGGTGAGCGCAACGGTTTTGAACGTAAAACGCCAGCAGTTCAATATTATGAAATGGGTGCGGATGAATGGAGGAGTGATCAAAGCTGGCCACCGCGCGGCGCCAGCGAAGTTACGTTCTATCTCGACTCAAATAAAGCAGCGAATAGTGTTTTTGGCGACGGTGTCTTGATGCGTGAGATGCCTGTTGATGGTGGTTCACTTATGGATAGCTTTACCTACGATCCGATGAATCCGGTGCCATCACTGGGCGGCGGTATTTGTTGTATTGGTAATGCTGTTGAGGGCGGTGTCTTCGATCAGCGACCCAATGAGGCGCGCAATGATGTCCTCGTTTATACAAGCGAGCCTTTGGAAGAGGGAATGCATGTGGCGGGGCCGGTCAAATTGACATTGAATGTATCGTCAGATGCGCCGGATACGGACTTCATGGTCAAGCTTGTGGATGTGTTCCCTGATGGGACGGCGTATAATCTTGATGAGACGGCCCAGCGTACGCGCTGGCGAGAAGGCTACGAAAAGGCGCCGGTGATGATGGAGGAGGGCGGCGTTTATGAGGTGACCATCCAACCCATGGTGACGGCGAATTACTTTGCACCCGGCCACCGCATCCGGCTTGAGGTGACCTCGTCCAATTTTCCACGCTTTTCACGCAATCTGAATACGGCGGAGCCGGTCCCTGATCAGGCTGATCCTCGGATCGCCCGCAATAGCGTGCATCACTCGACGGCGCATCCTTCGCGCCTGACATTGACCGTTGCGCCCCGTTAGGCGCATCGGCTTTCAGGGTATTTGACCCTTTCGACTGAAGAGCGTAACCACTCGCCCTTCAGTTTAGGCATTCATAATCTAATCTCATGACAGTAACCGTTCGTTTTGCGCCGTCACCCACCGGCAAGCTCCATGTGGGTAATGTCCGCGCTGCATTGTGGAACTGGCTCTTCGCGCGCCAGTCGGGCGGCAAGTTTATCTTGCGCATTGACGATACAGATCGTGAGCGTTCGACGAAGGCCTATGAAGATTTGATCCGAACGGATCTGGCATGGCTCGGGCTTTTTGACGATGACAGTGTGCGTCAGTCTGCGCGGTTCGATCAGTATGACGCCGCCGTTGAGAAATTGAAAAGCCTGGGCCTGCTCTACGCCTGTTATGAGACCAGCGAGGAACTCGACCGTAAGCGCAAGCTGCAGCGTGCGAGAAGCCTGCCGCCGGTATATGACCGCGCTGGGTTGGCGTATTCGCAGGACCAAATCGAACAATTCGAGGCCGAGGGTCGAAAGCCGCACTGGCGCTTCAAGCTGTCCCATAAGCCGATCGAGTGGAATGACCTCATTCGCGGGCATACGGTGGTCGATACTGTGAGTGTTTCCGACCCTGTGCTTATACGTGAAGACGGCCAGTATCTTTATACTTTGCCGAGTTGCGTCGATGATATGGAGCTCAAGATCACGCATGTGATCCGCGGTGAGGACCATGTCACCAATACGGCGGTGCAGATCGAACTGATCCGCGCACTCAAGGGTGAGCCGCCTGCATTCGCCCATCATTCCCTTCTTATCGGCGCCGATGGGCACGGGCTGTCCAAACGGTTCGGCGCACTTTCTATCGAGGCGATGCGCGATGACGGGCTGGAGGCCGCAGCCATAACCAGTCACCTGGCCAAGCTTGGCACATCAGATCCGGTGGTTCCGGAATCCGATCTCGATCGTCTGGCGGAGGGTTTTGATTTTGCCAAAATGGGGCGCGCTCCGGCGCGCTTTGATATGGCCGAGCTTGAAGCGATTAACGCGCGTTTGCTGCATGAGACGGATTATGAATCCGTCTCTGACCGGCTGGACGCGCTGGGGGTCTCAAAACCGCTGTGGGACGTTGTGAGAGGGAATATCTTGCGTCTCGATGAAGCCGCTGAGTGGCGCGATGTGGTTGAGGGCGAGATCAACCCGGATATCGAAGATGCGGCATTTCTGAAGCAAGCCGCGGAACTTGTCCCGGATGATCCGCTTACAGGGGAAAGTTGGGCGCAATTTACGTCCGCATTGAAGGAAAAAACCGGTGTGAAAGGGAAGAACCTCTTCATGCCATTGCGGATTGCGCTGACTGGGCGCGCGCGTGGTCCTGAGATGGCGTTGCTTTTTCCGCTGATCGGTTCGGTGAAGGCGCGTTCGCGACTCGCCGGTGACAAGTCGTAATCTAAACGACCGTGCGCAGCAGGCGCTTTTCTGCAGCCGGGATGACCTCCTCAGGCCGATCGACGAAAATTACTTCCCTGAGGAGAGCAGGCGGGGCGAAACCCCGCTCGACGATATGCTCAAACAGGTCTTGCAATGGCGACCAGAAGCCCTTCAGGTTCAAGACGATAATTGGCTTTTGGTGGAGTGACAGACGCGCCCAGGACAGAGTTTCAATCAGCTCTTCCAATGTGCCAATACCGCCAGGCAATGCACAAATGGCATCCGATTCCTCGAACATCAACATTTTGCGCTCATGCATCGTTTCCACGACCTTGTGATCGACGCCTTCAAGGATGCCTTCGAGTTCAACCAGGAATTCCGGGATGACTCCGAAAACCTTGCCGCCCGCGTCGCGTGCGGCGCCAGCGGTCGCGCCCATCAGTCCGAGCTTGCCCCCGCCATAGACGATTCTACAGCCGCGTTTGGCGGCGTCTGTACCGACAAAACGGGCGGCTTCACCGAAGGCCGGGTCATCGCCCGGATTTGAGCCGCAATAAACACATAAAGATTTCATGGACTTACGCGTGATTAAGGGAACCAATGCACATTGTATCCGTCAAACCTTGTTGATAGTGTTAATTTGGGTTCGCTGCAAGGATCGCCGGGAGGACAATTGTGCGTGTTATTATCATATTCCTGTTGCTGATGATTCTGGGCTTCATCGCCTGGAAAGCGGCTGAGCATTATAATATTATTGATGCGCCGGTCGAAACGACTGCGACTGAAGCCCAACCCGACGGAACGGACCCAAGCTCAGCGGTCGAAGCGTCTCTTCCGAGCTTCGATATTGTTCGGGTTACCCGCGGTGGTTATGCAGTCATCGCCGGGCGCGCTAAGCCAGGCGCCACTGTCACTGTCTTCGCCAATGACGATGAGCTCATTTCGACGGTCGCCATTGCAAATGGCGACTGGTCGGTTGCGACGGAAACCCCCCTGCAATCCGGCCCTGTTGAACTTAGCTTGTCGATGACGACCGAAGATGGTCTCACGGTGCGATCAGAAGAAACCATCGTTATTTATGTGCCGGATAGGGAAGGCGATTTGCCGCTGGTGTTGCGTACGACGCCAGGTGGCGCGACAGAAGTATTGCAAAACCCACGCGATCCGGATGCGGGGTTGGGTCCATTAACGCTCGATACGATCGATTATGATGATTCCGGCAGTGTCATCTTTACCGGACACGCTGAGCCTCAACGCGTTGTTCAGATTTTCGCAAACAGTCAGCCTGTGGGCCAGACAACGTCTGATGACGACGGGCGCTGGTCTTTGGCCGCATCCAATATGATGGCGGGCGTGTATACATTGCATATCGTTCAGCTCGATGAAAACGGCCGGCCGGTTTTCGCTATAGAGTTACCGTTTGAGCGTGCGTCGGCAAACCAGGTAGAGCTTCGCGACGGCAAGGTTATTGTTCAGCCTGGCAATAGCCTATGGCGCATTTCGCGGCGGGCATACGGGCGCGGCGCGCAATATACGATTATCTTTGAAGCCAACGCAGACCAAATCCGCGATCCCGATCTGATCTATCCGGGACAGATATTTGTCGTACCGGATGAAGACGCTGAAGACGCCGAAGACGCCGAAGACGCCGAAGATAAGTCGGACCAATAATAACCAATGGCGGCTTTATTCAGCGGCGCGCTGAAAAGCCTCTTCCGCTTCGCTCGGAGGTAAAAGAACGGTCCCTTGAGCGTCTCGACGTCCTGTCAGTCGTGCGCAAATTGCAACGATGACGGCGATTGCTGCGGGTGTTCGTTTTCGCAATACGGTCGGCGCGGCGAGCATTACCGGTGTCAGGATCAGCGTGAGAATGGTCGAAAAGGCGAGGCCATAAACAACCGCGGAAGACAGCAATACCCACCAGTCAGATGTGCTCGATCCGCGGGTGATGGTTCCAGCTGCAAAATTCACATTCAGCTCGAACACCATAGGCAACAATCCGAGAATTGTCGTGACGGTCGTCAGCATGACTGGACGAAGGCGCTGTGCGGCAGTGCGGATGACGGCGTCTTCAACAGCAAGGCCTTTTCGCCGGAGGTGTTGATAAGTGTCGATCAGCACAATGTTATTATTCACTACAATACCGGCGAGTGCGACAATGCCGGTTCCTGTCATGATAATGCTGAGATATTGTCCGGTCAGAGCGATCCCCAGCAATACGCCGATGACGGATAAAACAACGGCTGAGAGCGTTAGAGCGGCGTGATAAAAGCTATTAAATTCCAACAGCAGAATGAGTGCGATCATGAACATCGCGGCCATCATTGCGCCTTTAAAAAAATCTGCCGCCGCTGCTGTTTCTTCGTCCGCGCCGCGCATGATCCAGTTGACATCCGGTCCGAGTACGCCGGTGTTCAGCCA
>JAJFFW010000059.1 GCA_021776435.1 Parvularculaceae bacterium | reverse complement strand
CGAGGAATTGAAGCGGCTGAATCGGGGCTTCGCGGGGATTTTGAGGGGCGCCCGAACGCCTGGGCTGAGATGCCGCATCGTTTCCGCATTGGGACCGACAAATGGGCGACTTTCGGAGAATCGATCAATGGGGATGAGCGCGCGCCGTTGATGATTATCTTCGACCTGAACGAGACCAGCGATAAAATCGAGGCCACATACACCCAGATTGCCTACGCTCCTTTTATCCAAGGGATATCGGTGGATGAGCCGACGACGGCGATGGAGGCGCGTTTCGATTCGATATTTTCAGCGCTGGCGAATAAAGAATTTGCCGCAGCGGCCGAATTTTTTGCCGATGACGCCGCGATTTTCGCCTATCCTCCTGTGAATATTGAAGCCCATCAGCCAGTAATCACCGGCGCGGCAGACGCCGCCAGCGTGCTCGTTTTCAAATGGGGTGAGGGGGCGTGGCGACAAGACGCTTTCGTTTCTCAATATATGCAGTATGTGTTCGTCGGAATTCCCGGACGGGAGGGCGGCTTAGATCGCGTCGCGTTGTTTACTTTTGATGCGGACCCGGCCTCTCAGAATTTTGAAAAAATATCCCGGATCGATGTCATGGGACCATCCGGGGGCTAGAGGCAGGAGAAGAAATCATGGCGAGCCGTAAACCTTCAAAAGACCAGCCGGCGTCGTTTGAATGGACGTCGGAGAATCTGGTCTGGTGCGCTGAGCAGATGAAGAAATACCCGCCAGGGCGTGAAGCTTCCTGTGCGATTCCGTTTTTGTGGCGGGGTCAAAAGCAGCAAGGCTGGATCTCCATTCCTATGATGGAGGCGATCGCGCGTCAGCTCTCTATGCCCTTTATCCGTATTTACGAGGTCGCGACTTTTTATACGATGTTCAACCTCACCCCGGTCGGCGAGCATTTTGTACAGGTTTGCGGCACGACGCCGTGCGTGCTGCGCGGATCGGATGCACTACGCGAGGTCTGCAAAAAAGTCATTGGCGACGAGAACCACGTTTCTGAAGACGGCAAACTTTCCTGGCTTGAGGTTGAATGTCTTGGCGCTTGTGTGAACGCGCCGATGGTTCAGATTTCGACCAAAGACGGCGATCATTATTACGAAGACCTGACGGCGGATATTCTCGAAGAAATGCTCTCCAAGTTGCGGCGCGGTGAGGAAGTGTCTATCGGTACTGCTAATCCTCGGCGCCACACGTCCGACCCGGAAGGCGATAACACGACGCTGAATGATCCCACGCTTTACGATGGATCTCGCGCCCAGCCGCTTAGAGAATTGCCGGACTCAACGCCGCCTGCGCCTGCTGAGTGAAAAAAGCTCGTTCACATATGGCGCCAGGTCGTGCGGGGATAATTGCCGCAAGTTTAACCGTTTTGTTTGTATGCGCCTGCGCCAGTGATGTGTCCGATCAGGCGAGCAAAGGTACGCCGCCGCTTACGCTAAGTGACTGGATTACAATGCCTGATGGAGAAATTATTCCGCTCAAGCCAATAAACGCGAATACTCTTGCGAAAATGCGGAGGGTTTCGTCATTCCCTTATGACATCGGGGGGCCTTTCTCCGTGCAAGTCAATTGCGTCGATATCCAAATGGAATACCTCGTGCCGGAATTAGATGATCCCTCGATAAAGACTCCGTTAAAAGATATAAATATCCACTACTGGATTAACCGTCACAATGAGCTGTGCAAGGAGAACCGGGATTCTGATACTGTGGAATTGAAGCTTTTTCTGGAACGTGCGGCGCTCGTTACGGAGCTTTCCAGTGAGAACGGAATCTCTCGTTTACAGCTTCTGGAATCTCTGAATGCGCCGCCCATGGTGTTGGTGGAATAGTTATGACTTTGAACTCACTCCTCCTCATCCTGAGGGAATTATCGGTTTTATCAAAAGCGATCATTCGTCACGAAGGATGGAAACAAAGTGCAGAGCGCGCGGCCGATCCTTCGAGGTGATCCTTCGGACATCCTCAGGATGAGGGTGGGAATTAACGCCATGCCTGAAGACCGCGAGCAAAATCCGCATTAAAACTCAAGGTGAGTAGCGGCTAGAAATAATTCAGTATCGGAATGTGTCAATGAACACCGGCAAAAAACCCTACAAATCCCGCACCATCGGCGACCATGAACTGGCGCCGGAAACGCTGATGATGGGTTATGCATTTTCGCCTGAACTGTCGGAAGGGTCGTTAAAGCCGCCAATTTTCCAGACATCGACTTTCGTTTTTCAGTCTGCGGAAGAAGGTAAGGCGTTTTTTGAGCTCGCCTATGGGCTGCGCGAAAAAGAAGAGGCCGAGGAAATCGGGCTGATCTATTCGCGTATCAACAATCCCAATCTTGAAGTGCTCGAAGACCGGCTGGCGGTCTGGGACAAGGCGGAGAAGAGCCTGGTGTTTGCCTCCGGTATGGCGGCGATCTCAACCTCGCTCTGGGCGTATTTACGACCTGGCGACGTATTGGTGCATTCTGAGCCGATCTATGGCGGCAGCGAATATCTGATCCACAATATCCTGCCGGAATTTGGCGTGACTCGTATCGGCTTTAATGCAGAAGATGGCGCCAAAGGCATGGATGCCGCCATGAAAAAAGCCCGCCACCATGTCGCAGAAAATGGCAGTCGCGTCGGGGCGATTTTTCTGGAGACGCCGGCCAACCCCACCAATGGGCTGGTCGATATCGCCCATGCGCGTGAATTGTCCGATAGCCTTCTTAATAACGGTCATCGTCCGCCGGTGATGGTCGATAACACGTTTTTGGGACCGCTCTGGCAGACACCGACGGATCATGGAGGCGATCTGACGATAACCTCGCTGACCAAATATGTCGGGGGGCATTCCGATCTGATTGCGGGGTCATCCTCAGGCTCGCTTGAGATGATCGGACCGGTTCAGGTCATGCGCACCATTCTCGGCACGATCGGTGATCCGCAGACGGGGTGGATGTTGCTCCGTTCCTTGGAGACCCTGAAACTGCGCATGGAAGCATCCACTGAAGGGGCAAGAAAAGTCGCTGCCTATCTGAATTCACACGAAAAAATCTCCGCCGTTTGGTATCTGGATTATCTGCCCAACACCCACCCGGATCGTGAAGTGTTCGAACGCCAATGCCTAGCGCCCGGTTCGACCTTTTCTTTCGAGGTTAAAGGCGGCGAGGCGGAAGCCTTTCGTGTGCTCAATGCCCTGCAGCTCATCAAGCTGGCGGTCAGCCTGGGAGGGACCGAGACGCTTGCCTCTCATCCGGCGGCGATGACCCATAGCGACGTCCCACCCGCCGATCGCGAGCGATTGGGCATCAAGGATTCACTGATACGCCTCTCTGTCGGGGTAGAAAAACCGGAAGACCTGATCGCGGACCTCGCCCAGGCCCTTGAAACTATTTAAGAGCACGGGCAAACACTTCTGGTGTATCTACCCATCTGGCGCAAACTTAAGAATGTAACATGCTCGAAGATAAAGACCGGATATTCACGAATCTCTACGGCCTGCACGACTGGCGTCTCGAAGGCGCCAAACAGCGGGGCGCCTGGAATGGCACAGCGGACATCATCCGAATGGGGCCGGACTGGATCGTCCAGCAAATGAAGGATTCAGGACTGCGCGGGCGTGGCGGCGCCGGTTTTCCAACAGGCCTTAAATGGTCGTTTATGCCCAAAGAGATCGGTGAACGGCCGCATTACCTCGTGGTCAATGCCGATGAATCCGAGCCAGGCACCTGCAAGGACAGGGATATCCTGCGTCACGATCCGCATCTCCTGATCGAGGGCTGCCTGATCGCTTCCTATGCGATGAACGCGAATGCTTGTTACATTTATCTTCGCGGTGAGTTTGTTGATGAGCGCGAGCATTTACAGGCTGCGGTGAACGAAGCTTATGCGGCCGGATTGATTGGCAAGAATGCCTGTGGTTCGGGTTGGGATTTTGACCTTTATGTCCACCATGGCGCCGGCGCCTATATTTGCGGAGAGGAAACTGCCCTTCTCGAAAGTCTTGAGGGCAAGAAAGGCCAGCCCCGCTTGAAGCCGCCTTTCCCGGCGGGAGCGGGGCTTTATGGTTGTCCGACAACGGTCAACAATGTCGAATCCATTGCAGTGGCGCCGACCATCATTCGGCGCGGCGCCGGCTGGTTCAAAGGTTTCGGGCGCGAAAATAATGCGGGTACGAAGGTCTTTTGCATTTCCGGCCATGTGATGCGCCCATGCAATGTCGAAGAAGCGATGTCCATACCGCTCAAAACCCTTATCGAGCGCCATTGCGGCGGCGTGCGCGGCGGCTGGGATAATCTGAAAGCGATCATTCCGGGCGGATCGTCGGTGCCCTTGCTTCCGCGCGAGATCTGCGACGACGTTCTGATGGATTTCGACGCTTTGAAGGATGTCAAATCCGGCCTCGGCACGGCGGCGGTGATCGTCATGGATAAGTCGACAGACATCGTGCGCGCCATCGCCCGCATCAGCTATTTCTACAAGCATGAGAGCTGCGGTCAGTGCACGCCGTGTCGCGAGGGCACCGGCTGGATGTGGCGTGTGTTAGAGCGCATGGCTGAAGGGAACTCGACCACGCAAGAGATCGACAAACTGCTTGAGGTTTCAACCCAGATCGAAGGTCATACAATTTGCGCGCTGGGCGATGCGGCGGCCTGGCCGGTGCAGGGCCTTATCCGCCATTTCCGCCACGAGATCGAAGAACGGATCAATCAATACCGTAACGACCGCCCTCTCTTGGCGATGGCGGCGGCGGAGTAATCCGCTCACACCGTCGCTCCCTTATGGTAGGGTGTTCGGATACAGTATATTTGGAGGTGACCAATGAGGCTTGTGATCAATCTTGCGATCTTCGCCGTGGTTTTCAGCCTGTGCTGGTTAGCGACGGATAACCTTTGGATCGGAATTGTTCTGGCCACCACCGCGGGTTTGGGCAGTGAAGCTGTGCAGCGGATGATTGCCCGGCGATAGCGCAGTTGACAGGTTTTCAGGCCTCACCTCTCGCAAAATTTAAGCTGAGACCATTTGGCCGCGTGGGGGGAGATTTCTTGGCGGTCGGTCTTGAATTTCTGGCGTGAATTTCTGGAGCCGCTATTTTCGACGACTCAAAGTTGCACCTTTGAATTGCGATAGACCTATAGCATCGGGCGATAAATCGGGATCACCCAATGCGATCGTTTTCTTTATGGTTGCGCCGGTTTCGCGAAAAACCGGATTCCACTTTTTCGCCCGGCGCTCTAGCGTCAGCAGGCAAAGGCGCTTATGAAATCGCCAGATTTTTCGAACCGCATTTTCGAGCAAAAGAGCGCAGAAACGATGTCCGACTTACGCAAAATCAAAGTCAACGGCCACGAGGTCGAAGTTTCCTCCAATTTGACGTTACTGCAGGCTTGCGAGGCGGCAGGAGAGGAAATTCCGAGGTTTTGCTATCACGAACGCCTGTCGGTCGCTGGGAATTGCCGTATGTGTCTCATCGAGGTGAAAGGAGGCCCGCCAAAGCCGGTTGCCTCTTGCGCACAAAATGTGCGCGATCTGCGCCCTGGCCCCGAAGGCGCGCCACCAGAGCTATTCACAAATTCGCCGATGGTGAAAAAGGCGCGCGAAGGCGTGATGGAGTTTCTGCTTATCAACCACCCGCTGGATTGTCCGATCTGCGATCAGGGCGGCGAGTGTGATTTGCAGGACCAGGCGATGGCTTACGGGCGTGACGGTACACGCTATGAGGAAAACAAGCGCGCCGTTGAAGAAAAGCATATGGGCCCGCTCATCAAGACGATTATGACCCGCTGCATCCAGTGCACGCGTTGTGTGCGGTTTGCTACGGAGATTGCGGGTGTTGATGACCTTGGTCTCGTCAACCGTGGTGAGAATGCAGAGATCACCAGCTATCTGGAAAAAGCGATTGAGTCTGAGCTTACCGGCAATCTCATCGATATCTGTCCTGTTGGCGCGTTGACCTCAAAGCCTTACGCCTTCAACGCGAGGCCGTGGGAGCTGCGTAAGACAGAAACCATCGACGTTATGGACGCGGTGGGATCAAATATTCGTGTTGATGCGCGTGACCGCGAAGTCTTGCGAATTCTGCCGCGCCTTCATGAGGATGTGAACGAGGAGTGGATATCCGACAAAACCCGTTTCATCTGGGATGGTTTAAAAAGTCAGCGTCTCGATCAGCCTTATGTTCGCAAGGATGGCAAGCTTACACCGGCAAGCTGGAATGAAGCGCTGAGCGTTGTCGCCGAGAAGCTTAATGGAACACCGGCGGATAAGGTGGCGGCCATTGTCGGTGATCTGGTTCCAACTGAGGCGGTCAAAGCCCTGAAGGATTTGATGGTTGCAATTGGCACGCCGCATCTCGACTGCCGTCAGGATGGGGCGAGCTTGGGCGGTGGATCGCGCGAGTCGTATCTCTTCAACACAACGATTGCGGGGCTCGAGCAAGCCGACGCTATTCTCCTCATAGGAACGAACCCTCGTCTTGAAGCCCCGATGATCAACGCCCGGATCCGTAAGTCTTGGCTCGACAATCTCTCATTGAAGATCGGTCTGATCGGTCACCAAGCAGCCCTGAATTACGAATATGATTATCTTGGCGCGGGGCCTGAAACACTGAAGTCTATCACCTCAGGCGAGGGCGCGTTCTTTGAAACCTTGAAGGCGGCGGAACGCCCGGCGATTATCATCGGGATGGGCGCTCTGACGCGTGCTGATGGCGCGGCGGTGATGGCGGAAACCGCGCGTCTTGCTGCTGCTATTGGCGCTGTCAAAGAAAGCTGGAACGGTTTCAATGTTTTACATCTGGCGGCGAGCCGGGCAGGGGCGCTCGATCTGGGCTTCCTGCCGGGTGAGGGCGGCAGAGATCTCGCTGGAATTCTTGACGGCGCCCAGAAGCGTGAAATAGAAATTGTTTACAACCTTGGAGCGGATGAAATCGATGGGGTTCGCTTTAACGGCGCCTTTGTCGTCTATCAGGGCCATCATGGCGATGCCGGTGCGCGTGCTGCAGATGTTGTATTCCCCGGAGCGGCGTATACTGAGCAAAGCGGCGTGTACGTAAATACCGAAGGCCGTGTACAGATGACGGTGCGGGCGCATTTCCCGCCGGGTGAAGCGCGTGAGGACTGGGCGATCCTGCGCGCCCTTTCAGAGCGTGTCGGCAAGACGTTGCCTTATGATGATCTTTTTGCGCTTCGCCGCGCAATGGTCGAAGATGCGCCGGTTTTTGGTCGCGTCGACCATGCTCCCGGCGCCGAGACTGCGTTGGAATTTGACCTCACAAAAGTTGGTGTCGCTGGCTCGATGTCGGATGAGCCATTTACCTCGTCGGTGACGGATTTCTACTTCACCAATCCGGTTGCCCGGGCGTCAAAAACCATGGCGGAATGTTCCTCTGTGATGCGCGGGGCGGCGAAACTGGCGGCGGAGTGAGGGAAAGCAGAGTGTCGGTTGAGCACAAGATGAATGAGGAATTGATCGCTCAAATCCGCGCTAACCTTGCTTTCGAGCAAATGGTGGTTGCAGTGCTTTATGGCGCGCTTGGGTGCGGGGCGGTCTATGTCATAGTGTCTGTACTGATGACGGTGACTGGCGGCCTGTCGTTTTCAGGGCTCCTTAGCTCAGTTTTGAGTGGGCTCTTATATACATTCATGATCTTTCTTGTTGGCTTTTCGGCGGCTGTGGTGATTGCGATTCCGCTTTTCATGACACTTGAAAAACGACGGCACAGAAAAGTCTGGCCTTATTTTGTCGCCGTGGTTGTTGTGGAGCTCGCTTTTCTCGCCATCGTCAAAGGCGATCTGTTTTTCTTTTTAGGGGCGCCAGTGTTCACTGGCATCGCTCTGCTCCTTCCCGGTCCGATTATTGCGGTTATTTTCGGTCGGCTCATGGCGCCTCTCTGGCGGGCGGCTGAGAAAGCCGCATCACCTGCCCCGAGCAGTAATATTCTCCGGTTGAATTGAGTTGTGGGAAAGGCCTCGCAGGGGATCGGTTTGGCGCCCTTCGGGCCCCACTTGCCGTCTAAAAGGCCACTTTTGCGCCGGACCGCCTTGTCTTCACGTCCAAACGGCTAGCTTGGGCGCATCCCAAGCGTTACATCTGTCATGGTAACTCAAGGAGCCCCCGATGAAGAGCATTATAGGATTGGGATTGGCGACGGTCGCGGCGGGTGCGCTCAGTGTAGCTCTGGCTTCAGATGATGAGGTCAACAAGACATTCGATTTTACGGGGTTTGAGAAGATCGAGATATCCGGCGTTTATGAGATCGATGTAAGGGTAGGCGGTGGATACGCCATCGAATTGTCCGGCCCCGAGAGCGAAATGAGCCGTGTTGATGTCAAGGTCCGCGGCAATGTGCTTGACCTTGATCAGCGTAGCCGCAAACGCGGAGAGAAAAGGCGCAGACGTCAGGGTGTGCTGGCGACAATTTCACTGCCATCTTTAGAAGCCTTTCGTGTATCAGGCGTCGTCGATGGGGAAATATCCGGCATTGACTCCCAACATTTTGAAATAGAAATTTCCGGCGTTGGCGATATCGAGGTTGCCGGAACGTGCACCGAGCTCGAAGCCTATGTTTCAGGCGTCGGAGAACTTGATGCCGAGGATCTTCAATGTCGCACCGTTAAAGTGCGTGTGTCAGGTGTTGGGGAGGCGAATGTCTATGCCTCTGAATCAGTCGATGCGGCAGTTTCAGGCATGGGCGATATCAACGTTTATGGTTCTCCGAAAAACGTGAAGAAGCGTGGAGGGCTTTTCGCGGACATTTCCATTCACTAGGCAATCCCTGGCACTAGGCAATCCTTGGCACTAGGCAATCCCTGGATTTATAGTTGGCAATGCCCTTAAGGGGGCTGGCGTATAGGCTCGTCTTGCGAGACTGACCTCAATCATTCAGATTTTCGACGAAAATCGGGTGACTATGGTCACGTTCCGCATTATGACGCGGGCCCATGGATGACCTTTGGAATTATCTGATCTCTCGACCCACCGATGCGGGGTGGTTGAACTGGCTGATCCCTACAGTGCTGCAGACGGTAACACTGATGGTGGTCCTCCTCGTCGCGCTCGCTTTCATCCTTCTCTTCGATCGTAAGGTCTGGGCGGCGGTGCAGATGCGCAAAGGACCGAACGTCGTTGGTGCGTTCGGGTTATTGCAATCCTTCGCAGATTTCTTGAAATTTGTTTTCAAAGAGATCGTCATACCCGCAGGCGCCGACCGGACGGTTTTTATCCTCGCGCCTCTGATTTCCTTCATGCTCGCTTTTATTGCCTGGGCGGTGGTGCCAGTCGGGCCGGGAATGGTCGTATCTGATATCAATGTTGGCATCCTCTATCTCTTCGCGGTTTCATCACTCGGTGTTTACGGCATCATCATGGGCGGGTGGGCGTCGAACTCGAAATATCCATTTCTCGGCTCTCTCCGGTCCGCAGCGCAGATGGTCTCTTATGAGGTCTCTTTAGGCTTCGTGATCATTACGGTTTTGCTTCTGGTCGGCTCCGTCAATATGACCGAGATCGTCGAAAGCCAGGACCGCGGTATGGGCATATTGAACTGGCATTTCATTCCGTTGTTTCCGATGTTTGTAGTGTTTTTCATTTCAGCGCTGGCGGAGACCAACCGGCCGCCATTCGATTTGCCCGAAGCTGAGTCGGAACTCGTCGCAGGTTACCAGGTGGAATATTCCTCGACGCCTTATCTGCTGTTCATGATCGGGGAATACCTGAACATCGTCTTGATGTGTGCGTTATTAACGATCCTGTTTTTCGGCGGTTGGCATTCACCGATTGATGTGTATCCACTGAATGCGCCATGGCTTGCTTTGCTGTGGTTCGGGTTGAAAGTGATTTTCTTCTTTTTCCTGTTCGCTATGGTGAAGGCGATCGTGCCCCGTTATCGCTTTGACCAGTTGATGCGGATCGGTTGGAAGATCTTCCTGCCCCTTTCGCTTGCTTATGTTGTTTTGGTCGCGGGCATGTTGCTTCTCTTTCCGGACCTGGCGGGCCACTTCCAGAGCTGGAGGTCATAAAAGATGGCGCGTATCGCACAGGCGATTAAGGGCTTTGCGCTTCTGGACTTCGTGAAGGCGTTTATGCTCGCCTTGAAATATTTTGTGCGCCCCAAAGCGACATTGAACTATCCGTTTGAGAAAGGCCCGCTCAGCCCGCGCTTTCGCGGAGAACATGCCCTGCGACGCTATCCCAATGGTGAGGAACGCTGTATTGCATGCAAGCTTTGCGAGGCCGTCTGCCCGGCCCAGGCCATTACGATCGAGGCGGAACCACGCGATGACGGCTCACGCCGGACGACCCGCTACGATATTGACATGACCAAGTGCATTTATTGTGGGTTTTGTGAGGAGGCCTGCCCGGTTGACGCTATTGTCGAGGGGCCAAATTTTGAATTTGCCACTGAGACACGTGAAGAACTTTTCTATGATAAGGCGCGCCTGCTTGCGAATGGCGACCGCTGGGAAAGGGAAATCGCAAAGAATCTAGAACTAGACGCCCCGTATCGATAAAAGAAGCGCGACTCGACGGTCGGAGTTAGAATCCTTTTCGACCGGTCCACCAACGAACGAATAAACAAATCAACAGGCGCATAGCCTGCCGGAACCGCCATGATCTCTGCCGTCGCATTTTATATCTTTGCAAGCATCGCCATTATCGCGGCGCTGATGGTTATTTCCTCCAAGAATCCGGTCCATTCGGTGCTGTTCTTGATCATAACTTTTATATCGGCGGCGGGCCTTTTCGTGCTGATGGGCGCGGAATATTTGGCCATGCTCCTGGTCGTCGTTTATGTCGGCGCAGTCGCCGTATTGTTTTTGTTCGTTGTGATGATGCTCGACGTCGACTTTGTGGAGCTCAAACAGGGCTTCCTTCGTTACGTACCGATAGCAGGAACGTTAGCGGCCATTGTCGTCGGCGAGTTGATTATGGTTGTTTCGGTGTGGGTGTTCCCATCGGATGCGGAACTGGCGCGAGCACATCCTTCTCCGAAGGCGATGGAAATCGTTTCAGATCCCTCCGGCCCGAACAATATCGAACAGCTGGGGCTTATCCTCTATACGGATTATATTCATTATTTCCAGATTGCGGGGGTCGTTCTCTTGATCGCCATGATTGGCGCGATCGTGCTCACTTTCCGCACTCGTAAGGGCGTTAAAAAACAGGATGCCGTCAAACAGATTGGTCGAAAACGATCTGAAGGCGTAGAGGTCGTTAAAGTTAAAACCGGGCAGGGACTATAGCATGGTCGCCATCCTTCGAGGCTCGCTTCGCTCGCACCTCAGGATGAGGGGAGCCCTGACCCTCATCCTGAGGTGCGAGCAGCGAAGCTGCGAGCCTCGAAGGATCGAAATGGAGTACGTCGAATGGAGATAGGGCTCGGACATTACCTCACGATCGCGGCGATTCTCTTCTCGATCGGCATGGCGGGGATTTTTCTTAATCGTAAAAACGTCATCGTTATTTTGATGTCGATTGAGCTGATGCTTCTTTCAGTGAACATCAACCTTGTCGCTTTTTCCCAGTTCCTGGGAGATATGACGGGTCAAGTCTTTGCCTTCATGGTGCTCACGGTGGCGGCTGCAGAGTCGGCGGTGGGCCTGGCGATATTGGTCGCTTATTTCCGTAATCGTGGCGACATTTCAGTCGATGACGCCAATCTGATGAAGCACTGAGGCGACGTAGATGGAACCTTTTGTCGTCCTTTTACCTCTCTTTGGCGCCATGCTGGCGATGCCTGTCGGGCGGGCATTTGGCGCTCGGGCGGCGGAGTGGCTGACGACGTCGTTCCTCGCCCTGGCCTGCATTTATGCCTGGGTTTTATTTTTTCGCGTCGCCATTGGCGGCGCCGCAGAAACCATACCCTTATACACTTGGATTGCGTCAGGCGGATTTGAAGCGAGCTGGGCGGTTCGGTTAGACACACTTTCGGCAGTGATGCTGGTTGTCGTGAATACAGTGTCCTTCCTCGTTCACGCTTATTCCATCGGCTATATGAAGGGCTATGGCGAACAGCCCCGTTTCTTCGCCTATTTATCGTTGTTTACATTCGCCATGTTGACGCTGGTGACAGCCGACAACTTCCTGCAACTCTTTTTCGGTTGGGAAGGTGTTGGGCTCGCCTCCTATCTGCTCATTGGTTTTTGGTTCAAGAAAAAATCCGCCAACGACGCAGCAATAAAGGCGTTTGTCGTCAACAGGGTTGGCGATTTCGGTTTTGCTCTCGGAATCATGGGGATCTTTTTCGTATTCGGATCGGTTGATTTTGATACGGTCTTTGGTGTGATCGCCGCCAATGGGGATGCAGTCCCTTTCGGTTATAGTATGGGCGCGCCAATACGCGATTTGACGATTACTTTCATCGGTCACGACTGGCATGCGCTCACTGTGATTGGCGTGCTTTTGTTTATCGGAGCCATGGGCAAGTCTGCGCAATTTATGCTCCACACATGGCTTCCCGACGCGATGGAAGGCCCGACGCCTGTTTCGGCGCTCATCCATGCCGCCACCATGGTGACAGCCGGTGTGTTTTTGGTCAGCCGGTGTTCGGCGATCTATGAGTTTGCCCCGAACGCAGCTGCCATGGTGACGCTTGTCGGCGCGACGACGGCGTTCTTTGCGGCGACAGTCGGGCTGCTGCAAGATGACATCAAAAAGATCGTCGCCTATTCGACCTGTTCCCAGCTCGGATATATGTTCTTTGCGGCTGGAGTCGGCGCCTATGACGCAGCGATGTTCCATCTTTTCACCCATGCTTTTTTCAAAGCGCTTCTCTTCCTCGGTTCAGGAGCGGTGATCGTCGGCATGCACCACGAACAGAACATTAAGAAGATGGGTGATGTGAAAGTTTTGCTTCCATTGACTCATATCTTAATGGTTGTAGGGACGATTTCCATTACTGGCGTTGGCATACCGGGGCTGAAATTGTTTGGCGTTCCGGTTGGAACCGCAGGTTTCGTCTCAAAGGATATGATCCTGGAGAGTGCTTATGCTGCCGGACAGGCGGGTGCGGCGTACGGCAATTATGCTTTCGTGCTTGGCCTCATAGCGGCAGTGTTTACGGCGTTCTATTCCTGGCGATTGATCTTCCTCACATTCTGGGGACGGTCACGCGCACCAGAGAACGTCAGAAAACACCCCCACGCGGTTCCCGATATTATGCTTTGGCCATTGGCGCCGCTTGCTATCGGCGCGCTCGCGTCTGGTATGCTCTTTTACAGCCAATTCGTGGGACCAAAATCCGATGAATTCTGGAATGGCGCATTCTTTTCACGTGCTGAGATCGAAGCGGCTGAGAGCCTTCATGCGGGCGCTTCTATGGACGCGACGGCGCTGCTTGATCATGGCGTCAACGCGGTCAGCGGAGATCATCAGGTCATAAGCGACCTTGATGCGGACGCCAATCTTCATTCTTCTCCTGATGAGACTCATGGTGTCGCCAATGAGATCGTCATTCACGACGAATCTGGAGACCATGATGCGCATCGCTTCCCCCTTTGGGTCATCTGGGCGCCTTTCTTTGCAATGGCGACGGGCACGCTTGCGGCGGGTTGGCACTATCTGCGTGGTGATCCCCTCAAGCCAGGTCTTCTCCGTGAGGGCGGCATGATCTACGCATTTTTGAAAAACAAATGGTATTTCGATGAGATATACGACTTTCTCCTTGTTCGTCCGGCGTTCGCGCTGGGCAGGTTTTTATGGAAAGAAGGTGACGAGCGCACCATTGACGGTGTTGGTCCCGATGGCATAACGGCGGTCGTCGCCGCGAGTGCAAAACGTATTGTCCGGGTTCAGACTGGTTACATGTATCATTACGCCTTTGCCATGCTTGTCGGTATTGCCGTGTTCATTACGTTCGTGTTGTTCACGACGGGCGGAGGGCGATGATGACTGAGAGTTTCGCTCAGCAGCCCTGGCTCAGCCTTGTCACATTCCTGCCATTGGTCGGGGCATTTGTTATTGCCCTCAGACGTATGATGGTGCGCGCTGATGACAATGGTGTGCTTGATCCGAAAGAACAGGCGCAGCTGGACAGTATCGCCAGATATGTTGCGCTTTCCTTCACGGTGGGAACCTTTCTTGTCTCGCTTGGTGTTTTTGTTCTCTACGACCGGACGCTGGCCGGTTATCAACTTGTTGAAGAAGCGAAATGGATCGGCGCCGGCATTAGTTATAAAATGGGTGTTGACGGCATCTCGATCTTGTTCGTGATGTTGACGACGCTGCTCACGCCGCTTTGTATCCTGGCGTCCTGGCGCTCCATCACAGATCGCGTCGCCGATTTTATGATCGCGTTTCTGGTCATGGAAACGTTGATGATTGGCGTTTTTTGTGCGCTTGATTTGGTTGTCTTTTACCTCTTCTTTGAGGGCAGCCTGATCCCGATGTTCCTGATTATTGGCGTTTGGGGTAGCAAAGGAACGAAAGTCATTGCGGGCGTCGAGATGCCGAGTCGCATCTATGCTGCACTCAAATTCTTTTTGTATACATTGTTTGGTTCCGTCCTGATGCTGATTGCCATCTTGTGGATGTATTCTCAGGCGGGCACGACGGATATCCCAGCTTTACAACAATTTAGCTTTCCGGTCGGCGCTCAGAAGTGGCTCTGGTTGGCCTTCTTCGCCTCTTTCGCGGTGAAGATGCCAATGTGGCCAGTGCATACCTGGCTGCCCGATGCACACGTACAAGCGCCGACTGCCGGCTCAGTCATCCTTGCGGCCATTCTTCTAAAGATGGGTGGGTACGGATTTTTACGCTTCTCAATTCCCATGTTTCCAGTCGCGAGTGCTGATTTCGCTCCGTTCATTTTTGCCCTGTCGATTGTCGCGATTATTTACACCTCGCTGGTGGCGCTCGCTCAAGATGACATGAAAAAGCTCATTGCCTATTCGTCAGTCGCGCATATGGGCTTCGTCACCATGGGTATCTTCACGGGGACCGAGCAGGGGATCGAAGGCGGTCTTTTTCAGATGCTCTCCCACGGCTTTATTTCCGGGGCGCTCTTCTTATGTGTCGGTGTCGTTTACGACCGCATGCACACGCGTGAAATTGCCGCTTATGGCGGCCTCGTGCATCGAATGCCGTTTTATGCGTTCATTTTTCTGTTCTTTACGCTGGGCAATGTCGGCTTACCGGGGATCTCCGGGTTCGTTGGAGAGTTTTTGACGATGACCGGTGCGTTCATCACCAATAGCTGGATCGCTTTCTTCGCGGCGTTTGGAGTCATCTTGTCGGCAGCCTACGCGTTAAGGCTGTTCAGGCAGGTGATGTACGGCGATATGACCAAGTCGGAATTGATGGAAATAACAGATGTCAGTCGACGAGAGCTTGGCATCCTGGGCGTGTTGCTGGTGTTGTCTCTTTATCTCGGCGTTAATCCGGGGCCGGCGCTTTCCATATTTTCTCCAGCGGTCGATTTGATGATTGAAAACTATGATTCAGCGCTGGCCGCTGCAGGAGTACGCTGATGGGCGTTATTGAAACCCTTACACATGCGTTTCCGGAGTTGCTGCTGGTCCTCGGTGGGATGATCCTTTTGATCACCGGTGTCTTTCTCGGCGATCGATATTCGCGGCATATTTCCCTGATTGCCGTCGCCCTGATGATCGGCGCAGCGATTCTAACGCTGTTGGGTCAAGGCGCGTCAGCCAACGCGCTTTTCGATGGCGCCTTTCGTATCGATGATTTTGCGGTCTTTTCGAAGATTGTTATTTTTGTCGCTGCTGCATTCGCCATTTTAATGTCAATCGGCACTCTTCCGGGTGAGGAGCTCGGCCGGTTCGAATATCCGATCCTGATCATTTTGGCTGTTTTTGGCATGTCGTTGATGGTGTCGGCGAGCGATTTGATCTCACTCTATATGGGGGTCGAGACGCAGAGCCTGGCGCTCTACATCCTCGCAGCCTTTAATCGCGACAGCCGCCGGTCAACCGAAGCGGGTCTGAAATACTTTGTCCTCGGCGCCTTGTCATCAGGGCTTTTGCTTTATGGCGCCTCATTGATTTACGGCTTCACCGGGTCAACTCAATTTGAAACGATCGCGCGGATTGCGACTTCAGGCGAGACCAATATTGGCCTTGTTTTCGGCGTCGTGTTCCTGATCGCAGGATTAGCGTTCAAAGTCTCCGCAGCGCCATTTCATATGTGGACGCCGGATGTTTACGAGGGGGCGCCGACGCCGGTGACAGCGTTTTTCGCCGCCGCGCCGAAGGTCGCCGCCATCGCCTTGTTTTCACGTGTGCTAGTCACCTCGGTGCCCGACATCATCGATCAGTGGCGGCCTATTATCGCAATTATATCTGTCGCCTCGATGACTGTTGGCGCTTTCTCCGCCATCGTTCAGGTAAACATCAAACGACTGATGGCGTATTCCTCGATTGGGCACATGGGTTACGCGCTGATTGGTCTCGCAGCAGGCACTCCGGAGGGCATCGGATCGATCCTCATTTATATGACGATCTATGTGGTGATGACGATCGGCGCCTTCGCCTGCATCTTGATGATGCGTAGGCGCGGCGGTCTGACTGAGAAAATTGCTGATCTTTCCGGCCTGTCGAAAACGAACGCGCCCCTTGCATTGATGCTTACGGTTTTTATGTTCTCGATGGCGGGCGTACCTCCGGCCGGCGGTTTTTTCGGTAAGTGGTATGTTTTCCTGGCTGCTGTGAATGCGGATCTTGTATGGCTGGCTATTGCCGGCGCTGTCGCCAGTGTCATTTCCGCTTTTTATTACCTCAAGGTCATCTGGGTTATCTGGTTTGATGAGCCTGCGCCGACCTTTGAACGTGAAGTAAAACCGGCATTGCGATTTACCGCAGCAGGCGCCGCTTTTTTAATGTTTCCGCTGACGCTCTTTTTGGTCGGGCCTTTACGTGAAGCTGCGAATCACGCGGCTTCCGCATTGTTTTAATCCGTGCCAAAACGGTTTTCATCAGTCGAACTCTTCGAAACGATAGACTCAACAAATCTGGAAGCCAAACGACGCGCGAACACCGGAGCCCGTGGGCCATTATGGATTGTCGCGTTGCGCCAGACCGCAGGATATGGCCGTCGAGGACGCCGTTGGATTCAGGCTGAGGGCGATTTTGCCGCGACATTGCTAATCGAACCGGACGGGTTAATTGAAGACGCAGGGCAGATTTCATTTGTTGCGGCGATTGCGGTGGCTGAGGCGATACGGGCGCACATACCCCGCGTGGCGCTCACTCTCAAATGGCCCAATGATGTCTTACTCAATGGCGGGAAGGTCGCGGGGATCTTGCCTGAGCTTCTTGATACTCCGGCGGGGCGCATGATCGCATTGGGTATTGGCATCAACATCATTTCAAAACCTGAGGATGTTTCCTATCAATCTGCACGCCTCATTGACGCGTTGGACGGGTCCGCGCCGCCTTCTCCCATGGCATTGCTGGATACATTAGACGACCGGATGAACACCTGGAGGAAGGTTTGGCTTGATCAGGGTTTCGCACCCGTACGAGAAGCCTGGCTTGAATATGCTGCTGGTCGGGGCCAGAGGATTACAGTGCGGTTGCCGGGTCAGGATCTGAAAGGTGTATTCGAAGACATCGACCCCTCAGGAGGGCTCATTTTGCGTATGGGTGATCACAGGCGGGTTATCGCTGCGGGGGATGTGTTTTTTACGAAGCCGCGCGCGTAATGTTACGATATGCAGTATGCTCGTTTCATAAACGATACATTGTGTGCAGTTCGCCCGTAACTGTGCATGAGAGGTTTAGAGGATAGGCGATGCTTTTAGCGATTGATGTGGGAAATACAAATTCGGTCATCGCCCTTTGCGATGGGGATAAGACGATTGCGCAATGGCGCACGTCGACATCCAGTGTCCGGACTGCTGACGAATACGCCGTTTGGCTCTCGCAATTAATGACGATGGCCGGGCACGCGTTGACTGAAGTCAATGATTGCATCATTTCGAATGTTGTTCCTCAATCTCTGTTTCATTTTCGAAATCTTTCCCGGAGATATTTTGGATGTGAGCCGTTTGTTGTCGGTCCCCATAATATTCCTGGCGTTGAGGTGCGCATTCCCAAGCCGTCAGAGGCTGGCGCCGACCGGCTCGTCAATGCTGTCGGCGCCTATGCCGCCCATGGCGGGCCGCTGATCGTTGTTGATTCTGGTACGGCGACCAATTTCGACATTGTTGGCGCCGATGGCGGATTTGAAGGCGGTATCATAGCGCCAGGCATCAATCTTTCCATGCAGGCGCTGCATGAAGCAGCGGCGCGGCTGCCGCGCATTGCGATCGAACGTCCGTCCTCTGTGATTGGGACGGATACGGTGGGTGCGATGCAGTCAGGTGTTTTCTGGGGCTATATCAGTCTGATTGAAGGGCTGGTTGAGCGTATCAAAAATGAATATCCACAACCGATTAAGGTCGTCGCCACGGGGGGCATTGCCGCCTTGTTTGACGGCGCCACAGACTGCATCGATATTTTTGACAGTGAGCTGACGATCCGTGGCCTACTCGAAATTCATCGACGCATCAAGGTCTCTGAGGCCAAGGGGTAATAGTGAAAAAAGATGAATTTGTGTTCCTGCCGCTGGGTGGGTCTGGCGAAATTGGCATGAACATGAATCTTTACGGGTTCGGTCCCGCCCACGCGCGCCAATGGATTATGATAGATTGTGGGGTGCTGTTCGGAGATGCGAGAACGCCGGGTGTCGATCTGATCTGCCCAGACCCATCTTATATCATCGAAGAAAAGGATCGCCTTTTAGGGCTGTTACTGACTCATGGCCACGAAGATCATATTGGCGCCGTGGCATTATTAGCGCCCCAGTTTGATTGCCCGATCTACGCCACGCCTTTTACCGCCTCATTGGTGCGTCGTAAGCTCGAAGAAAAGGGGCTGAGTGATGCGAACTTGAACATCATTGACATGGGCGCGCGATTTACGCTTGGCCCATTTGATCTTGAATATGTGACCCTCACTCATTCCATACCCGAACCCAATGGCGTCATTGTCAGAACGGCGCTTGGCACAGCGTTTCATACAGGCGACTGGAAGATAGATTCGACTCCCACTCTCGGACCGACACCTGATGATACGACGATCAAAAAGTTAGGGGATGACGGATTGCTGGCAATGGTTTGTGATTCGACGAATGTTTTGTCGGATGGGGAGTCGGGTTCAGAAGCGGGTGTAAAAGACTCGCTTACGGCGCTTATCGCCAAACAAGAGGGCAGGGTGGCGGTGACCACCTTCGCGTCTAACGTTTCACGCGTGGTGTCGATCTGTGAAGCGGCGAAGGCGGCGGACCGCAGTGTGTGTCTGCTCGGGCGGTCCATGCTTCGTATCGTAGACGTTTCGCGTGAAACCGGGCTTTTGCCGGAAGGTCTCGAATTTGTCGCTCCTGAGCAAGCCGGTTTCCTGCCGCGAGAAAATATTCTCTATCTGTGTACGGGAAGTCAGGGAGAGTCCCGGGCGGCGCTTGGGCGTATTGCCCGTGATGACCACCCCGATATTGCCCTTTCACCAGGCGATACGGTTATTTTTTCTTCCAAGATTATCCCCGGTAATGAGCGCGATATTTATTCCCTCCAAAATGAACTTGTCGATCAAGGTGTGAAGGTGATTACGGAAAAGGATGAATTTATTCATGTTTCTGGTCATCCGTGCAGGGATGAGTTGCGGAAAATGTATGAGTGGGCGCGCCCCCGCATTGCAATACCTGTCCATGGCGAAGCTCGCCATCTCGAAGAGCACGCCGATTTTGCAAAAGAGCTAGGGGCGGTCCATGCAATAGCACCGCGTAACGGCGACCTTATCAGATTGGCGCCTGGCAAGCCTGAGGTCATTGATGAAGTACCGGCTGGCCGGCTCTATCTTGATGGCGTTCGTTTGTTACCCGAAGGTTCATCGCCGATGCGGGAGCGTCGGAAGTTATCTTTTGGCGGTTATGTGGCGATTTCGTTGGTTCTCGATGAGAGGGGCAGGATGGCGGGGCCAGCCGTGGCGATGTTATTTGGCGCTCCGGCTGAGACTGAAGAGGGCGGATCAATCTCTATGCTTCTGGAAGACGACGCCGAAGACGCGATCTCCCACCTTAGTGAGAAGAAACGTCTTGATGACGCCGCCGTCGAGATTGCTGTGCGCAGGGCTGTTCGTAATCGATTGACGTCGGTCTGGGGCAAACGCTCTGTCCTATCGATTATCATTCATAGGACCGAGCGATGAATCCCTTCAGTGCTGTTGTAGTCTTCATTATTATCTGGTGGCTGGTGTTTTTTGCGATGCTGCCGATAGGTGTCACCGGACGTTGGGAGGGAGAGGAAGACGGCGTTAAAGGTGCAGACCCTGGCGCCCCCGTCGCCCCCAACCTTAAAAAGAAAGTCATCATGACGACTGTCGTTGCGTCTGTGCTCTCGGCAATCACGATTGGCGTCATTTTGAGTGGTGTCGTCAATTTTCGAGACTAATTCCAGCTATAACGGGAAAAACAGGTCCGGGACGCGGCGACGCCATGCGAACGTATCGAATGCGGAAAGAAATCGTGAAAAATATATGGCGACTCACCTTTGGATCTTGCCTATGGGATGCAGCTTGCCCTAGCTACTGAGTTCGAACTTCCCCCGAAACTTTCCACTGGGCGAGTGTTTGTCGATGAACGAGCCGACTTCCATCGATGAGAGTATTCCTCCTTCCGAAGGTACGCTTCCGGAGGTCGAAAATCAGTTCGCCAAAGATCAGACGCTGACAACAGCTTTTGTGCGAGCTGTGTCCGGCTCCATTGAGGGCGGAGAAGCAGCGGCGGCGGCCAAGCTTTGTGAAGGCCTTCATCCGGCGGATATGGCTGATCTTCTTGGTTTGCTGAGCGATGACGATCGGTCGCGGCTGATTGAATTGCTCGACGGCGGACTTGATCCGGACGTGCTGGCGGAGCTTGAGCACGATCTGCTCGAAGATGTTGTTGGCGCGATGGCGCCCCACAAGGTCGCGGAAGCGGTTACGGAACTCGAAACAGACGACGCCACTTTTATCCTTGAGGATCTCGACGAAAAGAAACGCGCCGAGATTCTCGCCGAAGTTCCCGTTACGGAACGCATGGCGGTTCGCGCTGCGCTTGAGTACGGAGAGGATAGCGCGGGTCGTTTGATGCAACGGGAGGTTTTTGCCGCCCCCGCTTACTGGACCATTGGACAAATTATCGATCGCCTCAGAGGCGCCGATGAACTCCCGGATCGGTTTTATGAAGTTTTTGTAGTCGACCCGTCCTTTAAGCCCGTCGGGGTCGTACCTCTTTCAACAATTCTGAGGTCGAAACGCGATACCGTCATTAAAGACATTATGACGGATCAGAACGTTAAGCGCATACCGGTCGGCCTGGATCAGGAAGAAGTCGCTTATTTATTTGAGCAATATAACCTGATTTCAGCCCCTGTGGTCGACGATGCGCAGCGACTCGTCGGCATGATCACGGTTGATGACGTTGTTGAAATTGTTCACGAAGAAACTCATGAAGATATGCTGGCGTTGGCAGGGGTTGAAGCGGATACAGGCCTGTCTGACTCTGTGTTGGAGACCGTCCGTTCGCGGTTTTCGTGGCTCGCGGTCAATCTGGCGACGGCGATTCTCGCTTCTCTGGTGATTGCGCTGTTTGGCGGCGCCATTGAGCAGATCGTCGCGCTCGCTGTTTTGATGCCTATCGTTGCGTCGATGGGTGGAAATGCGGGTACGCAAACGCTCACTGTGGCAGTACGTTCGCTCGCAACAAAAGATCTGACGCCGTCGAATGCGGCGAGAATTATCTGGCGAGAAACACTGGTTGGCGGTGTGAACGGCGTTTTATTCGCGCTCATGCTCGGAGTCTTATCAGGCGTCTGGTATTATTGGACGACCGGGGCTCAGAATGGATCTGCTGCATTGCAATTAGGCCTGGTTGTCGGTGTCGCCATGATTATTAATTTATTAGCTGGCGGCATTGCTGGCATTCTCATCCCGATAAGCTTGCAGCGTGCTGGAGCGGATCCCGCTGTCTCTTCGGCGGTCTTCGTCACAACTGTTACGGATGTCGTGGGGTTTTTCGTTTTTCTCGGTCTGGCCGCCCTGGTGCTGATGTAGTCACACCTTGATACGAAACCGGCCCTCGAAGGGGCCGGCCTCATAGCAGAGCAAGTGACTGTTTATCGAGAGCGACGAAAGTTTTAGCCGCTCATTTTTCCGTCATATCCTTGGCGACGTCTGAAAATTGCGGTCTGGCCGAAATAAAGCATCGTGAGGCCAAGAAGAAGTATGAACAATGTGGCTGGCTCCGGCACATCGATAGGCGGCTCCTCCGTCGGCGGAACGACGAGTATTGGCGGTGGTCCCAGGAAAAACGGTCCCGGCAGCACGATTGGTCGCGCCGGAGGAAATACGCGCTCGTCTGTAACAACCGGTGGTTCCGGAACGACAAGAGCCTCTTTGGTGAGGAGTTCTGGCGCCCGCCGCGTTTCGGTCGGAAGGCCGGGTTTATAACCGGCGATCCGGGTCGGAACGGGGCGGGCTCCTAAAAAGAACCTTTTTTGGCCCCCCCGGACCCGTCACCGCAACACCCACAATTCACTACGATGTCATTGCGGATGTCACCCACCGCCCGTGCGTAAAACCGCGCAAACTCATCTTCCGTTACATCCGATGTGCGGGATTGACCGAAGCCCCCACTCCATAGAAGCGCTGCGGCGATGATGATTGCGGCGACAATATTTGCCATTCCATTGCCTAACATTTGCGTCACCCTGCTTGCCCGGTCTAATTCCTAATAGCGAAGCGCTTATTCCCACCGCTACACGGGGGCTCGTCCGAGCAAGCCGGGCCCACGCATAGCGAAATAGAACCAATTATCATGCCATTCGACGGTGCAGTGCCCGCCGTAGCTAAAAAACCAGTCGATGGGCAATAAGAAAGGCTCTCTGAGCGGCTTCAATGACTGAAAATGGCCGCAACGAGGGTTTCTCGGATGCGGTTTCAGGCGGAATTTGAGCGCCCTGTGGTCACATTTGCTATCCTGCGTGTACCAGTCTGAAACAGCAGGCCGTGAGTCCGAAAAACCTGAGGGACCTTTGCGCCTACACAAGGGCGGCCTAGCGTGCTAAATAGTTGGTTATCGCAGCTTGAGGGTAAGCTGTGGGCCGGTGGCGCTGGCGGAGAAGGGGCTTTCCAAGGCGCTTTCTCTCGACAGTGGAGGTATGGAGTTGTCTGCAAGTGACGACGCAGGCTGTGTGAATTTGGCATAACGAGGGGATCGGGTTGCCGCCATGAAAACGGGAGAGACAGGTCTTAATCTGATCAAGGGCTATGAGGGGCTGCGTATGTCGGCCCATTATGCGCCCAGTGAGCAGTGGACTGTCGGCTACGGTCATACCTCAACGGCTCGCCATGGAATGAGCGTCACCGAAGGTGATGCTGAGCGTCTTCTTAAAGATGATATCGCACCGATTGAGCAATTGATTGCTGATACAGTTCGCGCGCCTCTTAATCAGAATGAGAATGATGCACTCGTTTCTTTGGTTTACAATATCGGCGAAGAGAACTGGCGGCGTTCCTCTGTATTGCGCAAGCTCAACGAAGGCGACAAGTTGTCTGCGGCTCAGGCTTTTGAAATGTGGACGAAGGCGCGCGTCAACAATGAACTCGTAATGCTGGACGGGCTGGTGCGTCGCCGCGCAGCTGAGAAGTCATTATTTCTTATGCCGACAGATGCGTCTTTGGTGGTGCCCACAGCGGATGTGCAACCGGCCCCTGAGTGCGAACTGGATTATGTTTCCGACGCGGAATTAAAGGCGATGCCTGTTGTCGATTTTGAGGCATTGCGCCGTGAAGACACAAACCAATTGTCACCGGAAGAAACGGCTGCGCGCGCACGTGCGCTTTTTGCTGCGACTCAGGCGCTCTCTGGCGATCAGACGAAGATGATTATTTCCAAAGCAGAAGAACATGCGGATATGGGGGTCACGATCGGGGCGATTCTCGCTGGCTTGTTGGCGTTTTTGCTGACGGGCCTTGGCGCTGTATTGCTGATCGGCCAGGAGTTACCCGGTCTCGCACAGGCGTTAGGCTTGAGCTACGATCGCTTTGCAGTGCTATTTGAACATCTGCCTATGTGGCTGGCCGCGATCGGCGCCGCCATGTGTTATTTTATTTTGTACATTCTTGTTAAGCGAACGACTCGCCATGATCTAAAGCGCCAGCGATCGCGCGAAGTGGCGCGACTGCGCATCGCGAAATAACCACTAGAATTGATCAGGGGCGGATGGGTCTGAATCTCGTCAAACTTTGTGTCGGCGCGGAGACTGTTGATGACCTTGCTTACTGGGTTCATCGGCGAGTCGCTGTGAATAAAGGCACGGCGTGGGGCGCTGTAAGCGAGCATGTGACTCGCATGTCGCCGCGTCGGATGAGTGAGCTCCTTGATGGTGGGTCGCTCTATTGGGTGATTAAAGGCGTCATCCTAGTCCGCCAGCGCATCGCGAAGTTCGAACCGGTGACTGGGAGTGACGGGATTAAGCGTTGTGCGATCCTGCTCGAACCTGAGTTGTCGGCGACTGAGGCGCAGCCGCGGCGTGCATTTCAAGGCTGGCGCTATTTAAGATCAGAAGATGCGCCTTCTGATCTCAGCACTTTAAAAGCCAGCCAGGCGCCGCCGGAATTGCGTGCAAAACTGGCAGATTTAGGGCTCTTGTAAAGCCTATATAGGCGATAAGCGTTGCGCACTTTTCGCTCGACGCTCTTGGTGTTATTGGTTTTTGTCAATTGGCCAATTGTCGATGAGCCGCGTTTTGCCAATGACCGTTGCGACGAAGACCCTTGCCGGTTGATCAATCACACCTGGGCCGAGCAGGGTGAGGTCATCGGCTGATCGGACCTCAATGTAATCGATAGAAGGGAACCCCGTACTCAGTAAGGCGGCACGCCCGCGGCAAAGCGCTTCATCAGCACGCGCACCGCTTGCGATAGTGCGCGCCACCTCTGCGATAACGCGATTTAAGTGTCCCGCTGTCGCACGATCCTGTGATGATAAATATGCATTGCGTGAAGACATTGCGAGACCATCCTTCTCGCGCACGATGGCGGAACCAATGATTTTCACATCGATATCGAGATCGGTCACCATGCGCTTGATGATCAGCAATTGTTGGTAATCTTTTTCACCGAATACAGCGAGATCGGGCCGACACTGATTTAAGAGTTTACAGACAACAGTCGCCACGCCGCCAAAAAAATGAGGTCGTGACGTCCCGCAAAGGCCTTGTGAAAGTTCGGGTACGACGATGCTTGTCTGGTAGCCCTTCGGATACATCGCGTCTCGCGATGGAACATAGACAAGATCGCAACCTTGAGCCGCCAACTGCTTGAGATCATGTTCTTCATTGCGCGGATAGGTTTCCAGGTCTTCCGTAGGAGAAAATTGTCTTGGGTTGATAAAAATACTAGCCACGGTGCGATCTGCAATTGTCGTTGATTTGCGCACCAATGATAAATGGCCTGCATGGAGCGCGCCCATTGTTGGGACAAAACTTATTTTCAGCCCTTTCGACCTCCATGCATCAACTTGAACGCGGAGTGCTTGGACGGTGTGGACAACTTTTATTGGTGATCCTGCGGGAGGGCGAGAATCAGTTCCTACTGGCGTCATTGATCAAAGACCGCTATTGCGACTGAGTGGTTTCAAAGGGAGAGCCTAATGCGCCAACACAACAGTCAGCGCAAGTATTTCACGGCGTTCTCAAAGTCTCTTTTTCAGATCGCGGGCATGATTTTCGCCGCCATCGTACTTTCTGCATGTAGTGTGATTTCCGGTAAAACCACTCCCGATCTCACCAGTGATGTCAATGAGGAACGAGATTGGTCTCATAGTGCGAAAGCGGCGGAATCCGAGACGGAAATTGCACGTCTCAAAGCGGAGAATGCACGGCTGAAGACCCGCGTCATGGAGTTGCAGCGCTTGAGTGAAGCGCAAGAGCGCTCGACGGAATTGCGTGGCAGTGAATTGGGTGAAGACACAACCTCTGATATCGCGGTTCAGGCCCTTGCGGCAGCCGCAAATGAAGTTTTGTCGACGCCGTCGCCCATAAAATTGACCCAACCCCCAGTCGTCCCCCCAGTCGCCCCCGCAGTCGTCCGGAATGCCGCGAATGAGGCTCTCACGAACGCGAATGTGCCTGTGCAGCCCGCACCGCGACTTGTTCAATCCAGCTTCGCATCGGCCGTTGAGGAGATTGACCGGGATACCGTGATCGAGAGCCCGCTCGAGATGAGCAGCGTGTTGTACGGCGTTCATCTCGCGTCATATCGCATCATTGCCAGCGCTCATTTGGGATGGGCGAAACTTCAACGGGAAAACCCGGAAGAATTGGGTCCACTTGATGTGCGCATCAAACGTGTGAATCTGCCTGACAAGGGCGTTTTCTTACGCATGATTGCCGGAGGTCTCTCCAGCGAACAAAAAGCCAGCGCCCTATGTGAGCGACTTAAAGAGAGGGGTGTTTTTTGTTCGGTTGCGGATTTTGAGGGTGAGAATTTATTACCCAAAAACACCGATTAACGCCGATTAATGTTCAGGCGGCAATTCTTCGGGCGGTGATGGTTCTGGCGGGGCGACTGTGAAAATTCGCCGGGCGAACAGCTCTCCCTCAAATTCAGCTTCTCCTTCGTATCGAAGCTCCAGCTTTCCTGGCGGCAGCACGGCGAGATTGAGCGGCAGGGTGACTTGTCGCATGGGAGCATCCAAATATCCGGCGATATTCCTGCGCTCGGCGAGGACCAGGGAGGGGGCGCCGCTTTCGGCCGGCTGCATCAGTGCAGTTAACCTCCCATATGAAGAATATACTCCATGAGACTGAATCATGGCTTGAAGTTCCAGACTTCCTTGGGAGTTTCTGAGGAGTTTGGTTTCCTCGATGCTGGCGCGCGCTTTTCCCCGTGGGCCCCGTAAAATCACTGGGGCGGATACTCCAAGCCCGATATCGAGTTCTATGCCGCCTTGTTTGGTCTTACGGATTGGGGTGCGAGCAGCCGCAACCTCGATCAGAAGATGCGATCGTCGCTCAGTTTCAGGAACAGACATATGCTCTCGTAAGCGAACACTGATAATCGTTTGAGCCCCAGGCTCGAGCCGGAACTGCGCAGGTGAAACGGTGAGAAATGGCGCGGCGCTAAGAGCCGCACGATCTTCCGGTCGAGCGGCGGTATAGCCGGTTTGAGTAGCAGTGAGATCAATCCAGGTGACGCGGCCTTCGAGGATCCGATCGGATGGATTGAGAACAGTAAATGAGGCGACCGGCGCGTCTTTAGTGATAACCTGGCGTAACGGCGAAAGTACAAACTCCGCCCTGACAGGACTGATGCATATCGCGATCGACAAAAAAATTGCCGCCACCGCCTTATTGAATACCGCCCTGACCGCCAAGAATCGCTTCATGGTGAAAAATTACACGAAGCTGGTTTCATGCCGGTAAGCAAACAAGGTGAATGAAATCCTATGAACCTCAAATTTAAAGGACGAGCTAAGTGTTGACTCAGGTCATTGTCCTTGGAAATGAAAAAGGTGGTTCTGGAAAATCAACGGCCGCCATGCACCTGATTATTGCCTTGATGAAAAGCGGGCGCAAAGTCGGTGCGATCGATCTCGATCTCCGCCAAAAGAGCTTAACGCGCTATATCGAAAACCGCATGAAATTCGCAGAAGGCGCCAGCACGAGACTGGATTTTCCGAAGGTCGCCAAAGTGAAAGCCTCCGCTCTCGATAGTCGGGAAGCCTCTATGCTGACCGAGACGGATCATTTCCAGGAGGCCCTCCAATCAATGGAGGGCTGCGATTTTGTTGTCATTGATTGCCCCGGAGCGAACACCCATTTGTCGCGTTTGGCCCATGCCCATGCCGACAAGATCGTAACGCCGTTGAATGACAGTTTTGTCGATTTTGATCTCCTGGCCCGACTTGATCCGACCACCGGCGCTGTGCTTGGGCCCAGCCTTTACAGTGAATTGGTATGGAACGCGCGTAAGATACGGGCCATGTCCGGTGTTCCGGGAGGGATTGATTGGATTGTGATGCGCAACCGATTATCGGCGACGCGGGCTAACAATAAACGCGTGATGGGAGAGAGGCTGGAAGATCTGGCTGGCCGGATCGGTTTTCGTATGGTGCGTGGATTTGGAGACCGGGTAATTTACCGGGAACTTTTCCCGATGGGGCTGACTTTGCTGGATCTTGGCGGACGGGATGCGCCGTTGCGTCTTTCGACGATGAGCCATGTCACTGCGCGGATCGAAATTCGGTCCCTGGTGGCGGCGTTAAATCTGCCGCAAATCAAGGCTGCGGATGGGGCGGGTGAGCACACCAAGGGCCCTGATGAGGCTCAAAAAGCGGCTTGAGCTTTCATCTTTCGCTCGCTTGGGGCATGGTTAACAAGCCTTCGTCGTGTTGAAGCTCGAACCACTCATGTCTGCCGTATGTGAAGGGCCTATCGATGGGCATTGGAATTGTCGCTCTGGTCTTGGCCACAGCTGCCGCGGCCTGGCTCCTCATGAGGGCGGCTCGGAGTCATGAGCCCATGAACGGTGGCGGGCGCTCTGTCGCGATCCTGAAGGGTGTGGTTTGGCTGGGCCTGGCGGCTGCAATGTTTGCCGCTCGGTTATGGCCGCTTGCTTTCATGATTTTGATTGCGGCCGGTGGTGTGACAGCCATCGAATTATGGCGGGATCGCGCAATCCAGGCGGACAAACTCAATGGAGGGCAAAATGCGGGACGGAATCTGTCTTCCCGTACGCCTATGACAGTGGTGGAAGCGGCGGCGGTTCTGGGCATTGATAGTCAGACGAAGGCGGTGGATATTCGTGCAGCCCACAAAAAGCTGATCGGGCAGCTTCATCCTGATAGGGGAGGCACCGACTATCTCGCGGCGAAAATCAATGACGCCCGCGATATTTTATTAAGCGCCAATGCACCTGAAAAATAGCCAAAGTGGCGGTTAGGACCATGCTGAACGGGAGCAGTGCGAAGGCTGGGCCTGACCTGTTTGTCTGAACGCCTGCAGTTTACCAGGTTTTGTGATAAAGTATCACGATTTGGCCGTATTGCTGCCATGGGATTGCTTCGGTTGATCCCGATATGCCCTTCATCGCCTGAATGGAGAATGCATTTGGGTGAACCGGTGAGGCAGATATCGCGTATTCTCTCCCCCGCGTTGTGTTTGTCTCACCAATATTTTTGACGGTTTGTGACGATGACATCGAATGCGTGATGGTTTCATTTCGTACGTATGTGCGTCATTTATTGCAGTGCCGATTTTTATGACCCTTGGTATCCTCGCGGCAGGATTACACTGAGACGGATAGAGCGCATCAAAGACTGTGAGAATCCGTAAATCAGCCTTCGAGACGGTCACAAAATCATCGTAGCCATCACAAAGCTGAGAGATTTCCGTATTGGAAAAACTTTTCGGTAACTGGTCTTGTTAACCATTCGATGTAAGTTTATAACATCACTAGCCTGATGCCTGCGTATTTCGGTAGTAAGGTTTCGTGAGACACATGCCCTCCTTGGTGGGGTGTCAATTTGTAGCGATTGTAGCGTTTTTTTTAGTTGAGTATCGGTTGCGTATTGGGGTCGGACGTCTTCGTGCTTTTAAACGGAGACGTTCGACCCTTTTTTTCGGCGGATAGTCACCGCCCTTTTTCCTCTTCAATTGTCACACTAGAAATGACGGAGTCGCGATCTTGCGGGCGGTGCGCAGATCGGCTATGGACGCGCCCTCATCGCGCGGAAGGTGACGGGCAAAGTCCAGCCCGATGGTCGTACCGCGCTCCTTCAATCCGGTGCGTTCCGTTTCCCTAAGAAGCGGCGCCCAAAAGTAAGGTTAGAAATATGGCGAAGAAAATAACCGGCTACCTGAAGCTTCAGGTGCCAGCGGGATCTGCGACGCCGTCGCCGCCTATTGGCCCCGCCCTTGGTCAGCGTGGCCTCAATATCATGGAATTCTGTAAGTCGTTTAACGCGGCGACACAGGAAATGGAAAAGGGGATGCCGATCCCTACCATCATTACGATCTTTGCGGACAAGTCTTTTTCATTCGCGACAAAGACCCCTCCTGCATCATATTTTCTTAGAAAAGCTGCAAAACTCGACAAAGGCGGCATTGAGCCGGGTCGAATCGTCGCTGGCGCTGTGAGCGTGGCTCAATGCCGTGAGATCGCCGAAACGAAAATGAAAGATCTAAACGCCAACGATCTTGATGCAGCGACAAAGATTATTATGGGCTCTGCGCGATCAATGGGTATTGAGGTCAGGGGTTAAGGCAATGACAAAACTCAGTAAGCGGATTAAAGCAGCCCGTGAAACCATAGACCGTGAGAAGCGGTATGGAATTGGAGAGGCCGTAAAACTTGTTCAGTCAAACGCGAAAGCAAAGTTTGATGAGACGGTCGAAGTGGCCATTAACCTGGGTGTTGACCCTCGTCATGCGGACCAGATGGTGCGTGGTGTTGTGAATCTTCCCCATGGGACAGGTCGAACGGTGCGTGTGGTTGCTTTTGCTAAAGATGCGAAAGCAGAAGAAGCGACCAAAGCTGGCGCCGATATTGTCGGTGCTGAAGATCTTGTCGAGAAAATTCAAGGTGGTTTTACGGATTTTGATCGTGTTATCGCCACTCCGGATATGATGCCGCTGGTTGGCCGGCTTGGTAAGGTGTTGGGTCCGAGAGGGCTTATGCCGAATCCGAAAGTGGGTACGGTGACGCCCAATATTGCTCAGGCTGTTAAAGACGCCAAAGGCGGCGCAGTACAGTTTCGAGTAGAAAAAGCGGGTATTATTCACGCGGGTGTCGGAAAGGTAAGCTTTGCTGAGAACGCGCTGACAGAGAACGTGCAAGCGTTCGTTGACGCGGTGGCGAAAGCGAAGCCTGCAGGCGCTAAAGGGACTTATATTAAGAAGATCGCGATATCTTCAACGATGGGTCCCGGTGTCAAAATCGATACGGCTTCAGCGCAAGCGACGGCCGCCTGATCTCCCGCCGAACGTCATGGCGAAAATCTGGAAAGCGGCCCTTTGCGGGCCGCTTTTTTTAATTCAGGCCGAGCCCGTCATCCCAATAGGGGTTGGACCCGAATTTTGCGATCACCACATCCACGAAAGCGCGCACCCGCGCCGATAATTGGCGTGTCGGTGGATACACTGCGTAGAGATGAAAGTTCGACCACGCGTAATCGGTGAGCGCCAATTCGAGGCTGCCGTCGCGAATCCTGTCGGCCATGATGAATGTCGGTTCGACCACGAAGCCACAGCCGTCGACCGCCATCCGCGTAATGAACTCGCCATTGCTGGCGAGCAGGCGGATCGGCGGCTCGATCGCCCCGCGCGCCCCTTTCGGACCCCAATACGGGATTGCGCCGGGGCGCGCGAGGTTTGAATAGCGCAGGCAGTCAAGCCCGGCGAGGTCTTGCGGGGTTTTGGGGCGGCCATGAGCGTCCCAGAATTTCGGCGCGGCGGCGACCGCGAGGCGCACCGGGCAGAGCTTGCGGGCGATCAGGCTCGAATCCGGCAGGACGCCGATCCGGATCGCAAGATCAAACCCTTCCGCCAGCAGATCAACCCAGCGGTCTGAGAAATCGGCCTCGACGCTGACATGCGGGTGTGAGCACGCAAAACTGCTGATCAGGTCGGTCAGATAATTCAGCCCGAAAGAGACCGGCGCGGCGATTTTCAGCTTGCCGGCAAGTTCGCTCTGGCCGGCGCTCGCCGCCGCCTCCGCTTCATTGAGGTCGTCAAGGATGACGGAAGCGCGCGCCAGAAAGTTCGCGCCGGCGTCGGTGAGCGAGACGGCGCGAGTCGTCCGGTTGACGAGTTGAACGCCAAGGCGCGCTTCGAGATCGGCGAGGCGTTTGCTGACCGCCGATTTGGCGACAGACAGGCGCGCCGCCGCCCGGCTGATCGAACCGGCCCGCGCGATCTGGGTGAAGGCTTCTATTTCTCTGAGGCGGCTCACGGCGCGATCTTATATTGTTCTCTATACAAGAACAATTATTTTCTAAATCACATACTTCCCATCATTCAGGAAACAATTATCTAACGGCCCGTGAGATGACCCTCACGCGCAAGTAAAAGGAGCCCGCGCCATGACCGCTCAAACCGCCCGACTCGCCGCATTAACCAGTCCTATGACCCGCTTGGCGGCGCCCGCCGGCCGCGTCTTGATCGCAAGTCTTTTCATCGTGTCGGGCCTGAACAAGCTCGCCGGTTTTGAAGGGACGCAAGGCTATATGGAGGCGCTCGGCGTGCCCGGCGGGCTGCTGCCGGCCGTTATCGCTCTCGAAATTTTCGCGCCGCTCGCGGTGATCGTCGGCTTCAAGGCGCGGATCGCCGCCTTTCTTCTCGCCGGATTTTCGATCGTTTCCGCGCTGATTTTTCACGCCGATTTCAGCGACCAGATTCAGTCGCTCATGTTCTTCAAAAATATCGCGATCGCAGGCGGCTTCCTGATGATCGTCGCCCATGGCCCCGGCGCATTCAGCTTCGACAGCGATAAATAATCTTGTTCAAATTTCAAAAAAGGACTCCCCCCATGACCGCCACACCCCTGAATGTACTCGTCGTTCACTCGAGCGGACGCCGGAACGGATCGACTTCGCGGGCGCTCGCCGGCGATCTTCTCGCCGCCCTGCGCGGGGCGCTCGGCGCGGTGAAAGTGATCGAACGTGACCTCGCCGACGGCATGCCGTTCGTCGATGAAGCGTGGATCGGCGCCAATTTCACGCCGCCCGAAGAGCGCACGGCGGCGCAGTCGGCGACGCTTGGCTATTCCGACGCGCTCGTCGAAGAATTAAAGGCCGCCGATCTCATCGTCATCGGCGCGCCGGT
>JAJFFW010000058.1 GCA_021776435.1 Parvularculaceae bacterium | reverse complement strand
CCAATGTCATAGTGATTTTTATAGATGATATCGGTACCGTCAATTTCAGCATTTACGTCCGGAACTTCTTTAAGCGCGTGCACGCAGGCTTTCACAAAAAGCGACATAAAGCCAAGTTTAACACCGTGTTTTTTCTCAAATAGCTCTTTATACTGCTTTCTGAGATCCATCACTGCTGTCATGTCGACATCATTGAATGTTGTCAGCATCGCAGCAGTGTCTTGCGCTTCTTTGAGGCGGCGAGCGATGGTTTGCCGCAAACGCGTCATCCGCACGCGTTCTTCGAGGGGGCCAGTCTCACGCGGCGGCGTCGAAGCTTTCACCTGAACAGCGGGTTGGTGAGTGCTCTTGAGCGCAGCTAGCGTATCGCCTTTGGTAATACGCCCGCCTTTGCCCGTCCCCTCAATGTTTGAAGGACTAAGACCGTGCTCAGCCATCACCCGGCGCGGCGCAGGCGAGCTCGGCGCCTCGTTTGATCTCGTCGTACTCTGTTCGACAGCAGATACAGCCTTTCCAGCGGCGCCATTCACAACAGAAGCCGCGCTGTCTCCACTGGCAATCACCGCCAGTAAAGCACCGACTTCAACAGTTTCGCCTTCCTGCGCGACGATTTTCTTCAACACGCCAGCGGCCGGAGCCGACACATCCATCGCCGCTTTATCCGTTTCAAGGGATACGATTGCTTCATCCAGCGCGACGACATCGCCTTCTTTCTTTAGCCAGGCCCCAACATCGGCTTCCGTCACGGACTCTCCCGCTTCTGGAACCCGCACTTCAATCTCTTCACTCGCCTTCGTGAGTTGTGCTGCTGGTTCAGTTGAGGCGCTTTTCGATTTCTTAGCGATGGATGTTTTCTTTATTCCGCCGCCCGCCTCGAGCCGCCCGAGCAACGCATCGACTTCGACTGTTTCACCGACTTGAACAGATATTTCGGATAATACACCCGTCAACGGCGCCGGCACTTCAACCGAAACCTTATCGGTTTCAAGTTCGACGAGCGGCTCGTCAATAGAAACTGCCTCGCCCTCGTTCTTCAGCCAGCGAGCAATGGTCGCCTCGGTTACGGACTCGCCCAAACTGGGCACGCGGATTTCGGTCGCCATTGTGTCAATCTCCAGAGTGGAGGCGTTAAACCGTCAACGCCTCGTCGAGGAATGCTTCTAATTCTATGCGGTGCCTGCTCATCAGACCCGTCGCCGTCGAGGCGGAAGCCGATCTGCCGACATATTTTGCTCTTTTGTGTTTGGCGCCGATCTGATCGAGCGTCCATTCTAAATTTGGTTCCATGAAGAACCAGGCGCCCATGTTCTTAGGCTCCTCCTGACACCAAATCATTTCTGCGCCCTTGAACCGTTGCAGCTCAGCGATCAGGGAATGAGCAGGGAACGGATAGAATTGCTCAACACGCATGAGATAGACATTATCGACACCGCTTTTCTCACGCGCTTCAAGAAGGTCGTAATAGACTTTTCCGGAACACAAAACGACACGCTTGATCTTGCTGTCAGGTGCGAGTTTTACCGTTGATCCCGGTTTGAATTCCGCATCGTCCCATAACACACGATGAAATGACGAACCTGGACCCATATCTTCAAGCGTCGATACACACCGTTTATGGCGTAGGAGAGATTTCGGCGTCATGAGTATGAGCGGCTTGCGAAAATTTCGCCGCATCTGACGACGGAGAATATGGAAATAATTTGCTGGCGTCGTACAGTTCGCCACCTGCATATTGTCTTGTGCACACAATTGCAGATACCGCTCCAGTCGCGCCGAAGAATGCTCCGGACCCTGGCCTTCATAACCATGCGGCAACAGCAAAACCAGGCCCGACATCCGCAGCCACTTCCGTTCCCCGGACGACAGGAACTGATCGACAATCACTTGCGCGCCATTGGCGAAGTCACCGAACTGCCCTTCCCATAGCACCAAGAACTTTGGATTGGCGAGAGAATAGCCGTATTCGAAACCCATCACGGCAAACTCTGAGAGATTCGAGTCAATCACTTCAAACGGCGCCTTGGCGTCTTCCAAATGGCGAAGGGGCGTGTGTGTTTTCTCAGTTTCTTGATCAATCAATACAGCGTGACGATGAGAAAATGTTCCGCGACGACTGTCCTGACCGGATAACCGAACACCATAGCCGTCGATCATCAGTGTTCCAAAAGCGAGCGCTTCGGCCGTCGCCCAATCGACGCCCTCACCTTGATCGAACATCGCTTTTTTCTGCTTGAGGATCCGCTTTAGCGTTTTGTGCGTATTGAAATCTTTCGGATAGGCCGTGAGCGTCGCGCCGATTTTCTTAAGGCATTCGATTTCTACCGCCGTGTCGCCGCGCCGGTCATCGTCCATCGGCGGCACGAAACCTGACCATTGGCCATCAAGCCAATCGGCTTTGTTCGGCCTGAACGACTTGCCGGCTTCAAATTCATTTTCGAGGTAACTCCGAAACGTCTCACGTTCCGATTCAAGCCAGCTTTTATCAATAATATTTTCCGCTTCAAGACGGGCGCCGTAAATTTCTCGCGTCGTCTTCTGTGTGCGGATTGTCTTATACATCAACGGTTGAGTGAAGCTAGGTTCATCCCCTTCATTATGCCCAAACCGGCGATAACAAAACATATCGATCACAACATCTGCGCCGAACTTCTGACGGAACTCCGCCGCCACTTTAGCGGCATAGACCACCGCTTCCGGATCGTCGCCATTGACGTGAAAAATCGGCGCCTCAACCATCTTCGCCACATCGGATGGGTATGGAGATGAGCGCGCAAACTTGGGGCTGGTCGTGAAACCGATTTGATTGTTGACGATAAAGTGGATTGTGCCGCCGGTCCTATAACCACGCAGCCCCGAAAAACAGAAACATTCCGCAACGATGCCCTGCCCGGCAAAAGATGCATCACCATGCAATAAGAGAGGCAACACATGCGTTCGCGGCGTTTCAATATCACCCGGTTCGATGCGATCCTGCTTCGAACGCGCCTTGCCAATGACGACAGCATCGACAGCTTCAAGGTGGGAAGGATTGGCGGTCAGCGATAGATGCACCCGGTTGTTATCAAATTCACGGTCGGATGATGCGCCGAGGTGATATTTCACATCACCCGAACCCTCCACCTCGTCAGGCATCACCGAACCGCCCTGAAACTCGTGGAAAATGTGATGATAGGGCTTGCCCATCACGGCCGCTAGAATATTCAGCCGCCCACGGTGCGGCATGCCAAAGATGATTTCTTTAATGCCGAGAGCGCCACCGCGCTTAATGATTTGCTCAAGCGCGGGCACGATCGATTCCGCCCCGTCAAGACCAAAACGTTTGGTGCCGGTATATTTGACGTTGAGATAGTTCTCGAAGCCTTCGGCTTCGATCAGTTTCCGCAGAATCGCCTTTTTGCCTTCATGGGTAAACGTGATGTCCTTGTCAGGGCCTTCAATGCGCCGCTGGATCCAGGCTTTTTGATCCGGATCCGTAATATGCATGAATTCAACCGCGAAGGCGCCGCAATAGGTGCGTTTGAGGATGCTCAGAATTTCACGCAACGTCGCGTATTCAAGACCCAAAACATGATCGATGAAGATTGATCGATCCATGTCGGCTTCCGTGAACCCATAGCTCATGGGATCAAGCTCAGGGTGCACATTCTCTTTGCGAAGCCCGAGCGGGTCGAGGTCTGCGATCAGGTGGCCGCGAATGCGATAGGCGCGGATCAGCATCAGCGCCCTTAGGGAATCCTTTGTCGCTTCAAGGGTTGCGTGCGTGCTTTCGGCGGGGGCGCGGGTCTCAATCTTTTGCTTGAGCGCTCTTTCAATCGACGACCAGTCGCTGTCGAGAGCGGCTGTCAACTCACCATTGACCTGAGGCGGCCAGTCCTTGCGCCGCCAACTTGGGCCTTCAAGACTCTTGGTAGTGCTGTCAGCAACGTCGCCTCCAGACTTATCAAGCTCGGCGAAGAAACTGCGCCATTCTTCACTGACTGACAGTGGATCAGCCACATAGCGCGCGTAAAGCGCTTCAAGATATTGAGCGTTCGCGCCGGAAAGAAAGGACGCTGAAGATTGCGGGGCGTCCGAAATATTTTCCCCGCCGCCGCGAGGATCGTCTTTATTGGCCATTACGCGTTCCAGTTCAGTCTCCACCGGCCATGCGTTCCCTAGATACGCCAACCACCTGCGGTTTCAACGACAATTGCGTATAAAGGTCTAATCAAAAATTCTTTAGGTTTTGAGAATTTCTAAAAGGGTGACGCCCATTGCGGCGGGAGTCGGCGAAACCGTCACACCGGCGCGCTTCATCGCCTCAATTTTCGCCTCCGCCGTGTCGTCCCCGCCCGAAACGATCGCGCCAGCATGGCCCATGCGCCGGCCCGGCGGCGCAGTGACGCCGGCAATAAATCCGACGGTCGGCTTCTTGACTTTATTGGAATTGAGGAATTCAGCTGCATCAGCTTCCGCCGAGCCGCCAATCTCACCGATCATGATGATCGAATGGGTATCCGGGTCGGCGAGGAAAAGCTCCAGCGTGTCGATAAAATCCGCACCCTTCACCGGATCGCCGCCAATACCGACGCAAGTCGACTGGCCAAGGCCCGCCTGCGTGGTCTGGTGGACGGCCTCATACGTCAAAGTGCCTGAGCGCGAGACGATGCCCACATGACCCTTGCGATGGATATGGCCAGGCATAATGCCGATCTTGCACTCATCCGGTGTGATGACGCCGGGACAGTTCGGCCCGACAAGCCGGGTCTTCGAGCCGTCGAGGGCGCGCCTGACTTTGACCATGTCGAGAACGGGGATGCCCTCGGTGATGCAGACCACCAACGGAATTTCGGCCGCAATCGCTTCGAGAATCGAATCAGCGGCAAAAGGCGGCGGCACATAAATGACCGAGGCGTCAGCGCCGGTCTTTTCTCGCGCCTCGGCGACGGTGTCGAACACTGGCAGGGCGGAACCTTCAGCATCATTGCCGCCAAGCCAGGTCTGGCCGCCTTTACCCGGCGTGACACCACCAACCATCTTGGTGCCATAAGCGATTGCATGCTCGGTGTGGAAGGTGCCCTGACTGCCCGTCAGACCCTGGCAAATGACTTTGGTGTTCTTGTCGATGAGGATGGCCATGTCGTCTCCGCGCGCGCCGTCAAATAGATAATCCGCCGGTATTAGCCGTGCCAGTGGCCAGGGGCAACAGCCAATAGATGAACATCCAACAGCAATTTGGCTGCGGATTTCCGCCAATCAAGAAACTGTCCCTAAAGGGTCGCGCCGGTGTTACATTTTGCTGCGAGAAAGCCCGGGCTTTTGACGATCTACCTCCCGGACAAAGTCCTCCCGACTAAACAGCTGCTCTTGTTATTTGCTAACTGGGCGCAGTTTTTTCAACGCATTTTCAAAGCTCCGGAAGGTCACGCCTCGTGCGATCGGATTCATGCTCTCCAGTGTTTAAGACATCGGCATATGCTCCACGCCAATCGGCACAACAAGGAAATCGCCTTCCCGCATCTCCACATTCCACTCTTTACTTTCGTCCCGAAAACGCATGGTAAAGCCGCCCTTGACCACAAAGAACGCTTCTTCACTGTCCCCATGATGGCGCCACTCAAACGCGCCATGAATTTTCGCCAGCTGAACATCCTGATTATTCACACGCCGTGCGATATGTGGCGCCCCGGTTTCCTTAATGCGGTTGAAGGCTAACGGGAGGTTGAGTTTTTTTCATTTATGCCGAAAAACAACATCTATTCTAGATTGCGTCGGAATTTATCCGGAAAGTCTATGGTTTCCAACCAAACCCGAGCGTCATCGACAATATCTGGATACGAAGATTCAAGCAAAGCGTAAAAATCATCCCGCGTAAGTCTTCGCTGGCTCATGACGTCTTTCATAAATTCACGAAAGTTCTCTGGGCCCATTTTACGCCGCATGTAATCAAAGAAAAGCCGACAACGATCATTTAGCAAAAAAACATCTTTATAGACACCTATCTCTGACCCGCTTATAGATGTTAGAGGTTTTTGCTCCGGTAAATCGTTGCCTCGTGGACCTTTTCCAGTTTTCACTTTGTCGATATATTCTGCTTCAATCCGATCTAGATAATCTGTGTAATAGGTCTCGCCAAACAACTGAGCAAAAGCTGGTAAAAAGAAATAATCGGGAAAGCCTTCTTTCGCTATCGCATAAAACGGATCATCTTCAGGCGTTGAAACATAAACAAAGTCATGAACCAGCTCATGTGCCAATGTCCGTCCGTACCACGCCGCACCATCAAATTCCCGCCAAATATCGTCGCTGACGCCAACCATATTGCCACTTGCGATGTTCCCGTAAGCTGGCATCTGTGCAACGATCGTCTTGCCGGACGTGCGCGGTTCGCCAAAATCAATCCTATATATACCAAGCAAGGATTGTACATAGTCATTAATTTTGCTGGTCCCTGAACGAGATTCGAAATCGGTCAGCCCATAAAAATCGACATTTTCTGTGCGTCTAATCTCAAACGGTCTCGCTGTCACTTGAGCGGCATAAAGGGCCAGCTCAACAGCTCGCCAAACGGTTGTTGTTTTACCTTTCTCACGGCTTTCCGACATCAGTTCACCCGCGAAAACAGCAGTAAACTTCTCAGGTGTTGTTAAGGCAACGCGTTGGAAATCAGCTGTAGATGCAAAATTGCCGTCACCCAGAAAAATTGGAAACCATACACTATAACCGTAAGAGCGAAGAAAGACGCCATCATGATCAATTCGCATATAGTCAGACGGCGAACGTACAGCCGAAGCGTGGAATGGACCTTTGTATTTTATTCTTAATGGACCGGTTACATCTTCCCCAACCGTAGACAAATCAATATCAACCTTAAGCGCAACAAGTGAGTATTCGTTGTCGAAAAAAACCACATTTTCCGAATAATCGACGGCCTTACCATTCATCTCAATGGAAGTGACGCGCAACTCACCATGCAGAAAAAAGGTCCCATTCGAATCGTCTAATCGTCGCTCTTTCAGCCAAATTAAAGCTTCGCCCGACAAAATTGATTTGTCGGGGAAAAACTCAACAGCCAGTTCATAATTTTTTGCCTGTAGAGGCGCGGCGCAACACATGGCTGCTAAAATAGCGATGAATTTCACCACAAAAACGCGCATCATAGAAAAAACTTGCGCCTACAGTACGACGCTTAAAATGCGGCCAAACGCCTCATAATTCCTTGGGAATAGTGTAGGAAATTAGCTACCAGCTAACTTTAGCGCAAGAAACGACCAAGATATGTTTTTCAAAAAACATAACCTCGCAAGTAAACGTTCAACCCTGCACAGCCGCAACAACCTTGCGCGCCGCATCATCGAGGTCATCGGCAGGTGTGATTTTTAGCCCGGAGTTGGCGAGGATTTCTTTGCCCTTTTCGACATTGGTGCCTTCAAGGCGCACAACCAGTGGGTCTTCTAGGCCGACCTCTTTGACCGCAGCGACAATGCCTTCCGCGATCACATCGCAGCGCATGATCCCACCGAAAATATTGACGAGAATACCTTTGACCGCCGGGTCTGTGGTGATGATTTTAAACGCCTCGGTGACGCGTTCTTTGGTGGCGCCGCCTCCAACATCCAAAAAGTACGCTGGCTCAGCTCCATAATGCTTGATGATATCCATGGTCGCCATGGCGAGCCCGGCGCCGTTGACCATACAGCCGATATTACCATCGAGTTTGACATAGGAAAGATCGAACTCTGACGCTTTAAGCTCCATCGGATCTTCTTCCGTAACATCGCGCATTTCCAGTATATTCTGATGACGGAAGAGGGCGTTTGGATCGAAGCCCATTTTCGCGTCCAACACCAGAAGATCGCCGCCCTTGGTGACGACCAATGGATTGATCTCCAGGAGGCTCATGTCTTTTTCAGTGAACGCTTTATAGAGTGTCGGGATCAGCTTGCCGCATTGCTTTGCGGCAGCGCCTTTGAGGCCAAGCGCCTGTGCCATGCGCCGTGAATGATGCGGCATACAGCCAGTGACCGGATCAATCTGGACGGTGATGATTTTTTCCGGTGTCTCTTCGGCGACCTCTTCGATATTCATGCCGCCTTCGGTTGAGGCGATAAAAGCGACACGACCTGTGCCGCGATCAACCAGCACGGAAAGATAGAGTTCGGTCTCAATGTCCGACCCATCCTCGATATACACCCGGCCAA
>JAJFFW010000057.1 GCA_021776435.1 Parvularculaceae bacterium | reverse complement strand
GATCGACGCGCTGATTGTGCTTTTAAAAGAAATCCGTATGCGTTATGATATTGCACCTGGGCGCGTGCTCGGTCATTCTGATGTGGCGCCGGCGAGGAAGGATGACCCCGGCGAGAAATTCCCGTGGGCCCGGCTCGCCGCCGAAGGACTGGCGCTCGGTCCTTATGACGGCCCGCCCGATGGGACTATTCCGTATGAAGAGGCTTTGGTCGCGCTTAATGCGATTGGATATGATGCGCCGGAGGGCGAGGGCGCCGCGATCCGCGCCTTTCAACGGCGCTTTTGCCCGGCCGCACTGGGGCAGGGCCTCGACCCGCTGACCAAGGCGGCGTTGATCGCTGTCCGCGCGCAGGTGGGGTGAAGGCGGACAGCGTCAGGGAGCGGCGTGCCGCAAATTGCGATAGTATCGAGCGGCTGGATTCGTGCGCAGAGTGGTCATTAGATCGCCGCTGATCGACCGGCGAAAATGCGCCGCAGCCTGAATGAAGAGCGTGTAGTCAATTCGGAGCGAATGAAAACCGCGCCTGTGTCGTTTTATATTTTGTCGCGAGCCATGCGTTTTAGGTCAGCGCGAGCCCGATATTCTGGCGCGAACATATTCGACCCATTTATCATCATCCACCGCAACTCGTTCATACGCCTTCACGTGTGGCGGGCCGACAAAAATCAAATATTTAGACCCGTGTACGAACGAAACATCAAGCTGACAATCCACTGCGATTGCGGCGCGGCCTGCATGCTCATCAGTCCAGAATTGGTCCGCGCGGTGACCGTCATAATCGCCATCACCGGCATCCGTTGCGTCACTGCTCGCCAAATAAATAATTTCCGGGCCATTCCCTGAGATATTTTCGACGACGCCAAAGCGCGCAAGTTTCCGCCGGGCGACGACCCGCTCGGGATAGCGCTCGCCTTCGGTTGCTTTTTTCATATCCCGTTCGCGGTCCAGGGGGATTGGTCGGTCTGACTCGGATTCTGGCTCCGCCTCGCTGAACGGCAGGGATTGCGCGATGACAATGCGCTTCGTCCGGTCGATAAGCTCATCGGCGGAGCTGATCAGTGTCGGCGAGGGCGTCGGACAGGTCGCCGCGATCGCTTCAGCCGCGATGATGTGGGCGAATAGGAGAGGGGCCGTGATCAGCATTTTCCTCATTATACCGTCTTCCTCATTGTACCGTCCTTGGTGACCGGTGGCGCGCCATCAATGGCGCGCGAACCCACGGCGCAGCAGCCATCATTGCGGCGCAACATGCAAGATTCTCGCATGGCGGCCCCGCCTTGGCCAGCGGCTTTTGGCATTTTCCGGAGATCGAATGTCGGGTGAAAAATCCATTGATTTGAAAGGGGAGTGAGTTTGGGCCCTAAACGCTGCTCACAGAAAGATTCATCTGTTTGTCGGAATGGCGAGAGTGATTTTTGGTGGCGCCAATATCCGAGCGATTTCAAAGGCGTATCCAATCCGCCCGCGATGCGCCCGGTACGGGCTCATGACGCGTTCTAAATGCGCTGGAGCGCGGCGACATATGTGGTCACTGGGGCGTTAATGGTTTATTGTCCCGGACGCATCTTGGGCTGGTGAGGGGGCGGATAGGCTGCTGATTGCAGGCGCTCTCTACGGATTATTGCGAATGCGAGAAGGAGGAGACGATGCGAAAGATATCGAAAACTGCCTTGAAAACGACGTTGCAGGCAGGGGTTGGCGTGTTCGCCGTGGCCCTTGCCGCGCCGAGCACGGTCGGCGCGGCGGAAAACGGATATTTCGACAAATACCGAATCGAAAGCGAAGACTGCGCGGGTTGCGGAGCGCACTCTTTTTCGTCGATCCCGGAAGTAGAAGCCTATCTGAATCAGATCCGCGCGGTGTTCGACAGCAATGGCGGGTCCGACGGTTCTGTCGGCGGCGGTGATGATACTGACGATGATGACGACGACGCACCGCAAGTCATCTTTCTTGATTTTGACGCCGGCGGCCTTGCGACATTCCCGGTCTGTCTGACAAGCGGCTCCGTATTCGGCATTTTCCAAGACCATGTCTACACTGCTGAAGAACGCGCCGCAATTACAGCGCGCATGGAAGCGGACTATGCCGATTTCAATTATCAGTTCGTGCAGGCCGCGCCAGCGTCGGGCGACTTTACGACGGTGTTTTTCGGCCAGAACGACAAACCGCTTGATTGTTCGGACGGTTCCAACATTAAGGTGACACCGACCGGCGGCGTGAGTATTTTGTTCGGACGCGCCGACGGCATCGACTTCTTGAACCAAAACATGTCTGATAACGCCTTCGCCGATGCTAGTTTCTGGGAGTTTTTGGCTCAACTTGATCCTTCGGGCGGGTTATTCTCGGCATTGTCCGGATTAAATCTCGCCGATTTCGGATTTGACTTGACGGCGGCGGTGTCGCAGGCGGTGTCCAACCAGTCGGCCAATACCGGCGCTCATGAGGCCGGTCATTTGCAAGGCTTGCGGCATCAAAACTCTTTCGGCGCGCCAGGAGACGGCATTCCGTCAACGGGCCGTCCCGCGCCGGGCGATTTCGTGCCCGTGTTTGGCGGACCGGCGAATGCGACCGAAACCGTGCTGCACACAATGGCGTCCGGCGCTTCCGTTGGGCTGTCTCTGCGCGGCAGCACGATCACCGATCGCTTTTTTTCCGAACGCTCGGCGGTTCGGATCGCAACTGGTGAAAACGGCAAAGTTATTTCCGAAGCGCGGGCAAATCGTAAGGACCGTCATCTGAATCTTCGCGAGCTCGATGTGCCCAATACGATCATCCAAGGTCAAAATGCGACGGCGGAATTGAAAGTGCGGTCGCTTGTGGTCGACGGTTCGATCGATGCTTTTGGTGAGGTTGATTCGTATACGTTTAACGGTAAGGGCGGCGATTTCTTCAATGCAGAGATTATTTCCGTCATTGGCAATTCTCTTTCCTTCGTTGATGGCATCATTGGTCAGGTCAAGCTGTTCCAGATTCATGCCGACGGGACGGAGACGCTGATCGCCTCGAATCTGCAGAGCTTTGAATCGGTTTTCGATTCCGAAGTTTTTGACGCCGTGTTGCCCGTCACCGGGACCTATCGGGTCGAGGTTTCGGCCCCCGATGAATTCTTTCCCGCTGACTTTAACGGCGACGGCGTTCTCGATCCGTTTCCGCTCTCTGCCGCCGGCGTGCTTGAACTTCTGACCGGCCAATATTCCTTGCACGCATATACATGCAATAAGAAATTGGATGATGACGACGACGACGATGATGATGTCGTCGTGGCGTCAAACGACTGAGCGTAGAACTTGAATTCGCGCATTTGCGTAATTTTGACGCCCGCCGGCTTCGAGCCGGCGGGCGAGGGCGCCGCGATCCGCGCCTTTCAACGGCGCTTTTGCCCGGCTGCACTGGGGCAGGGCCTCGACCCGCTGACCAAGGCGGCGTTGATCGCTGTCCGCGCGC
>JAJFFW010000056.1 GCA_021776435.1 Parvularculaceae bacterium | reverse complement strand
CGCTTGATGATGACGGGCTCAAGCGGGACTTCTTCATCAAACGGCCCGCCCTCGCCGGTGGCGACCGCGCCGATCGCGTCGGCGACCGCCATGCCTTCGACCACACGGCCGAACACCGCATAGCCGTAAACCGGCAGGCCTTCGAACATATGATGGTCAAGGTCTTCATTGTCGACGAGATTGACGAACCATTGCGCCTGGGCGCTGTTCCTGTCGTCGCCGCGCGCCATAGCGATCGCGCCGCGCGTATTCTTGAGCCCGTTATCGCCTTCATAGGAGATCGGGTCGCGCACCGGGCGTTGGATAAAACTTTTCGAAAACCCGCCGCCCTGGATGACGCGGCCAGCGACGACCCGGTGAAAAATCGTCCGGTCATAATGGCCGCTGGTCGCGTATTCGAGAAAATTTGCGACCGTCGCCGGGGCCTTGTCCGCGTCAAGCTCAATAACAATGTCGCCCATCGATGTCTGGATTTTGGCATGCGTACCATCCACCGCCAGCGCTGAAGAGATCTGAAAAAACACTAAAATCCCGATAGCCCATCGTAACATATTCGCCTCAATTTACAGATTTTTACCGTCAATTGGTGTACGCTCTAATGCACCCAGATCGATGTCGTCGACACAACGCAGATTGATGGCGGCGATTTTGGTTCCGTCAGGCATTTCACCGCGCCCGAAAGGTTGAATGCCGCAGACGGAGCAAAACTGATGGCTGATAACTTTTTTGTTGAATCGGTATTCGGTCAGCTTGTCTTCGCCTGACAGAAGCGTGAATTTATCCAACGGTGTAAATGTCAGGAGGAACCCTTTTTTGGCGCAGTGGGAGCAATTGCATTCATTCGCCGCCATGCGCTCCGCTTCCGCCTCAAAACGAACCGCCCCGCAATGGCAACCGCCGTGAAGTGTTTCAACCGCCATGTCATCCTCCCTTTTGCCGCCGGATTTGATTGATCCAGTTGATAAGACCATTTGTTGATGCGTCATGGGCGCATATTGCGGGCTTTGCTTCGCCGATGGCGGCAAGCTCCAGCAGCACCGCTTTCGCCAACACTTTGCCGAGTTCAACCCCCCATTGATCGAAAGAATTGATCCCCCAGATGACACCCTGACAAAAAATCTTGTGTTCATACAGGGCGATCAACGCGCCGAGCGATTCAGGTGTCAACTTTTCCATCAGGATAGAATTGGTTGGCCGATCGCCAGGGAAAACCTTGTGTGACGCCAGACGGTCGATCTCCTGCGGGGTTCGGCCCTCGTCCGTCAGTTCTTCACGGACGTCTTGCTCGCTCTTACCGCACATCAGGGCTTCGGTCTGAGCCAGAAAGTTTGCAAGCAACTTTTCATGGTGATCGCCAAGAGGCGTCTGAGAAAGGGCGGGCGCAATGAAATCCGCAGACATCACGTCCGTCCCCTGATGCATCAGCTGATAGAAGGCATGCTGTCCATTTGTTCCAGGTTCACCAAAAACCACCGGCCCGGTGGCGCAGGGCGCCATCGCACCTTCAATCGTGCGACTCTTGCCGCTCGATTCCATATCCGCCTGCTGAAGATAAGCGGGGAAGCGATTTAAGTGTTGATCATAAGGAAGAATTGCATGCACCCCGCAATCCATAAAATTTCGGTTCCACACACCGATGAGCGCCAACAAGGCTGGCATGTTCTCCCCAAGCGGCGCCGTGCGGAAATGCTCATCCATATCGTAGGCGCCGCGCAGGAGCTTCTCGAAATTATTGAACCCAACCTGCAAGGCGATGGAAAGACCGATCGCAGACCACAAGGAATACCGTCCACCGACCCAATCCCAAAAAACGAACATATTTTCCCGGTCAATACCGAACGCCTCCACTGCGGGTGCGTTCGTAGACAGTGCTACGAAATGCTTTGCGATGTCAGCCTCGCTCCCGCCTCGATTCAAGAACCATTCCCGCGCGCTGGCGGCGTTGGTCATCGTTTCCTGCGTCGTGAAGGTCTTTGAAGCGATAATGAAGAGCGTGCGTTCGGGGTCTAATTGCGTCAGCGTATCCGCCAGGTGTTGGCCATCAACATTGGTGACAAAAAAACACCGCCGCCCCTTTAACCAATAGGGCCTCAATGCCTCCACCACCATTTGCGGTCCGAGATCCGAACCGCCAATGCCTATATTGACGACGGTATCCAATGGCGCACCGGTGAAGCCTTTCGTTTCGCCCGAAATAAGACTTTGTGAAAACACTCGCATCTTCTCACGTTCAGCACGCACCGATATGGAAATATCCTCACCACCCACCTCAAGAGCGCGGTTGGAGAAATCTCTAAGCGCTGTATGCAAAACCGCACGGTCTTCAGTGACGTTGATTTTTTCACCGATGAACATACGCTCTCTTGCGTCTTCAAGATCAGCGGACGCGGCAAGCATGATCAGGTTTTTCAAGGTCTTTTGGGTAAATTTGTTTTTCGAAAAATCCAGAAAAATCCCCGCAGCTTCAAGCGAAAAGCGCTCGAACCGCATCGGATCTTCATGAAAAAGCGCCCTTGTGTGGGTTAATTTCAGAACCTCGGCATCTGTTTCCAGCGCCCGCCAAGCATCGGTCTGTGTGATCATTTGTCTATAATTTTCCGCTTCACCTTAGCAGTCATACGGATTTTATCGACTGCGCTCAACGCTTCTTAAACTCTGCGTATTTATAAGTGATGCCATGTCAGCCCCTATTTTCACCCGAATTTTCAGATACGCAGCAGCCGTTATCTGTGTCACAGCCATTTTTGGCCTAAAAGCGTTAGAGCTTGAAGGGTCAAATAAATCCGTAGTGAGCGAAACCGTTTCTCTGACCGTCGCCCTCGGTCAGTTGGATCGTTAGCGGGCTTCTTCGCCGTCTTTAATGGCTCTCAGGACTGTGTTTTCCGTAAGTGGAAGAGGTAAGACTTGCGGCGAACCCGTCGGGGGATAGTACACATAGAGCGGCACGCCGTTAGCGTTGAAACTCTCAAGCGCTTCGGTGATGACCGGGTCGCGCGACGTCCAGTCAGCAACCATCAGCGTAACATCCATCTCTTCGAAAGCACGCGCAACGGAGTTTTTCGAAAATATCGTTATCCGGTCGAACTGGCACGTAACACACCACGCAGCGGTGAAATCAATAAACACGGGACGTCCTGCAGCGCGAAGGCTGTCTAGCGATCCTTCGTCGTACACTTCCGCATCAATTGCACCGTAATGCATCACGCCGGAACTGGCGGCTTCGGCGGTCTTCAATTGGCTAAGAGGAGCGAGCGCAAGCAATATCGCAACCCCGGCGCCGATGCGAACAAACAACGCTCTCTTCCCGTCCCCTTTGCTCTTTTCAAATAGCCATGCCGCAAAAGCGAGAAAGATTGCCCCGGTAAGCGCTTTCGCAAGACCATCGACCCCTGTCTGACTGGCCAGCACCCAAAGTAGAAAAGCAGCTGCGGCGAACACCGGAAAGGAAAGTGTTTGTTTGAAAACTTCCATCCATGGACCGGGGCGCGGTAACATTCTTCCCAAGGCTGGTGAAAAGGAAATCGCCAGATAAGGCGCCGCAAGACCTAAAGCCATAAGTAGAAAAATCAGCATACCAATTGCTGGCGGCAGCAATATCGCCGCCCCCATAGGCGCGCTGAGCAAAGGCCCGATGCATGGCGCCGCTACAAATACTGCCAGCACGCCTGTAAAAAAGGCCCCTGCCGATCCGCCACGGCCTGCCATCCCGCTACCGACGCCCTGGAGATTTTCGCCGACATGAAAAAGTCCGGCGAGGCTCAACCCTACAAGGAACAAAATATATGCCGAAAAACCGACAACAATCGGGCTTTGGAGATGAAAGCCCCAGCCAAGGTGTTGGCCACCCGCCCTTAACGCCAAGAGCAACCCACCGAGCGCAGCGAAAGTCGCCAAAACACCAGCCGTATAGAGAAGGCCATGACGGCGGACGATGCTCTGTTCACCATGGGCGCTTTTCACGACTGACGCCGCCTTTATGAACAAAATGGGAAAAACGCACGGCATGATATTCAAAAGAACGCCGCCAAAGAAAGCCATGACCAACAACAAAGGAACACTGGCAACATTGTTGCCGGTAAAAATTTGTCGGCCCGGTGATACAGCGACGCTTTCATCAATTGTTGCGTTAATTTCGTAGCCCTGGACATCCGAATTATTTGAGACGCGCAAGACCCCTTCAATCTCATCAAGCTCTGAGATCTCCGCCCCATATCCAGGCGTCATACCAATCGTCAGTGAACCATCTTGAACCGTGAATGTCTGCGCCGCCACAGGTTCGACAAGGCCTTCCAGAACCGGAAAGAAATAAACATCGCGGGGTGCAGGGCGATTGGCCCAATCGACTTGCAGCTCCATCTTTTCGGAATGCGCTGAGAATACGGCCGCGCCATCATGGGATACGGGCGTCAGGGTGCGCGCTTCTTCGATAATTGCTGCGCCGCGCGTATTCAAAGTTGGCGCTTCGACAACAGGCAGAGTCAGGCGGAACTGTCCCTCTTCAGGAACACAAATTTCTGCGCAAATCAGCCAGAAGGCAGAAACCTCAACAACAATCTCGTCACCAACCTGCGCATCTTCAGGCGCAGTGACCGCCGCCATGAAGACCGGTTCACCGTGGTGGCCATAATTGGCCAGAGGCTCAATAATAATTCGCTCCGGCGTTGGATAAACGGGTTCGCCCGCCGTATAGCCCTCGGGCAATGTCCATGTCAGCGAGAGCGGAAGGCCAGAATCCCCTGGATTTTTCCAATAGACATGCCAACCCAGTTGCAATTCCTGACGGAGAGCGAACCAGGTTGTCTCTCCGGGCGCAAATCCTTGCCGCTCAACGAGCAACTCAGAAAAAGCGTGTTCGGTTTTTACCGTTTCCGCTGGTGAGAATTCTGCACTAACTGTGGTCGCCGCAAAAGCAACAAACCAGAACGCCGTACTAACTATCAATTGAGTAAATTTCATGCGCCCTCGAATAGCGGCCTGGCTGGAGGCAGCCAAATTAATCCTTCGCCACTAGACCACATCTCTCTTACTTGTGACCACGCGACAACGCCGCCTAGGAATAATCCTCGGCGGCGTTAATCATAACAGAAATCAGCCTTATCTTAATTAACGCCGGAATCTTAATTAATGCCGGATTGAGTGACAATCTGATCCTCTGTTAGAGAGAATCGGTTGGCGCGACGCTGGAGCAAGGTTCTCCAATTGCCCAGTGACATCAGCTGCGCATAAAGCATCGGCAGTAAGTTTGCTTTGCGCAATTCCATAAATTTATCATCAGGCAGTTCGGCAAGGCGCTTTTCATCAACACCAAAATACTGGGCGAAGGGCTGAGGAGTCTCTTGGCCAGTAGGGGTAAATTGCGCCGTCTGACCGGTCACCAACTCAAACTCTTTGAGCTTATTCATGAAGTTTTCAGTGACCCTTCTGTCCTGCTCATAGGTTTTGCAGAAATCGATCGCTTTTTCGGTCGCATCTGTGGGCTTATCACCTTCAAAGAAGGGCACGTCGCCACCAGGAATAATGCCCTCGTATGCAGCATCGATAACGATGGCGAGCCGATCGCCGCTATCGGTCTCGCTCGCTACAGCGAAGGGATATCGCCGAATATAGGCGGGAACATATCGGTTTTGTTCCCAGTTCCCGCTTTCATCAACATAAAGGTTCACGTCATCGATTAATCCTGTGATCGCCAGGGGAAGAGGCTGCTCGGCGGAGAGAAAAACGACGGGATAGTCTTTCATAGCAAGCGGAATTTCGCTCACCGTGATCGGGATAGCACGGGCTTTCGCGCAAAACTTGCAAGGCTGCTCAGGTCTCGTCACCCCGTGATCACCATGTTTTTCTTTGCTTAAAAGCTCTGGGCGCTCAAACAAAAACATTTGGCCGCTGATTTGCGGCGCGCCTTCTACCTGGCTCATGGTCAACCTTCCTTGATTTCGACGGCGAATATTTTCGCCAGTTTTCCCATTAAAGGATACTCGTGGGGACGCTTAGCAAATACGGGCCAAAGGGCCAAGCCTTACACGAGCGTCTGATGCAATCTTTATGACGCCGTTTGCACAATCAACCCCGCAACAGCGTCAGGTTGCTCCAGCGGGGCGAGATGCGTAGCGCCTTGCAGAATATGGATCTGAGCCCCGTGGCGCGTAAATCGTGCTTTGGCGCGCCCGATCAGCGTTGAAGACCTGTGGTTTGCAGCCAGAACCGCGATCGGCGCGGGAGCGGCCGCGACAGCGCCCCACATATCGTTGGCATGAGCCGCGAAAGTGGCTGCCTCCCAAGATGGTGCGCATGACAGGCGGACACTCTCCCCATCTTCTATAAGGCCGTCCTTCAGATAGTCTGCGAGCACCCCCGGCGCCCATGATTGAAAGAGCGCCTTGCGGGCGTACGACGCCAGGGACGCATCTCTATCCGGCCACACCGCTCGCCTTCGAAGGGCGAGCTGAAAGGGCGGGATGTGGCGTTTAAAGTAAGCCCATGCCGGCGTTCGAGCGAATAGGTTCAGTAAGGGCGGTAATGAAACCGGCTCAACCAAGGCGAGCGCAGCAATATCATCGCGCCCTCGCGCCGCCATAACGCTTGCAACCGCGCCCATAGAATGACCTGCCAGAACCCAACCGTTACGGCGCTGAGAGTCAAGAAATGAAGAAACATCTGCCGCATAAACAGACCAGGAACGCATCTGCTCCGGGTTTGCGGGCAGCCGCGTTCGACCATGCCCGCGCATATCGATCGCATAGACGTCAAAATGATCACTCAATCGAACAAGCATTTGTTCGTAAGCTGACGCGCAAAACCCGGTTGCGTGGCAAAACAGCAAAGGCGGCGCGTCAGGATTAACGCAACGCCAACCGGCGATTTCTCCGCCAATAATTGGTACGGAAAATCGTTCGGGTTTAAATACGTTTTGTGATTCAGTACTCTGTCGCATCATGACCCTAATTTGGGGCATCGGATCGCCAGGTCAATCAATAGCTGCAGCTTCTTTAGAAAAACGGTAAACCGCCTGCATATGTGCGACATCTGCGGCTGCACGATGAAGACGCGGCGCCTCCACGTCAGCGCGCGCGCGAACATCATCTTCACAATCTAATGCAAACTGACGCATCAAATCAGCGAAATCTGACAAGTCAAATTCCGGCTTCACTCCACCCGCTGTGTAAAGCCGGTAGAGCCAAAACCCGTCCCAATCAAGGGCGTCAGAATATACCATCGCGCCGGACAGCGAAGCGTTGAGGAGATGACAAACATCGCGCGGATCCGCGCCGTCACGCTCAAGCTGTGGGATTGTAAGGCCGTGCAGCGCTTCAGCTTCCTTATCCCATGCTGAATGCGGCCATTCGCCATCAGGTTTGATCAACACCGCATGCGGACTTTCGTCCACAAAGCCCCAACCGATTTCGATTGGCCATGATTTTTCACACAAGCCGGAGGCTTCAACGTCAATGAACACAATTCGTTTTGTTCGCGCGTCACCCATCCCGTCCTAAGTTCTTTCCATCAAAAGAGCCCCTAAACCAATCACCGAAATCTGGGCCGCAAAACCTCACCTGATATAATGACATCTCTTCATTCCCTCGAAGAGAAAAACTATAATCCTCGAGACATATCCGGAAAACGCCTCTACGCACGAAAGCAAAGACCCGCAGAAGAATGGTTATTATTCCGCATACGTTAATATCACCGAATTGCGGACCGTCAAAAAACCGAATTTAACCGCGCGTAGTGGATCTCGGCCGGTATATGCCGGTGTCGGGATCTCGCTCATAATCGATGATAGCGTCAGGCTTTCCTGTGCTCGTGCGTTTGCGAGCTTCCGCAAGCACGGATTTCATTTGACGGCTTTTCTCGGCAACAAAGCGATAAAGAGCGACTGTGCCTGCTGCGGCGGCGATACTGACTACAATCGTCGAGATTGCGCTCATAACTCTTCTCCCTTCATCGTTCCTGACCTCGGCCCGTTTAGGTCAAAGCCCGTAACGCGCCCATAAGGAGCGGGCTTCAGCTTTGTCGAACAGGGCGTCAGCAACAGCACTAGATGTCGTTTCACCTGACAGAATTCGCCGCAGAAGCGAACCGCCCTCCGGTGAGAACCGCTTGATCTTAACATCTTTACCGAAGCGGGCGCGTAAAAAATCGCCGAGTTGAGCCGTTCCGTCGATGAGCCCCCTCGCCCGAGCCGCATCAGCGGCCCAAAACGCACCAGAGAAAACATCTTCATTATCCAAAATTTTATCGCCTCTGCGTTCACGCACCAGCGCTATGAACTGGGCGTGGATATCGTCGAGAATTTCCTTCAGTCGCGCCACATCTTCGGGGTTTTCCGGTTGGAAGGGATCCAACTGACTCTTATTGGCTCCGGCGGTATAAACCCGGCGTTCAACGCCCGCCTTTGCGATCAAGCCTTCGAAACCAAATGTCGCCGAGATTACCCCGATCGATCCAACAATGGAACTTTCGTCGGCATAAATCTCATCGGCTGCGAGTGAAAGAATATATCCGCCCGATGCGCCAACATCCTCAATAAAAGCAAGCACGGGAATATCCCGTTCCTTCGCATGACGGCGAATGCAGTTGTGAATCAATCGAGACTGCACCGCAGATCCGCCCGGCGAATTGATCGAAAGCGCCACCGCATCAATGTGGCCAAGCTTAAAAGCAGCCTCAATGGTTTTCTCGAGCCTTGTGAGCGTGAGGCCTTTACGGCCAGCCCCTATAGAGCCGATAACACCGGAAAGCTCAATCACGCTTATGCGAGGTCGGTCAGAACCGGTAAACGGCAGCGCGCGCCACAGATTCTGAATTGTATCGGGAAAGCTGGCCATCGCGTCCATTTAGGTTAGACACAGCAGTGGTTCAATCACCAATTCACTCTTTGTTCAATGGGTTCAATGCGCTTACGCTTGACCGTGGGCGACGCATTGCCCAATCTGCGCCCGCAATGCCATAAATTAAGGAGAGGAAGCCTCTTGGGCTTAGTAGCTTCGACTGGCGAAGAAGATCGCACCTTCAGCGACGTAGTAACTACGCTACGTGCGTTGACCTGCGATGATCTGGAAGCCGTCAACAACGAAATACTCTCGCGAATGCAGTCACCGGTTGCAATGATCCCGGATCTGGCGGGGCACCTGATCTCGTCGGGAGGTAAACGGATAAGGCCCATGCTGACCCTCGCGTCGGCGCGCCTGTTCGATTATGGCGGCCGCGATCACATTAAACTGGCCGCTGCGGTGGAACTGATTCACGGCGCCACACTCCTTCATGACGACGTTGTTGACCGCTCTGAGTTAAGGCGCGGCGAAAAAACCGCGAACATTATTTGGGGCAACAAAGAGAGCGTATTGGTGGGAGATTTTATATTCTCCCGCGCTTTTGAACTGATGGTGGCTGCAAAGAATTTGCGGGTTTTGCAGATTCTCTCACGGGCGTCCGGCATCATCGCAGAAGGCGAAGTCTTGCAATTGGCGACTCAAAAAAATATCGCCGCAACATTTGAAATGTATCTTGCTGTCGTCGAGTCCAAAACGGCGGCTCTTTTTGCCGCAGCGACCCAAGCCGGCGCCGTGATCTCGCAATGCAGCCCTGATGAAGAAGAAGCTCTTCGCAGTTACGGACGCAATCTCGGCATTGCGTATCAACTCGTAGATGACGCCCTAGATTATTCGGGCTACGAAGCGGCCCTTGGGAAGAGTGTTGGTGACGATTTTCGTGAAGGTAAAATGACGCTGCCAATCGTTTACGCGGTCGCGCGCGCGAGAGACGAGGAAAAACCCTTCTGGCGCCGAGTAATCTCTGACGGAAGTCAAACGATAGACGACTTCGAGACCGCTCGTTCTTTTATGGATCGTGATGGAACGATCGCCGAAACAATCACATGTGCGCGCCGATATGCAGCACGCGCTCTCGAAGATTTATCTCGCGCCCCACAGAATGAATATTCCGACGCCCTTGCTGCTCTCGTTGAAAGTTCAATATCTCGGGCATTTTAACGCCGGAATATAGGGCGTGACCCGAGGCCTATTCTCCGACCGGAGCAACAGATGGCTCTGAGATCGGAGTATCGCTCAAGGTCAGCTCGACGCCCTCTTCACAACCAGTTGCCAGCAGGCCCTGTCGTTTACCTCTTATAAAAACAGTGCCCCCACCAGCTGCAAATACTGCGAACAATACCACAGGAACTACCCACTGATCTCGTGGCGGCAGGCGGAGCATAAAAATTGCCGCTGTCGTGGCAAGAGCCGTTAAGCCAAGATAAAGCGCAGTCACACGTGCATGGCTTGCACCAAGGCGCATCAGAAGTTGATAGAGATGCTCGCGGTGCGCGTGAAGGAAATTCTGTCTACGGATTATACGGTGGGCCAATGTAAACGCGGCATCAAAAATGAACGCCGTCACGATTGTCGGAATGAATAACGCGCTCACACCTCCACCGCTACGGTCCGCTGCCAAAAGAGCCAGAGCAGCGATCAAAAACGCCACACCCTGACTGCCGCCGTCACCCATAAATATCTGAGCGCGCGGAAAGTTTTTGGGTAAAAACCCTATCAACGCCAACGCAAGTAGAAGTGCAGATACCGCTGTGAATTCTGCACCTGAAATGCCAGCAGCCCCGCTGAGCGCACATAAGCTGAAAATGCCAACCACCGAGGCGAGCCCGTTGGCGCCGTCCATGAAATTAAAAACATTCATGAATGCCACAATCCAGAAAACCGTCAGAAAAACGCCAAAACCACCCACGTCAATCTCTCCCACAACCGGCATGGGGATATGGTTGAGGGGACCGAAAATCCAAACAAACACCAAAGCCGCTGCGAACTGCCCGGCTATTTTCCAAAGCGGCGTCAGTGAGAACTTATCATCAGCAAACCCAACAAGGGCCGCCAAGCCCCCGACAGCAGCAAGCTTTAGGGCATCATGAGAAAAAGACTGTTCGTCTAAGAGAACCGCAGCGACAACGAGCCCAACAAGCCAGGCCGCGATGATCGCAACGCCGCCAGCACGAGAAATCGGAGTGAGGTGATTGGACCGTCCATTCGGGTGATCAGGCAAAACCCCAAGACGCGTGAGAAACCCGCTCGCCACGAATGCGACGAACACAGTGACCAGACCCGCAAGACTCAAAATAAGCGGATCGTCAATTTGTGGCAGAACGGTTGCCATAAATCCCCTTCGTCTTGATCATAAGCCGATACTCCCGTGCCCCACGAGAGACCCCGAAAGCGCCCACCAATCTTTCTTACGCGCAAGAAGGGCCGCCTGTTCGGCCTGCTCTTCTCTGTCAAACAGCCCAAAACAGGTTGCACCACTCCCGGACATGCGCGCAATAAGCGCGCCCGGACATTCATGCAACATTTCGATCACTGAGCCAATCACGGGTTCACGTTCAACGGCGAATGGTTCGAGATCATTTCGCATTTCACTGAGATACGACTTCAATGACGGATAATCCTGCACTTCATCTATGCGTGAGCGACGTAGCGGAGGCGGAGACTGGATCGCTTTATCGAAGGCATTAAATACAGCCCCCGTAGGCATAGCGACGCGAGGATTGACAAGAGCGACCCAAAGAGGGGGTAATTGTGGGCCTGGCTCAATGATTTCACCAGCCCCCCCCACATAAGCTGGCCGACTTTGAAGACAAGCCGGGATGTCGGCGCCCAATTGAAAGGCAACAGCCGCGAGTGTGCTTTCAGGGATATCGAGATTCCATAGAGAGACGAGCGCGTGCAAAGCGGCCGCCGCATCAGCCGACCCTCCCCCGATACCCGCAGCAACGGGTAAGCGTTTTTCGAGCTTGAGCGCGGCGCCATCTTTGACATCCGCAACTTGACGCAAAGCCTCCGCGGCGCGCCAGACAAGGTTCTTTTCCGGTGGAAGCCCGTTAAGTGCATCGGAAAACGGCCCGTCAATCAGGAGACTGAGTTCTTCCGATGGCGCCGCAACAATTGCGTCTCCCACATCAGCAAAAACGAAAAGACTCTCCAACTCATGATATCCGTCAGCGCGAACCGGGCCGACGTGCAAGAAGAGGTTTATTTTCGCTGGGGCTAAAACTGTGATCATTGATTGTCGCCAGGAAGGCCTTGGTTGATTTTCGCCTCAACTGCAAATCGCAGTTTTTCACTGGGTTCGAGTTCAAGAGCGCGCAACCATTGATAGCGTGCTTCAATTTTTCGCGACAAGCGCCAATAGACGTCACCCAGATGATCTGTAATCGTTGGATCGGCAGGCTCTAACGAAGCCGCGTTCTCCAGATGAACGAGCGCTTCTTCATAATTCCCAAGTTGATAATAGGCCCATCCCAGGCTGTCTATAATTGCTCCTGAGCCCGGCTGCAACGACACAGCTTTTTCAATGAGCTCAAAGGCTTCTTCCAGGTTCAATCCGCGTTCCGCCCAACTGTAGCCAAGATAGTTCAAAGCAGTCGGTTCTTCGGGCGCAATAGCAACGGCGCGCTTAAGATCTGCTTCGGCTTCCGGCCAGCAATCAAGCTCAAGAAGGGAGGCCCCACGTGCGATAAAGAATCGCCATGCATCAGGCTCCGGATCCTCACCTAACGTGCCGATCACCTTGTTCAACAAATCTACCGCATCCGCGTGACGATTTTCGATAGCAAGAAGGGTCGCGAGAGAAAGGCGAACGTTCACTGCGCTTTCATCATCACGCGCCGCAATCTCTAAAAGAGCGATTGCTTCTTTCTGTCGCTCAAGGATTGTCAAAGCACCTGCTTGCTCAATGCGGGATTGTTCAAAATACGGGGATTCCGGAGGAATGTGCTCGAACTCTTCGATCGCTCGTTCATAATCGCCATAAAGCATGAACATGGAAGCTACGCGTCTTCGGGCTGAATCAAGCTCTGGATCAAGATACAGAGCGAGCTGAGCCAACGAGAGGGGGAGCACGAATGAAGGATCACCTGACGAAAACCCTGCGTTCTGAACGGCCTCACGTTGTATCACCATTTGCTGCAACAGAGCCTCACCGAGTACGTAGAAACCAAGTGCGCTCGCTTTTGCTGGGGTTTTTATCGCGTTAGCTGTATTCTTTTTACCGGCGTCAATTCGCGCAATGTTCGCTTTCGCGGCCCGTTGCACAGGACCGGCCTCCCTTCCGATGAGCGCATAAAACTCACGTGCGCCACCAACATTCCCTGTCCGCTCAAGCAAACTCCCATAGGCCAAGCTCGCCTCCAACCCACCATAGGCGCCAAGAAGAGCCGCTTGATATGAGGCGCGCGCTTCGTCGTCATGACCGACTTGTTCAGAAAGCAGCCCCCGATGCACCAGAGTAAATGCACGAATAAATTCTGAGTGCGGATTATTCAGGATACGTAGACCTGCTTCAGGCCCTTTCATTCCAACCTCGGTCCAAACACCCATCAAAAAAGCCGCTGGCTCTAGAAAAGGTACATTTCCACTTTCCGCGAGCACCGCCTTCGCACGCGCGTAAGACCCGGCTTTAATAGCCTGGGCGGCAATGGTGAGACGGGCCAGTTCAGCGCCACCCTCGGGTTGATTGTCCGCGCTAGCGAGCCGGGAGGCGTAAACCGCCGCCATTTCGATATCACCAGATGCAAGGTAATAGGAGAATGCCCGGCCTGCGATCACATCGACGTCAGGCGCCGCGGCGGCGGCGTCAGCATAGGCTTCGGCAGCATCTTCGAATGCATTGACTCGTGAAGCAAAGCGCCCGGATAGATATTCGCCAGTCAGATTATCCTGACGCGGTGTGCTTGCGCAGCCGGCAAGCACGACTATCGCCGCCCCCACCAGGAACCTCGAAAACGTTATACGCACGCACTCTCCTTACATATTCGGATAATTGGGTCCGCCACCACCTTCAGGCGTTCTCCAGACAATATTCTGTGACGGATCCTTGATGTCGCAGGTTTTACAATGCACGCAATTTTGCGCATTGATCTGAAAACGCGGATTGGCGCCGCCCTCATCATTAATAACCTCATAAACCCCCGCCGGACAATAACGCTGGGCCGGTTCTGCGAATATCGGAAGGTTTACACCAATGGGGATTGACGGGTCATTAAGCGTCAAATGAGCAGGTTGATCTTCTTCGTGATTTGTCGCGGAAAACGACACATTGGTCAAACGATCGAAGGTCAAGACGCCGTCAGGCCTCGGATAAGCGATTGGTGAATGTCGATCAGCGGGCTCCGTTGATGCTGCATCAGTTTTTTTGTGCTTTAGCGTCCCAAAGAAGGAAAACCCAGACCCTATCGAATTGGTCCAGAGATCCAGCCCTGATAATGCGATCCCTCCCAGCAGCGTTCCGAATTTCGACCAGAGCGGTTTGGCGTTCCTCACCCGCTTGAGTTCACTGTATACGGCCGAATCTTTGTAGCGCACTTCGTAACCATCGAGTTGATCGCCTTCGCGCCCCTCCGTAATTGCCTCAAACGCCGCCTCAGCAGCCATCATACCGGTCGCCATCGCATTATGATTGCCCTTGATACGCGGGACATTCACGAAACCAGCGGAGCAGCCAATCAACGCACCGCCCGGGAAGGTCAGCTTAGGCACGGACTGAAAACCACCTTCGGTAATTGCGCGAGCCCCGTAAGCAACGCGTTCGCCACCTTCGAGTATTTTATTTATCTCTGGGTGTGTTTTGAATTTCTGAAATTCTTCATACGGAGAAATGTATGGGTTTTTATAATTTAGGTGTACAACGAACCCAAGCGATACAAAATGATCGCCGAAATGATACATAAATGATCCGCCCCCAGTATCGTTCTTTAAGGGCCAGCCAAAGGTATGCTGAATGTGGCCTTCGCGGAAATTGCCGGGCGTTACCTTCCATAATTCCTTGAGTCCGATGCCGTATTTTTGTGGTTCGCTTTCTTTGTCGAGATCAAACCTTTCAATAAGCTGTTGCGCGAGCGAACCACGAACGCCCTCACCTATCAGCACATATTTGCCAAGCAGTTCGATACCGGGCTCATAAGATGGCTTTGGTTTTCCGTCCTTGCCGATTCCCATTTCGCCAACGACAACGCCTCTCACCGACTCATTCGAACGATACAGAAGTTTTGATGCAGCCATGCCAGGGTAAATCTCAACACCCATAGCCTCAGCCTGTTCCCCCAGCCAGCGACAGACATTACCCATGGAGACAATATAGCAGCCATGGTTTTTGACCATGGGCGGCATCGCAAAGACAGGAAGTGATATCGAGCCGCCAGCGCCCATCAACTTGAAGTGTTCCGATACCACCGGTGTTTCAATCGGCGCACCGCGTTCCTCCCAATCTGGGAATAATTGGTTAAGGGCAATCGGATCGAGCACCGCGCCGGAAAGTATATGGGCTCCGACCTCGGAGCCTTTTTCAACCACGACAACGTTGATCTCGGTTTCTTTGGCCGCCGCAATTTGTTTCAACCGAATTGCGGCCGAAAGCCCTGCCGGACCAGCGCCGACGATAACCACATCGAATTCCATCGCTTCGCGTTCAGGGCCAGTTTCAGACATTCAATCTCTCGCTTTATCTCTCTTTGCACCCACTTCACCGGCATGTTCAAACCGGGTTTGCCAGAAAAGTCCAAGAAAGGCCACGCGAAGCTGCTCTGAGGAGATTCATAGCGGTTGAAGATTTGGTTATTTTCCCGTCTGGCCGTTCTTTCCGTGCTGAAAGAGCCGCTTTTCCTTCGGTATGTCGCCACAATGGGACTTTTCGCTACGGCAGAGTTTGATAATAACTCAGATGTGATGAGGGCAATTTTACCGGCGGGCGCCTTCGCAGGGCCCGCCTAAGCGCAGGGATTTTCTGCTGGGTAACATTAAAATGGCTTGGGCCGTTTCTGAGGAGTTTTCCCTATCCAGTTGCGGATTACATGATGTTCATCTCAGCTTTGATGAGCCAGCAGGGTCATGAATAACGCCTATGGGATGAAGCGCCTGTTATGCCGCACAGCTCATTTTCACATAGGCGAATTGACGCGCCTTGCTCCATGGGTCACCAATTCTCAATGGCGGAGATTTCTAAAGCAGACGCTGCGAGAGCGTTGTTGCGTTGGTATGCGGAAATGGGCGTCGATGAGACGATCGGGCGCACACCCGCTGATTTCTTTGCGTGGGAGCCGCCTCGCGCGCAAGCCAGCGCCGCCCCACCGTATTCACGTCCAGCACCGGCCACGAGGACGGCCAGCGACAGGCCTGCGACCGGCGTTTTTGCATCGGACACAGCATTACTCTCCGCCGATGAGGCCGTCGCCAAAGCCAAGACCATCGCAGCCGCCTGCACATCGTTCGAAGCATTGGGCGAAGCTGTAGCGGCCTTTGACGGTTGCCCGCTGAAACAAAGCGCCATGAATACGGTCTTTGCCGACGGCGTGCCCGGAAGCGACCTCCTCATCATCGGTGAGGCGCCGGGCCGTGAAGAAGACCGCGTGGGCAAACCATTTGTAGGTCGAGCAGGTCAACTGCTCGACCGAATGCTGGCCTCCATCGGCCGGTCGCGGGAGAAGGACACGCTGATTTCCAACGTCATCTATTGGCGCCCACCGGGCAACAGAACGCCAACACAGCTGGAAATCGCGGCCTGCCGACCTTTCGTAGACCGGCTAATTGAGCTGACTGCGCCAAAAGCAGTGATGCTGGCGGGCGGCGTATCCACGCAAGCCCTTTTGGGCGTGTCCGGTATTATGCGCTCACGGGGCGTCTGGCGTGAGATCGAGACGGCAACCGGCGCCCGGTTTCCGGCATTACCGGTCTTTCATCCAGCCTTTCTTCTGCGTCAACCGGGCCAGAAGCGTTTCGCCTGGGCGGATCTTCTCACTCTTGAAGCGCGGTTAAGAGATGGTTAACGAAGACCTTCCTAAAACTTGACCAACGGGGTGGGCAATCCCTTTACCTTGCGCGCGTCATTATCGGGTGCATCGGAAAGATAACTGCGTTTTAGCGACGGAGCAGTAATGACGCGTTTTGTGTGTATTTTGACGGCCGCCATATCAGCCTTTTGTACGAGTGCGCTTGCTGACATGACTGAATCGACGGCAACGGGCCTCACCTCGCCAACGCAGGACGTAACCCCAAACGATCCCCTTAAGGTCTTGAGTGCGGCAGACGCCGCGCGATACAACGAGATATTCGCCCTTCAAGAAGACGGACAATGGGACCAGGCGGACAAAAAAATAGCGGCGCTCGAGAATGACATCCTGAAGGGCTATGTGCTCTATCAGCGCTATATGCATCCCACGGCCTATCGTTCAAGCTATGACGAACTCAAGCGGTGGATGGCGTATTACGCAGACCATCCGGATGCCGACAAAATTTACAGACTGGCCCTGAGGCGCCGCCCCAAAGGAGCGAGCCCGCCTGTGCGCCCCGTTTCGCGCAAATGGCGCACCGCACCGGACAGCGAGATTCACCCCGCCCTGAAGGCCGATTACCAGCAAACAAGCAAGCCGCGCGTGAACCAGATCGAAGGCCGGGTACGTTATCTGGCAAAGGATTTGCGCGCCACCGAAGCGTTTCGTTATATTGACAGCCCGGCCATACGCCGCGCCATCACGGAACGCCAATATGACCGCATGCGTTCCTGGATCGCAGCAAGCCTCTACTATCAGGGCTATATAGACACCGCCAAGAAGATCGCGAGTGAAGCCGCAGCTCGCAACGGTGAAACATCGGTGCTCGCCTACTGGATCGCCGGCCTCATCGCCTTTCGCGAAGGCGATGTAAACGCAGCCCATGAACATTTCGCGGCGATGGCGGCTGTTGCGTATCAGGAAGACGCGCTGCGCTCGGCCGCGGGTTTTTGGGCGGCGCGCGCAGCGCTCTCTGATGGTCACCTTAATGATGTGAAGCCTAATCTTGAAATCGCGGCTGGTTTTCCTTTCACCTTTTATGGGCAACTCGCGCTCGCTCAACTGGGTCGCGAATATGATTATGATTGGACGCCACCCCTGTTGACAACGGATGGCTGGGCGCAATTAATCGAATCAGCGCCACGCGTTCAACGCGCAGCAGCCCTTTCTCAAGCCGGAAAAAATGACGCCGCAGATCTGGAATTGCGTTGGGCGAACGGTTCTATCCCCGACACTCATGACTATGATCTGCTCGCTGTTGCGGCGGCGCTTGATCTACCGTCCGCCCAAGTTGATATCGCTCTTTCGGGCGATGGCAAATATCTGGAGGCAGGTCTGTTCCCTATTCCAGATTATACGCCTGCAGATGGTTTTAAAACCGACCGCGCATTATTGTACGCATTAATGCGCCAAGAATCAAAATTCAAAGTTGGAGCAAAAAGTCGAGTTGGCGCCCGCGGATTAATGCAACTCATGCCACGCACAGCCAGTTTCATCGCTCATGACCGATCTTTACACCGCGCCAGCGGTCGGGACCGTCTCTACGATCCAGCGCTCAATCTACAGATCGGCCAATCCTATGTGAACTACCTGATCAAAACGTCCGCTGATGGTGATCTTTTTGACATGGCGGTGGCGTATAATGGTGGCCCAGGCAATTTGCGCCGTTGGAAGCGCAGCATGGAAATTGATGACCCGCTACTATTCATTGAGAGCATTCCGAATCCTGAAAGCCGGAATTTTGTAGAAATCGTGCTGACGAATTTCTGGATCTATCGCGCCCGGCTGGGGCAGTCGGCGCCGACACGCGACAACGTCGCTGCCGGCGATCTCCCTCTTTATGAAGCGCTTGATCAAATTACGACTGAATGATCTTTTTGCGTGGTTTGATGGATCTCAAGCGATGAAGTCTCTGCAAGCTACAAAATGTCCATCACCTGCATGATAGCCGGGCCGAGGATCACCGCAAAAAGAACTGGCAAGAAAAATCCAATCATCGGTACAGTGAGTTTCGGCGGTAGAGCTGCCGCTTTCTTTTCAGCTTCCTGCATGCGCAACATGCGGCTTTCATCCGCCATAACCCTGAGGGATTGCCCCAATGGGGTGCCGTATTTTTCCGACTGAATTAGCGCCGTGACGACAGCTTTGACACCCTCCAGGCCGGTCCGGTCCGCCAGGTTTTTATAAGCCTGCTTGCGTTCTTGAAGGTAAGATAACTCAGCTGTGGTCAGTCCCAGTTCTTCAGCGAGCTCCACGCAGCTTCCGCCAAGCTCTTGCCCAACTTTTTGTAACGCCGCCTCGACCGACATGCCTGACTCGACGCATATTAAGAGAAGGTCGAGACCATCCGGCCAAGCGAGTTGGATCTTCTGTTGGCGCTTTTTAACGGAATTGTTGACATAGATATTGGGCAGATAGAATCCGGCAAAGAAACTGCCGAGCGTCGCTAGCAATCGTCCCAGGCTGTCCAGCTCAAACCCATTGAATGCATAAACATAAACGCCGACGAGGGTGGCCACCACAAATGGAAGCCCGAGACGCGCCGTCATGAATACAAATACGGGTCTTTGTCCGCGAAACCCGGCCATCATCAATTTTTTCCGCGCGGATTCTTCGTCAAAAACCTCCAGCAATTTCAGATTTTCGACGATTTCTTTCATCGCGCCTTGAGGCGTACTGGACCGCAGGCGCTTAGAGGATTTCTTCGCAAGGGAATCTCGCTGTTGTTGGCGCAATCGGTCACGGTGATCACTGACCTGCTTCATGCGTTCTTTAAGCTTATCTCTTCTGAAGAGAGGCTCAATTACAGTAAAAAATGTCGCGACAGAAGCAAGAGACACCAAAAGGGCAATCTGAAATTGCGGGTCAGTTGCGGTATTAACCAACGCTTCCATGTCGTTCCTAAACCTTAATTTGGATCATCTTGCGCATGACGAAAATCCCCGTCGCCATCCACAGTCCAGCGCCAAGAAGAATAAAGTTACCCGTACGCGTGATAAACAATGGATCGAGATATTCCGGTGAAGACAGTTTAACGGCGCCCATAACCAAAAATGGCAGTGAGCCGATAATCATCGCAGAAGCTTTTGCTTCTGCAGAAAGAGCTTTGATCTTTCCCGCCATTAATTTCCTGTTGCGCAAAACCGTAGCAAGGTTTGACAAAGCTTCCGCCAAATTGCCGCCGGTTTTCTGTTGAATAAGCAATACGATTGAGAAAAATCTTACCTCCTGCAGCGGCATACGTTTATACATCCTGTCAAGTGAATGCTCGAGTGTCATCCCGACACGAATGCCTTCGGTCAACATGTGAAACTCTTCGTTCACCGGGACCGGAGCCTCACGGGAGATGATTTGCAGGCACTCATTCACAGGCAATCCTGATTTAACACCGCGTACAATAACGTCGATAGCATTTGAAAATTCATGCGTGAATTTTTTCTGCCGTCGGTCTCGAAAAAAGTTTATCAACCAACGCGGCATGCCAATCCCACCAACAAGCAACAACAAAGCCGAGACCCAAAGCTGTTGGCCGGAGATTAGGCCGACGAATCCAAATACCATCGCCGCCACGAATGACCCCACATAGAATTGCTTTGGTGTAATCGTAAGCCCCGCCTGCTCAAGCATCTGGCTTAGCGATACTCGCCTTTTTTTCTTGTTCTGTTTCGCCTGATCTTCCAACTGAGAGAGAGTTTCAGAAAGTTTACGGCGGCGCTCTTTCGCAACCGCCTCAGAAGGCGCTTGACCGCCACCCACACGTCTGATTGCACTCGTTTTATCAATGGATGTCAGGCGTTTTTTAGTTTTGTCTTTTTTTGTCGGCGCCATCATCGCGAAAGCGACCGCGCCCAAACTGACCACGCCCAAGACTACGATTATGAGAAGTTGCTGATCCACCTGTTTTGCTACTCCGACGCAGCGTCCAAAGCGTTGGCCAGTTCCGCTTCTTGACCATAATATTTTGCACGGTCCCAAAAAGCAGGACGTGCTATCCCTGTCGATCTATGACGCCCTATCAACTGACCATTTTCATCTTCACCATCCATTTCAAAAACAAAAAGGTCCTGAGTGATAATCGTATCGCCTTCCGTTCCGAGCACCTCGGTAATGTGCGTGATACGTCGTGAACCATCCCGCAGTCGCGCCGCCTGAATGATAACGTCAATCGAACCAACAATCATTTCACGGATCGTTTTTGATGGTAGATTATAACCACCCATCGTTATCATGGATTCTACGCGCTGAAGTGCTTCACGCGGACTATTTGCGTGCAGTGTCCCCATAGAGCCATCGTGACCTGTATTCATCGCCTGCAACAAATCGAAAGCTTCAGGACCACGCACCTCACCAACTATAATTCTCTCGGGGCGCATCCGAAGACAGTTTTTGACCAGGTCCCGCATCGTAACTTCGCCCTGGCCTTCGAGATTGGGAGGGCGTGTTTCCAACCTTACGACATGTGGTTGTTGAAGTTGAAGTTCGGCTGCGTCCTCGCATGTAATGACGCGTTCATCCAGTTCGATAAAAGCCGTCATACAATTGAGCAATGTGGTTTTTCCGGAACCAGTTCCCCCAGAAATCAACGTATTGATTCGGCACGCGCCGATCACTTCGAGGACTTTTGCTCCCTCAGGCGATATTGAGCCGAAGCTCACCAGATCGGCAATCCGTAGCTTATCTTTTTTAAATTTTCTAATCGTCAGCGCGGCGCCATCAACGGCAAGCGGTGGCGCGATAACGTTTACACGTGAACCGTCCGGCAAGCGCGCATCGCAAATCGGGCTCGCTTCATCCACACGACGGCCTATCTGACTGACGATCCGTTGACAGATGTTCATCAATTGGGAGTTATCTCGAAACCGCACATTGGTGAGTTGAATTTTCCCCCCCACCTCAATGAAGACACGCGAAGACCCGTTGACCATGATATCGGAAATATCGTCACGTGCGAGCAGCGGCTCCAACGGGCCATACCCCAGAACATCATTACAAATATCCTGCAAAAGCGATTCTTGCTCCGCAATGGACATCTGAACATTTTTGATCGAGATAATTTCGTTGACGATATCACGAATTTCTTCTGCCGCTGACTCCGTATCGAGCTGTGCGAGTTGCGAAAGATCTATCGTATCAATCAATGCATTGAATATCGTCGTCTTTATAAGGAAGTACTCGTCTGAACGCCCCCCCACTTCGACTGTTTTTTGTGTTTCGGTTTTAATCTCTTCAGCTACGCGTGGCGGCGGCGTTTTGACTGGAGAAATATCAGCCTTTTTCTCATCCGCATGTTCAGGGCGTGGCCCAACACTGCGTTGTTGCGGTTTCACCCTTTTGGGCGCCGTCTTGTCTGTTGCCGGTTGAGCTGGCGCGGTTCTGCGTCCAAACATGGCTGGTGTTACCGTTTCTTGAATAGGTTTGAGAGACTAAAGCGACTTTTGGCGAGCAGAGCATCATCGCGACCGATCAATCGCGCCGCGAGGTCACGAAGCCCTTGAGCCGTTTTTGTTTTGGGTCCAACTTCGACGATAGGTGATGCATTTGTCATTGCGGTATTGAAAAGCTGAGGTTCCCAACCCAAGATTAAAGCTGGGTCGATTCCAACGTGCTCAATAAACTGCTCCGCCTGCACAGCAGAAAATTTTGAGTCGAATTGATTGAGCACCAAAGTCGGGGCTCCATCATTAGGGCGCGATCCTGAAATCACATCCACAAGATTTTTCGTATTGCGGAAGGAGGCCAAGTCTGGAGTGGCTGTAATAACGATTTCATCAGAGGATTGAAGAAGCCGCCGGGACCAACTCGTCCACATATGCGGTACGTCAATGATGATCGTCGGCGCTGAGGCTCGAACAACGTCAATAACCGTTTCAAAAGCCTGATCATCTAGATCATAATCGCGATCGAGCAAGTTCGGCGCCGTGAAAAGGCTAAGGTGTTCAGTATGCTTTTGAAGCAAGCGATCAAGCAATACATCGTCTAAGCGTTCCGGTGAACCCAACGCCTCGACAAGACCAGAAGTCGGATCTTGCTCAAAGTCCAGACTGGCCGTCCCGAACGGCAAATCTAGATCCATAATAATCGTATCGCTTTCAAATTCCTCAGCTACGCACCAGCCTACATTATGAGCGATGGTTGAGGACCCAACGCCGCCACGGGCGCCGACGAAAGCGATCGTCTTTCCAATCGGCGGCGCCGAAGGATCTATATAAAGTCCTGCAATAGAACTGATTATTTGCAAAGGTGAATTCGGGCGCACGAGATATTCGCTAATGCCTTGTCGAACCAACTCACGATAGAGGGCGATATCGTTCAGTTGCCCAATGACAATGACTTTGGTCGAAGGATCGCAATACTCGGCTAGCTCACCTAGCTGTGCAAAAAGTTCTTCCCCCGTTGCAAGCGTCTCGAGAATAACCAAATTTGGGGTGGCCGCCGAACGGAAGTGATCGGTCGCCTTAACCACACCCCCCATATGTATGGTCAGATGAGTTTTTGATAAACGTCTATCGCTAGCGGCTTGCTCGAGAAGTTCCGTCATCGCAGGAGATTCACAAAACGCGTGAATAGATATGCGAGGCACTGGACGACAATCCGACTCTGCAGGTGCGAGACTACCCAGGGCGGCGCCATAGCTAACAGAGTCTGTCAATTCTGATGTATCGCCATCTGTTTCGACTATTACCGTGCCTGTTTCCACTGGTTCCTCGACGAAATTCGTAACCTCGTTCGAAATTTCGTCCCAGTTCGGTTCATCGTCTAAATTTTCTTCACCGACGTGCGCGCCTAAATCGCGAAGCTCTTGAGAGAGAGAACGTTCGGCCAGTTCTTCCGTGTTTTCATAAATCGCTTCGTCTGTTTCTTCTTCATCAAGCGCCGCAAGTTCGTCCCCATCAAAATCGATTTGATCTTCTTCACCAAAGTCTTCCTCACCAAGCGCCGCGAGCTCCTCTTCAGACAGCTCTTCGTCAAGCCAGGATTCATCTTCGAAATCCTCTATCTCGTCGAGATCATCATGAACCTCGATGTCTTCAAGGTTTTCTTCAACCGTAAGCGGACCACCATCAGCGCCGAGCGAGGCTGCGTCACCAGCTACACCTACGTCGTCGTGGGCAGTTTCAACCGCATTTTTCATCTTCATCTCCTTGCGCAGCCGTAGCTCGATTTATTCACAAATATTTATTGAGCGACTTCGCTTTCGATTTTCTCATCGGTTTGAGAGGACGTCAGTTCGCCGTTACGATAGGCGTCAATCACCCTCACACGCGCCATTGCATCAGCAGATGTCTCATCCGCCGGCGCGACCAAATCATGGGGATCGGCGATCATAGCGGCGTAATTATTCATAGTCGCGCATCCGAAGTTTGGGGACCGCATATTGCGAAAATCGCGCTCCCATGTTCCAGACCAATCTCCACATACGCTTGGCGATGCAATGTAATGTGTATAGGACATAATAAGTTGACGCCCGCGGCCATCGTCACCCGCGCGATACGTGGAGCCAGTCATCCCCGACCAAGGCACGCCAATCTCATGCAAATAACCGCGAATATCGGCTGACGCTTCCTGACCATCAAAATCAGCGGAAGTACCCGACGGCGCCGTTATGGACAGTGGTCCATGTCCGTTACGCAGATAGGCGTCTGCGAACGCCCTCAATCGCGCTTTATCAATTGCCGAAATATCAGTAGTGGAAGGGTCAACATCTATGGTCATTGTAACGACCTGGCTGTCGACCGTAATTGGGTGCTCTTGCGCAACCGACAGGCCTTGCTCGGGGCCATTGAAGATAGAGGAACATCCCGCGGCTGCAGCCGTCGCGGCGGCGATGATTGTCAATTTGACGGCGTTCTTGTGCATGTCGTGTTCTTCCTAATCGAGAATGAAACCCAGGGGACCTTTCAACGTGCGTTCGTTAACGCCCGCACCGGCCAATCCGTATGTTGAAACCATCTTGCCGAGCAAAAATGCCTCAGCATCCGAAGCCGCAGCAAATCCTGCCGACGGGTCCGTGAGTTTTGTTTCATGGGTCGGGTCGACGAGGTAAGGCGTGACCAGAATGACGAGTTCACTTTCATTATTCTGGAAGTCGCGGCTGCGGAATAACTGACCGAGGATCGGCGTATCCTTCAGCCCCGGAATGCCGTCCATCGTGGAGCGCATGTCTTCCTGCAACAGGCCCGCCATAACGAGGCTTCCTCCGCTCGGCAGTTCAACCGTCGTATTGGCGCGCCGCACTGACAGGCCGGGTATCTGAAGGCCGGATGTAATGGTCTGGGCGCCCGTATCCGGGTCTATGGTGATGCCGCCCGGCAGGAAAAAGGAGTTGTCATTCGTCAGCTCACTGACCTCAGTTGATATTTTAAGATTGATGCGGCCCTTGCTCAAAACAACTGGTGAGAAGCCAAGACCTATTCCGAATTCCTTGAATTCGACAGAAACCCGGCCATTATCCTGGCCCACCGGGACAGGAAATTCTCCGCCCGCGAGAAACTTGGCGGATTCGCCAGACACAGCAGTCAGGTTCGGTTCGGCCAGAATGCGCACGAGGCCGGTTTGCTCAAGCGCCTGAAA
>JAJFFW010000055.1 GCA_021776435.1 Parvularculaceae bacterium | reverse complement strand
GCGTCGCGCACATGATTGGTATAGCCTTGGACGTTGCCGTTTTTCTCGCCGATCAGACGCTCGCCAAATGGGGTGTAATGCTCACGCCAATTCACGGTCCCGTCGGTCCGGGTTTCGGCGACGCGGCTGGTGAGGTGATCGCTATGGTAATAGGCGTTCGGCCCGCCATTGGCCAGACGCGTGGTCAGCGGCCTGCTAGGGCTTTGTCCCTAGTCAAGGTCGATTTGATAGCGGGCCTCACGCGTTTTACCATTCGAATGCGTCGTCACCAGGCGCACCACCCATACCGGGGCGCCAGCAAACTCCGCCGCTGAGATACGTCCCAACACACCGTCACTCATGGATTGTGTTAAGGGGGTCGCTACGGGCTTCCAAGACGTCGGGTCCTCACCAGATCCGAGAAATAACTCTGCCTTGTTAAATTGGTCGGCATTCGCCGTGCCCAACACTTCAACAGCCTGACCAGCGCCATCCTGAACAATCTGAACATCTGAGATGGATGCGGAAACAAAGAATTTCCGATCCGCCTTTAGGGCGGCGCGCGCATCGACAAGACCGTAACCCGTAAACTGATCAATTCCTGGCGTTTCAATATCGCGTGCAGATTGTTTCAGAATCCTCCGAAGCTCTTCATTGGTCAGAGATGGATCTTTAGACAAGAGCAGTGACGCGATTCCTGTGACGATTGGGGCGGAAAACGATGTTCCGCTCGAGCGATAATATCTCTTGTCCGATCCCACATAAGCTGCACCCGGCTCATACTCTATATCCGGATTACCCGCCATAAAATCCGTACGCCGCGCCCGTAAACTAAGGACATCAATTCCCGGCGCAGCAAGATCCACGCTTTGCCCCCAGTTTGAAAAAACCTCTCTATTGTCATCCAGTCCCGTGGTTGCGACTGTCAGGACATCCTCAAGGCCTGCCAAACCAAACTCTTCAGCCCTCACCGCCTCATTGCCCGCAGCAACAATGATGAAAACGCCCTTTGATACTGCATAAGTCACCGCATCACGCTCGACAGGTGTCAGTCCCTTTCCACCAACGCTCAAATTGACGATACGCGCTCCATTATCGGCCGCGTAGACAAGCGCCTGAGCAAGGTAAGACGCACGCGAATGGCCAAAATTGTTAAGCGCTTTCAGCACCATAATTTTAGCGTACGGGTTGATTCCCGCCATGCCTATTTTGTTATTGGTGTCCGCAGCAATGATGCCGGTTACGAATGTCCCGTGTCCATCATGATCCCAGGGCTTGTTTCCGTTCGCATAAAAGTCCCAACCAATAACATCATCGACGAACCCGTTACTGTCATCATCTTTTCCATTATCTGGGGTTTCTCCAGAATTTTTCCAGATATGATCCCACGCGATATCCGCGTGGTTCCAATCAAGACCCGTATCGATGACGGCGACAATGACAGGTGATGGGCGTTTGCCGACCAGGGTCCAGGCACTGTTGGCGCTTTCATCGAATCCGACACGCTTGAGCGCCCACTGGTCAGGATAAGATTGCCCCCAAGTTCCTTTCGCCTTGAAATAAGGGTCATTCGGAGCGGTCTGCGCTTTTGCAATCCCCGAAGAACTAGCCCCCGCCGCGAACAACACGATTGCCGCAAGCTTGATCGCACGAGAGGATAGATTGTTTTTCATACCGCTTTTCATCATCTCACCCTCCCGATGACGCATGAGAAGGCGTCGAGAATTTTAACGTCCTCTGCGGCACACTCTGGCCCATGCCTTCAAAACGACTGAGGTCGGAGCCGATCCACGGACCCGGCTGTTCGTCCTTGCAAAGATCTTCATGCCAATCATATTTAAGATCCAGTTTGACGCGATATCCAAGGTCGAGACCTGCATCCCAACGTAAGCGCAGATATGACTGATCGCCAATTGTAAAGCCGCCAGTCACTTCACCGCCTTCTGGAACGTCGCCACCGCCCGAACCGTCATCGGGAATAACTCCGCCTTTGACGTCTTGAACAGGGACGTCCACGTCGATGCGCCCGCCCTCGGCCAAAATAATACCAGTGAACTCTACCTCATCGATATCACATTCACCGTTCTCGTCGGTTGTGCATTGCAACGGATCATCGCCCGCCCCGGTGTCAGTGTCTTTGCCATACGTGCCTAACGGGGCGAGCGGGTCCATGTTAATCCGTTTGGCCGGTTCCCCATCGTAGGCTAGCGGCAAGACCGGGTCTTGCAGCTCCGGCACGATCATTTTAAGACGCCGGCCGGGCTGTGGTTCTGCCGTGGTCGTCCTGGTTCCGTCAGATTGCAGCACCGTCTTCTTCACTTTGAAGTGGACCGTGACCGGCGGCGTATCGCGTGGGTCATCACCGTCATCCGGCGTCGAACCCGGTGTTAGGCCCTCATTGGCCGGAATCGACGGTTCGTCGTCGCCGTCATCATCAATCGGCGTAATCGTAATCGTCGGTATCAGGCCGGGCCGCGGAGGCGTCAATCCCGGGCGCACTGGCGTGGTCGCATCGGGAGTCTCGCCAGGCGTGTCGCGCGGACCGTCGCCGTCATCCGGCGTCGTACCCGGGGTTACGCCCGGAAAATAAAGCCCACCCGGGATATACGTTCCACCAAACGGCGTCGCGAGACCATCGTCATAGGTGCAGAACTCCGTTGAGTCAGTCGACAGTCCATAATCATCAAGAGCGCCGGTCGTCGTTTCTTCGATGACCGGGTCTGGATCACACTCCAGCCACGCTTTTCGAATACGTTCGATCTCTTCATCCAGGCGTTTGAGAAAATCGTATTTCTCCCTGAATGGCATACGCGCCAACTGCGCGTTGGCTCTCTGGTCACGCAAATCATCAAGCGACTGCTTCAAGACATCGCAATTATTAGCAGCCATCGCATCATTCCCCGCGCGAAGCGTTACGGCAAAATGCTGGTACATAGCTTCATCTCGATTAACGGGGCAGCAATTGCAGGTCACGTTATGAAATTTCAAAATCTTCCTTAAATGTTCCTCTTTAAGGAAACCCTGCATATCGCCGCCCATAAGGTCATTTTCATGACCTTCATTGGCTTCGCTATGCGTGTGACCATCTTCGTCCACTTCATCATGGTAATGATCGTCAATGCCGAGTAGATGTCCAACTTCATGAGCGTAAACCGGATAACCGGCTTGGTTAGCCCACTCTCCACCCGGAAGATCGTCTGGTGACTCGGGCAAATGCCTGACGAAGGAGCGAAACCATTTCACTTCATATTCGCCGATATATGGGCCGATCAGCGGAATGCTGCCGAGCGTATCCCACTCGCCGTAATACGCCGGCATCGCCTTGACTTGATTATAGCCCTCCGTTGGATCGGCGTCTTCGGCGCGCACGATAATATCGGCGACAAATTTGATCGTGCAGCAATTGATGAGCATGCCTTCACCGAACATGTCTTTATATTTTCGGCGAATGGTATCACGCATATCGCTTGGTTTTTTGAACAGGTCGGGATTGTCTTTACGAAGCTGAGAATCTTCAAATATCGCTAAAGCGGCTTCTTCAGTCGGTCCGTTCCACACCGATTCAATCTGTTCTTTCCATTCTTTCGCAACCTGGGTTGTGCCACGCGGCCCATAAATCTCAATCGGGATGGTTATGGTGACTTCACAAGGACCGGTCCGACTGGTGCTGACCTGCGCAATACCAGGCGTGAGCCAGAACACCAGCAAAGCCATCGCGACGCACATCACGCCAAAAACAGTCATCGCGCGATGTGCTTTATTTATGTGTGCACGGCTCATCTCTGCACCGCCGTGTATTCAAGGATGAATAAAGCGTTGTAGACAACCACCCGATCCTTAGGCAGTTCTTCATTGATCGCAATCGTCACGAAATCAAAATCCGTGACGCGGATATTAACGGTTTTGACTTGGTGCTTGTTTCCATTCGCCCAAACAGTGATTGCGGCGAAGTCGCCGCCCCTGATCTCCTCATCGCGATATTCCGGTTTGAGGTTGAAGAAATCGCGTTCTTCCACCGCCGTCCAGATCCGGTCTACCGCCGCCTTTTTGATTTTGATTTTTCGTTCCGGTGAATCGCCGTGCGATGTTTTCACAGAAGACAACCAAACTGAGCCGTCAGATTTGATCTCTACGGTCTGTCTGCCGAACGGATCGCTGGGCGCACGCGGACTTGTTGAAAGCACGATTTTAAAATCGTCCGGCGCCGCCGCGATGGCCGCTCCGCTCGTCATGCCGGTCAGGATCGCTGCAATCGCGATTGCTTGCATCGCGCGCCAGACCATGGCGAGCGCTTCGACAAAGATAGGAAAGCTGACTCTGTTGGTTTTCTGCATAGCGCTTCTCCAAGGGACGGGCAAATTTGATCCACGGCGCACATTTTCACGGCGCATATGGGGTGAGGTCGACACCGCCGCCGCCATCGGGTGTAAACGATACCGCAAATGGCGCGGTGATTACTGGGTCAAGGCTTGGTCGTGTGAGATGAACGATGAGGTATACTTTTCCGAGTTCAGCAAATTGCTCAGGGCTCAGATCGAATGTGGTTCCAATTCTGCGCAGCCCGGCATGGGCGCGATCATAGCCGACCATTTGCCAGATGCCGGGCGCCTGCGCGCCTTCGCCGTGGCTCTGACGCGTGAAGATGCCGAGATCCTTCGTCCAGCTCTCGGTCCAGCCGCCAGAGGTCTGGCTGACAAGCCCGCCGTCGACATATTCGCTTCTCGTCCAGCTGACCGTGAGGGTGTGCTTTTGCCAGATCTTGTAGGTCTCGATCATTTTCGGCGCTAATTGACGGCCGGTCTCATCGACAAGATAGACATAATGAAAGGTGCCGCGATCATCGGAATCTTCGATATTGGTGCTGACAAGCAATCCGTCATCGGTCCATTTCGTCCTGACGCCGATGCCGGTTTCCGACTCCGGATCAACCAGGCTGGTCGGATCCTGTTTGCGGGTCGGATCGCGTCTGGTTTTCGGGCCGGACGAGCCCGACGACGACCGCCCTCCGCCGCCGCCCAGCATCCGCCCGAACGCGGCGCCGGCGGCGCCCTTCAGGGCTTTGCTGCCAGCACTCTCCGTTCCCACTTCTGATTTAGGCCCAATCTCGATCGGCTGGAGATATTCGGCAAGATCAAAAACAAATGGATCCTCCGTTACCGATCCTAATGGCGTAGAACTTGAGTCACTCGCGTCACCGGCGTCAGAAAGTCCGGATTCCACAGGCGCCAATGTCGCCACGCCAAGATCAAGATCAACAACGATCTTTTCTCCGGGACCCGCGGCGGGCACCGAGATTTCAACCGCCCCCTCCGGGCGATCAATCGTCAGAGTTCCGCTATTTGCGCTCTCACCCGGAAATACCAGCCAGATCAGGTTGGGATCATCTTCGTCTTCTTCAACCGTTACGCTTTCGTCGGTGGGGGTCGAAAAGGAGATGCTGGTGCGTGGGATTTCCTCACCGCTGGCCGTCGTCAATTCGACGGGTTGTCTATAGACAGCCCATGCTGCGGTAACAGAGAAAGCCACAACGACAAAAGTCACTGTCGTTATTTTCAAAATCGAGAATAGCGCCCTTGAACGGTGTGTCATCGCTCCTTCCTCCCCCTTGAGATAAAAGCTAAGGCCTTGGCGTCGCACACATATTTGAAGACAACTTACGCGATACTGACTCTCTCAGTTTTGATTTAACCGAACGCGCGATCAAACCTGCAATCGCATTCCAGAAGATGATATAGCTCACAATACGTAATTATCATGTTGGGGGCAAGCATGCGCTCTTATGTTCAACAGCGTAAGGATTGAAGCTGTAAACCCGATTGTTATAAAGGAACTTTCCTTCGGCTGCTCTGAGCAGTTTTTTCTTTTATAAAGTCCTGTTACAGGCAATAAAGTGATGTTCCCATACTGAGGCTTCTTCCCTATGACACATAGAACGGTCACACGGCGAAGCCCTGCGACCGCGCCTAAAATCTATTTCATCTGAGGATAACCAGAAACGAGGCCCCCATGCAGTGGTTCCAACCAACGATAGGCGCCGTGTTTGGGCTTGTGATTGGTAGTTTCTTGAATGTGGTCATCCACCGCGGCCCCGCAATGTGGGGACTGGTCGAAAACGACACGCCGCCACGAGGAAATTTGCTAACCCCGCGTTCTTATTGTCCCCACTGTCGCAAACCTATTCCCGCATGGCGTAATATTCCATTGTTGAGTTATTTGCTCCAACGCGGACGATGTTCGCAATGTCATACAGCGATTAGCCCTCGCTACCCGATCGTTGAATTTCTGGGCGCCGTCTCTGGCGCCAGCGCTGTCATTTTGTTCGGCTTGACTGTTTCAGGCGTGCTGGCGGCGACGTTTTTGTGGAGCCTTATCGCCCTTGCCGCCATCGACTGGGAAACAGGTTATTTGCCAGATGTTTTAACGCTCCCATTAATCCTTATCGGGATCATAGTCAATATAGGAGATCGATTCATCAGGCTGCAAGATGCAGTTGTCGGCGCAATCGCTGGCTATTTCGTGTTCTGGGGAATCGCCGTGATTTTCAAACATGTGCGTGGGCGAGAAGGACTTGGCCTGGGCGATGCCAAATTATTAGCTGCACTCGGGGCGTGGAGCGGTTGGGCGGCGCTTGCCCCAACAGTTTTTCTCGGCGCAACCCTTGCTCTTTTGGGCGTTGGCGCGGTATATTTAGTTGGCACACGTATTGACGGGCAAACACCTATTCCCTTTGGACCTGCCCTGGCGTTCTCCGGCGCCTTGGTCTTCATCGGTCAGGCAGGCGGATATCTACGTTTTCTGGCCTTTGATTTTTAAGGATGAGACCAGACATTAGAAGAAAAATTCGTTCGTCAAATTCCCCTCCTAAACGGCGCCTTTTTATTGATCGATGCCACCCATGCAGAGATATTTTATTTCAAGGTAATCATCGAGACCGTATTTAGACCCTTCCCGCCCTTGACCGGATTCTTTTACGCCGCCGAATGGCGCCATTTCATTCGAGATGATGCCCTCATTAATGCCAATGATTCCGTATTCGAGCGCCTCACTGACGCGCCAGACACGACCGATATCGCGCGCATAAAAATAACTCGCCAGGCCAAATTCCGTATCATTGGCCATTGCGATGGCTTCGTCTTCTGTCTTGAATTTGAAGAGCGGCGCCACCGGGCCGAAAATCTCTTCCCGGAAAACGCGCATATCTTTGGTAACATGCGTCAAAATCGTTGGCTCCAAAAAGCAAGGCCCGAGGTCGGAACGCCCCCCGCCGGTCACAACTTTAGCGCCGCTTTTGATAGCATCATCAATGATTTCAAGCACCCCATTGGCGGCGCCCTCATTGATCAGCGGCCCCATGGTTACCCCTGGCTTCACTCCATCGCCCATCGTTAATGTCTTCGCAGCCGCCACCAGCTTTTCAGCGAAAATGTCGAAGACACTTTCCTGCACCAATATTCGATTGGCGCACACGCACGTCTGACCGGCATTGCGATACTTGGATGCCATCGCCCCCGCAATCGCCGCGTCGAGATCAGCATCATCAAATACGATGAAGGGTGCATTGCCGCCAAGTTCCATCGATGTGCGCTTCACCGTACCTGCACAAGCCGCCATCAGCATCTTACCGACGGGTGTTGAGCCCGTGAATGTCAGCTTACGTACAGTCGGGTTTGATGTGAGCTCTTCCCCAATCTCTGCGGTCCGTCCACTCAAAACATTGATTACGCCCGCCGGGATACCAGCGCGTTCAGCAAGCTCTGCGATCGCATAGGCCGACAAGGGCGTTTCATTGGCTGGCTTGCACACAACCGTACACCCGGCGGCCAGCGCCGGGGCGATCTTGCGTGTGAGCATCGCATTGGGAAAATTCCAGGGCGTAATGCAGGCCACAACACCAACCGGCTGCTTAATGCAAACGATGCGCTTATCATTGGATGGGGACGGAAGGGTGTCGCCATAAACCCGCTTCCCCTCCTCTGCAAACCACTCGATATAACTGGCGCCATAAGTAATCTCGCCACGTGCTTCCGCCAGTGGCTTGCCCTGTTCAGCTGTCAGGATTTGGGCGAGATCTTCAAGATTCGCAATCATCAAGTCGAACCACGCTCGTAAAAGCGCTGCTCGCTCCTTGGCCGTTTTGCGCCGCCAATCAGACAATGCCTTTTGCGCGGCGGTGATCGCGCGCCGGGTTTCCGCCGTTCCGCAATTCGCCATTTGTGCGATGGTATCGCCAGTCGCCGGATTGGTAATACCCAGCGCGGAGCGATCGTCGGCGTCCGTCCACTCCCCGTTGATATAAGCCTGCGACCGCAAAAGAGAGGGATCATTCAACTGCAAAGGCATATTCTCTCCACCATTTCGGTCATGTCTATTTTGAAAACCCGTTTATCGTACGCATGTTCCGACAGGCTGATTTATTCGGGCATAAAACTCGACGATCAACTCTTCTCGCTTACAACGATAGAGCGTTGCTCACAAATCCCCATGCTTAAAATAAGAGGATCAGTCTTTTGTCGCGCCGTAAAGGCGGTTTTACTTTCGATCCCTCGCCAATGGTCGCAAATGAGAGCTTGAGCGACGGGCGCGCCAAGCGTCGTCCCTGGCCCCAGTACAATGACCCGGTCCGGCGCAAATTCTTTGACAGCGACATCAATGGCGCAAGTGAAATTATAGGTTTCATTTATCTGGGCGCCAAGCGTGTAGTCATAAAGTTCATCGGGGTCATAGGCCGACGGCGACCATAGACGCCCCTTACCATCAATCATCGGGATGTGCGCATCACCAAAATGACTGGCTGAATTACGCGCCTTCGCCATAGGAAGAATATGATCGAGCAGCCCGCTGTGAAATGCCGCATGGTAATTCAATCGCATCGGATACCGATCAGTCACAGGCAGTTCTTCGGCTAGAAACGCGAGGCCCTGATCATTTGCAGCGAAGACAAGCAAGCCGCCGAGTTTAATCGAAATTCGTATATCCACACCCGGTGTTGCACGGGCTTTCTCCAACACACTAGTGATGACTTTCTGTTTGGCCGGGTCTGGGCGCCAATCTTCATCAACCATCGGATAAATGACTTGTCCGCCGACCCCATCCGTATGCATCAAGGCGCCCATCTCATTGACGAGGCGGCCAGCGTCGAGAAGGGACAATGCGCCAGCGCAGGCAAGCGTCAAATACCACCCCATGGAATTGCCGGTAACCGCGACAATGTCATATCGGTCGCGATTGATCGCAGCAAAATCTGCGAGCGCGCAGGCATAGATCAGCAACGAAGCATTATCTCCGGACATGTGAAGACCGGCTCGAAACGTGTCCGCTCCATCAAGCGCGGTCAGGGTCGGCTGAGCCTGGTCACGGCGAAGCGCATCGAGTGACTCGACGAAGTCTGAGCGGGCGCCGTGGTGACGCGTTAGATAACCGAGTTCGCCCGCATTATACGTACCACGCCCTGGGCAAACGACGATGGCGGTCTCCTTCATGCTTTGCGCCTCTGTGTTTTTTTATTTTTTGTTTTGCAAAGACCGAGCGCCGCCTCGACGATACTCTCAACGCTCGGCAGGACATGATTTGCGGCCGGACCAAGGGGTATGAAGCAATCCTCTGCGGTGACGCGCGCGCGCGGTTGCGTCAGGTCATGTTCATCAAACAGCGTAAAAAGTTGCTCGCTAAGGGAACCCGTTTTGCGACATTCATCGACAATCAGGATATGGTCACTCTTTGCGGCGGCTGAGATGATGGCGTTTTCATTTAAGGGCTGAAGCCACCGCAGATCTATAATTTTGCATCTCAGATTATGTTTCTCGGCCAGAATTTTTTCCGCCTTGCAAGAGAGATAATACCCATTGCCATAAGTAATTATGCAAAGTGCGTCACCATCACCGTGAACAGCAATCTCACCGAGCGCTAATTCAACCTGCTCGTGGGGCGGGAGATATTTCGATAACCATTTTTTGTCACCGCTCTCGTGAAGATCCGCAGTTTGATAAAGAGCGATCGGTTCAATAAAAATGATCACCCGCCCTTCTTCGTGGGCAAGCTTTAAACATGTACGCAACATCGGCCCGGCATCCGCTCCATTCGAAGGGCACGCTACAATAACGCTTGGGATATCACGCAAGACCGCCAGTGAATTGTCATTGTGGAAATGACCGCCAAAGCCTTTTTGATAAGCCAGGCCAGCGATACGCACAATCATCGGGTTGCGATACTGACGATTTGAGAAGAATGAGAGTGTTGCGGCCTCACCCCTGATTTGATCTTCCGCATTATGAAGATAAGCGAGGAACTGTATCTCTGGAATGGGAATAAACCCGTTGTGCGCCATACCGATGGCAAGACCCAGAATAGTCTGCTCATCAAGTACCGTATCAAAAATCCGCGCAGGCCCAAACTTATCAAGGAGCCCTTGCGTCACGCCGTAAACACCGCCTTTGCGCGCAACGTCTTCGCCAAAGAGAGCGACGTTTTCATATTGCAACATCAGATCCGCAAGGGCGAAGTTGATATGCTTAGCGAGCGTTTGTGGTTTTTCGTAGTTTCGTGCGTCTTTTGAGAATCGCTTGGCGCGCAATTTCTCGTCCGGCAAGGGAGGCGCAGTGACGCCGATTGCGCCGGGAGTGATTGACGACATGATATCCGTAGCGGTTTCCAGCCGTGGTTTTTGAAAAGCATCCGTCGCTACACGGTCAACGCGTTTTTCCATCGTTTCATAACGCGCGACGATGTCTTCTTTTGACAGCGCCCCATGTTCGATCAGTATGCGCGCCGTGTGAAGCAGCGGATCGTCATGTTCAGCCGCTTCGATCTCTTCCGACGTCGCATAGGCGGCCTCAATATCCGCGCCAGCGTGCCCCATAAGCCGGACGGTTCGCATGTGAAGAAAAACAGGCTTGCGCCTGGCGCGTGCATATGCCGCCGCCTCGGATGCACCCCGATAAGCGTCGATCAAATCCACGCCGTCGCAGGCAATATAATGAAGACCGGGCTTCGTCCCGAAATTCGCTTCAATCCAACCGCGAGGCGTCCGCACCGATATGCCGATGCCATTATCCTCACAGATGAACACGATCGGCATGGGAGAACATTGATACGACGCCCAGGCGGCGGAATTGATCGCCCCCTGAGCCGTTGAATGGTTTGATGATGCATCACCGAAAGAACACAAAATGACCGCGTCGTCCGACAAAATGCGGCCCGGCAGCTTCAGCTTTTTGGCGAGGCCCAGAGAATGCGCCGCGCCCACCGCCTTGGGCAAATGCGAGGCAATCGTGCTTGTCTGTGGCGGCACAAAAGTGTCTGCGCAGCCTAACACTTTATGGCGCCCACCCGAGACCGGGTCCTCACGCGACGCCGCAAACGAGAGCGTCATATCATGGAGCGGCGTCAGTCCGGGCGTTTGTTTCTTACGTTGGATGAGAAAGGCGCCGTCACGGTAGTGCAGGAACGCCATATCGTTCTGACGAAATGATTTCGCAACCGCCGCCATCCCTTCATGGCCGGAACTGCCGATCGAATAAAACGTTTTTCCCTTAGTGCGCCGGGCCATAAAATCGAGATGACGGCTCATCAATTGACTATCGAACAAGTCAACCAGCTCGGTCGGTTTCAGATTGTTCGCTATCACCGCGCGGTTCGCCCGAGCCGTGGGTAGAAGCCCCGAGGTGACTCTCTCCCGAAAGGCTTTGTCCAGAATTTGCGCTCGATCAAACATCGCACTCACTCTCGTTTCACCTTTTCAGGCAAGACCAGTCCTATCCGCTCCCATTGGGAAGGGATGACAGATCATCGCCGCCTCTTCCCTTTCGAAGCTCTAGAACGAGATCGCAGCCCGGACAAGCGGCGAATCGCGCACCAATATCGCTCCGAAAAACGATTAAGGAGGCGACTTCATATGGACGAAGACAATCCCGGTTGGAAACCCTCTTCACAAGCCACCGCCAATAACGGGACCACTATAGGGCCACGCGTCAAGTGTCGGATAACTATCCCCGGTTTTTTTCAAAATACTCGCCAGATCAATGCGTTACGCAAATAAAACGAAACATTAATCTGGCGACGCCATATGATTACCCCATGGAGGTCATTACAAATACACCACACGCTATTCTGTCAGCTTACTGACCAATCTGCGTCGGATAAGGCGGGGCTGTCTCGGGAACTGTCGGCACGAAGCTTTCGAGCTGGTCGACGATGTCTGCGATGGCGCTTTCAAGCTGAGTGTCGCGGCCAACATTTGCCGCTGCCGGGTCAAGGGACACGGTGACATCCGGCACAGTGCCCTCATTCTCGATAGACCAGTTTCCACTAGTGTCGAAGAAGCGAAAGTAAGGAACAGACAGATTGCCGCCATCAACAAGCCTTGGATTAATCGAAATGCCGATCAACCCGCCCCAGGTGCGTGTGCCCATGAGCTTGCCAATACCCTCTTCGCGAAATGCATAGGGCAGATAGTCGCCACCGGAACCGGCGTCCTGATCGATCAGCATGATCTTGGGACCGTAATGAGCGCCGCCTGGCGTGTTAAACACAAGCGCATCGCGGTCACGCCAACCGGAGAGATATTTCCGGCTGAGAATGTCAGTGATATAGTTCGCCGCCTGACCGCCGCCATTGGCGCGTTCATCAATGATCAGTGCATCTTTATCAACCTGACTGAAGAACATACGATTGAAGAAGGTGTAACCGGCGCCCGCCGTATTCGGAAGATAGATATAGCCGACCCGGCCGTTGGTCGCCGCATCGACCGCCTTGCGGTTGCCCTCAACCCAATCCCAGAGCCGTAATCTCCGTTCACTCTCGGTCGGCACAATCGTCACTGTTCGCGGCGAGCGGCCATCCGCTCTGTCACTGACTGTCAAGCTGACTTGATTGCCAGCCGTCCCCTGCAGGAACCCATGGATATTATCATTCGCGGTTAGAGGTTTGCCATTAACCGAAAGGATAAAATCCCCCTCGGCGACGTCAACGCCTGGCGCGGCCAACGGCCCGGCAAGGAACGGATTCCAGGCCTCTCCGGTATAGATATGCGAAATTTTATAGCGACCGTTTTCCATGAGAAGATCAGCGCCGAGCAACCCAGCGTTCACGGATTTCTCACGGTGGACGTCACCGCCCCGGGTTCGGTTATGCCCGACCTGCATCTCGCCAATCATTTCAACCATGAGCGCATTCAAATCCTCCCGGCGTCCGACATGGGTGACAAGCGGACGGTAGCGATCGCGCACACTTTGCCAGTCGAGTCCATGCATTGCAGGGTCATAGAAATATGATTTTTCCATGCGCCATACTTCATCGAAGATTAACTGCCACTCCGCTCGCGGATCGATTAAGGCGCGCAAACCACTTTTGTCGACAGGCTCAAGCTTGATCGTATCGCCAAGTTTAGCCACGCTCAGGCCGCCGCCGGAGGTCTCGGCGATAATATGGGTTCGGTCATGGCTAATGCTGAAACTGGTGACGCCATCAAGAACGGACGTTGCACTCAGATCTTCGAAGTCGAATTTGACGAGTTCATTTTCAGCGGACGCCCGTTCGCCAGGCTTGGTATTGACCGCGCCGGCCTGCACATTTTGCAAATAATACAATGCACCGTCTTCACCGACGGCCAGATTCGAATAGTTTCTCTCGGTAACCGGAAGACCAATAATCCGGTCTTGAATGCCCACAAGGTCAACCTTCGTTACAACCTTCGCGTCACCCGTTTTGTCGCCATCCTTATCCGGTTCTTTCCCGATCTCCTCATCACCGGGTTTTGGGAGTAGCGGTGACGGAGTATCGGCGGCAAGAACAAGTGCATAGAGGCCAGCGCGATAGGGCCGCTCCTGACTGGACAAATCCAGAAAGACCTGCCCCAAGCCCGAATTTGTCGAGGCCGCGAAATAAAGATATTTACCGTCTTGGCTAAAGGCCGGCGTTGCGACATCCGCCAAGCCGTCCGAGATACGGGTCGACTGCCCGGTTTGAACATCAAAGAGCATGAGATCGCGGTGAAAATTCTCTTGTTCCTCAGTATAGGCAATCCAGCGACCGTCCGAAGATGTGTCAATTTCAACAATCTCCCGGCGAGCGCTCGTTGAGATTGTCGTCGAACGACCGGACCCAACATTGATCATCTTAAGGTTCAGGTGATTATCCTCATAGATTATATGGAGGCCATCTCCCGTCCAGCCAAGGAGGCCATAGAACTCCGTACCGAGATCATAACTGGTTTCTCCGCCGAGACCATTTTGGCGCCGAAGGACCAAGCGCTGACGAGAACCATCATCGGCGATATAAGCAATGCGGCCTCCGGCAGGCGACCAAATGGCTGTATATTCGTGCGATCCATCACTGTCAGTGATGTTGCGAGTTGACCCATCATCGATAGGAATGGTGAAAACTTCGCCGCGCGCAGTGATCAGCGCTCGCTTACCGCTTGGTGAAAGCCCTATGCTTCCAATCAAATCACCGGCGTCCTTCCATTGCTCACGCACCGCCTGAAGGTCCGGCGAAATTGAGACGTGAATATTTGAAACCGCTCCACTTGTCAGATTGAATTCCTTCAGCTGACCGGCAGACTCATAGACAATGCGATCGCCATGCACGTCAGCTGAGCGGATATCCCAAACTGTTTCATTGCTGACTTTGGTCACGGCGCCATTCGCCGAATTGAAACGATAGAGATTGAGGACTTTGTCTTCGCGATCAGAAATGAAGTAAAGATCATCGCCAACCCACATGGGGTTGATATCATTCACGCGGTCACCCGGAATTTGGGTCGCCTGATTGTTGGCTATATCCATGATCGTAATCGATGGCGTTGTTCCGCCGCGATAGCCGCGCCAACCCGAAGATCCGCCATAGAGGCCATTATAAGCTGGCCCATGCGGGATATAGGCGAACCTTTCGCCCGCTGCATCATAACGCCCAAGATAAATGCGTGCATCCATACGCCGCTCAGGCGGTCCGCCTTTCGTCGATACATGATAGAGTTGCGCCGACCGGCCATGATTGGTCTCACGCGCCGATGCGAAGACGACCGCCTCACCGTCAGGTGTCCAGTCTGTTGCTGTATCGGCGCCTGGGTGCCAAGTCAGCCGAGCAGGTTGACCGCCGGTGATCGGAATCGTGTAAACATCCTGATTGTTCTCATAATTTGCTGTGAAGGCGATGCTCTGTCCGTCGGGCGAAAAAATAGGGCCTTTCTCATCGGCGGGGTGAGACGTCAGGCGACGCGGATTAGACCCGTCCCGTCCTGCAATCCAAATATCGCCAGCATAGACAAAAGTAAGATGAGTCTCCGAGATTGATGGAGTCCTCAACAACCGAGTTTCGTCTTGTGCAACTGCGAGAGAGTAAGTTGCTCCGATTGCCAGCAATACCGCAACAACCAATCGTGTGGCTTTATAATGAGTCATAAACACAGCCCTCCAGCCAATTCGATCTGCCCAAGAGTGGCAACCTAGTGAGCGCAACAGAAAATGTCGATAAAAGAAAATGGACCTTTGCGGTTTCGTTTTTCTATGACTGTGGTCGGCATACCCCAAATTTGAATGAAATCTGCAAACTTCAAATTTTTATTAGATGGACAAAGAATTTCATCCCTTTTGTAATGTTCCGCCGGAAACCATGCGTCTAGCAGTGATATGAAAACCCCTGCCTCGTCTTCAGTCAGGCGCTCACGCAAAATATTTAAGTGGGTTGCCATGCGCCTGCCAACACAACCCATAATGCACCTGCCCGTACCTATGTATCGAGTGAAGCATTGAGAGCGTCAGACCCGCTACATTTTTATAGTTAGGCAAATGCACGATACCGATCTTTTGAAAGGGTATTGACGCAACCAGGATAAATGCGTTGATCTGCCCGGTATCGCGTGGGAACGGAAAGCTGCCAAACTTCATGAAAACTCAAGTCTTGCTACGCAAAATCCATCATTGGGGTTCGCTCATCATCATGTTGCAAATGGGTCTGGTCATTGGCGCCGGGCTTTTATTGCAGCTAAAGAAAGAATTCGACTGGATCCAACCGCCTACGATCAGCGGAAAAGCGGCCAGCGGAAAAGCGGCCAGCGAAAAATCGGCGCCGAACGCCATCCCTTCACAATCCATCGAAGACCTGTTTGAAGCAGCGAAAGCGACTCCTGAACTTGCGCTGTTCGACTGGCGTGATCTGTCACGCGTCGATTTCAAACCCGGCAAGAGCATCGTAAAATTCGTTTCGGAAAATAATTGGGAAGCACAGATAGACACCATGACCGGTGAGGTGCTTCAGGTTGCCTATCGAAGATCAGATATTATAGAAAGCATTCACGATGGTTCATTCTTCGCCAACTGGGTGAAACTATATATCTTCTTCCCATCCGGAATCATCCTATTCATCTTATGGGGTACTGGAATATATCTGTTCTTTTTACCGCATTTAAAGAAAGCCAAAAAATCGGTGAAGAAAATAAGACATGTGACTCCATCACAAAAGAACACAATCTAAGTTCATCTTGAGTGACCGACCAGACAAGCGACCAGAAGGGGAATCCAATGAAACTGTTATCCGTATGCGCCGCTATTTTTATGATACCGCTCTCGGCCTGCGCGCAGGAAAAACCCGATAATGAGAGGGATAAAGGACCTTTATCCAGCGACACCTTCAAGGGATTGGAGCTTAGAAATATAGGCCCGGCGTTGATGGCCGGACGCATCGCCGATATCGCTATTGTCCCCGAAGACCCGGCAACCTGGTATGTGGCCGTTGGCTCAGGCGGCGTCTGGAAAACCAAAAACGCTGGTACAACATGGGCGCCGTTATTCGACGAGCAATCCTCTTACTCCATCGGCGCTATCGGACTTGATCCATCCAATCCGAATACCGTCTGGGTCGGAACCGGTGAGAATGTCGGCGGGCGCCATGTCGGTTTTGGCGACGGCGTTTATCGCTCAAAAGATGGCGGCGCTAATTGGGACAAGCTCGGTCTCGAAAACTCCGATCATATTTCCAAAATTATTGTCCATCCCGAAGACTCAAACACCGTATGGGTGGCCGCTCAGGGACCTCTATGGTCCGAAGGCGGTGATCGAGGGCTCTTTAAAACGACGGATGGCGGCAAGACCTGGAAGAATACATTATCCTTAGGCAAATGGACTGGCGTTACTGATGTCACGATAGATCCGCGGGATCCAAATCGCCTTTACGCCGCGACCTGGCAACGCCATCGCACCGTCGCAGCCTATGTCGGCGGCGGTCCCAAGTCCGGCGTTCACATGTCAGAAGACGGTGGCGAGACATGGACAAAACTCACGAACGGTCTGCCCGAGGGCAATATGGGAAAGATCGGCATCGCGATATCACCGCAACGCCCAGACGTGCTCTATGCCGCCATCGAACTGAACCGTCGCGAAGGCGGTGTGTGGCGCTCCGATGACCGTGGCGCATCGTGGGAGAAAAAAGGCGATGCGGTTGGCGGCGGTACAGGCCCTCATTACTATCAGGAGCTTTATGCGAGCCCGCATGCGTTTGACCGCATTTATCTTGCGAGCAATACAACACAAGTTTCGCAAGACGGCGGCGCCAACTGGCGCGGACTGAACAATGAAAATAAACATGTCGATGATCATGCCATCGTGTTCAGACCCGATGATCCGGATTATATCATGGTGGGTTCTGATGGCGGGCTTTATGAGAGTTATGACAATGAGACGTCGTGGCGTTTCATCAACAACCTACCGGTAACGCAGTTTTACAAAGTTGCAGTTGACGATTCTGAGCCATTTTATTTTGTCTATGGCGGCACACAGGATAACAACTCGCAGGGCGGCCCTTCGCGCACGGATAACCGTCACGGCATCCGCAATGCGGACTGGTTTGTAACCCTTTTCGCGGACGGTCATCAATCCGCCACCGAACCTGGAAATCCCGATATAATGTATGCGGAATGGCAGGAGGGTAATCTTGCCCGTGTCGACCGGACAACAGGCGAAGTTGTGCACGTTCAACCCCAGGCCGCTCCTGGTGAGCCGCTGGAACGCTTTAACTGGGATGCGCCCATCAACGTGAGTGCGCATGATCCCAAACGGATATATTATGCATCTCAACGCCTTTGGCGGTCCGATAATCGTGGCGATAGTTGGCGTGCAATCTCAGGTGACCTCACACGCAATGAAAATCGAATGCTTTTACCGGTTATGGGGCGGCAATGGTCGTGGGATTCCGCCTGGGATTTCCTGGCGATGTCAAAATACAACACGATTACTTCAGTCGCGGAATCGCCATTAGACGAGAATATTCTTTATGTAGGGACCGACGATGGCCTTATGCAATCGACCAGCGATGGCGGTGAAAATTGGACCAAAGTCGCCGTTGGAAATTTCCCCGGCGTTCCAGATACAGCCTTTGTCAACGATATTAAGGCAGATCTATTTGATCGTGATACTGTTTATGTGGCCCTCGATAACCACAAATACGGCGATTACACACCGTATCTCTTAAAAAGTACGAACCGGGGGCGCACTTGGAAATCTATGGCCGGGGATTTGCCGGACCGTCACCTAGTCTGGCGTGTGGTCCAAGACCACGTCAATCCAAATCTGATGTTTACCGCAACTGAATTCGGACTTTTCTTCACCCTCAATGGCGGTGGAAAATGGATCGAGCTTACGGGCGGCTCTCCGACGATTTCCTTCCGTGACGTGACGATCCAAAGACAAGAAAACGATGTCGTCGCCGCTTCTTTTGGGCGAGGCTTTTTTATCCTTGATGATTTTACTCCCCTGCGCGAAATCGACGAAGAAGCATTAAATCAGGAAGCGCTTTTATTTCCGGGACGTCGTGCATGGTGGTATATGGAGCGCCATCCACTCGGATTTAGCGAAGGCGCCTCTCAAGGGCATGGGTATTTCCGCGCCCCGAACCCGCCTTTCGGCGCGGTCTTTTCCTACTATCTCAGCGAGGACGTAAAATCCCTCAAAGAAATCAGGCAAGAGTCTGAGAAAGACAAAACCGAAGCTTGGGACGACACGCCGTTCCCGGGATTTGACGCCGTCGAAAAAGAGCGCCGAGAGGTTGATCCCGAAATTTGGCTGACCGTCAGAGACGCGGACGACAATGTTGTGCGGCGCGTCAGTGGCCCGACCAAAAAGGGGTTTCACCGTGTCGCCTGGGATTTGCGGTTTCCTGCCATGGACGCCATCGGTTCCGGGCCCGGTTTTCCGAACGAAGACGTTCAAGGCTTTCTGGCGGCGCCGGGCCAATACACGGTCTCGCTTTCAAAGCGTGTTCGTGGAGAAACGACTGAATTGGTTGGACCAAAACCATTTGATGTCGTTCGCTTGCGTGAAGGCGCTCTGCCCGGCGCCGACCCTGCCGATGCAGTTGCGTTTTGGGAACGTCTTGCAAAACTCCAACGTGGCGTGACTGCAGCAAGTCAAGCGACGGGCATGCTTGAGGACAAAGTCAGTGCTTTGAAAGTCGCCTTAAACCGGACGCGCTCAGCGCCTGCCGCGCTTGACGATCAATGGCAGGCTGTTGGTACGGAACTGCATGACATCATCGCGACCCTGAGCGGTAATCAGGCCATGTCTTCTGTCGGCCAGGATGTCCCGGCAACTGTCCGAACTCGCCTCGGCAAGGTCTTGAACGGCACAAGCAATTCGACCTATGGCCCGACACCCACACATGTTCAAACGCTCGAATATGCTGAGAGTGACTTTGAAGACATTCGTGTACGACTTAATGTTCTCCGGCAAGAAACAATCCCGGCGTTCGAAGCTTCGCTTATGGAAGCTGGCGCCCCGTGGACACCAGGGGGCATCATTCCACGATAATGATCTGGCTACCCGTTACGGCTCTACGATTTACTCCTCCTCGTAGGGCCGTAACGAATAGGCGCTGGCGATCCCCGACATGTAATCATTCGACCAATGGACTGGGAGAAAGCTAATGTGGATGCTATTATTTTACAGTTTTCTGATTGTTCAACCGGAACCACCAGGTTCGCCCCCAAGCGAAACTCAAAATGATTGTGTAATCCAAAAAAAAGGATCCCCATTCTCAATCGAAATTGCAGGGGGACAATCCACGTGTTCGTTTTCATCCCCTAATACTCTTTTCTGCACGGGAAACGGTCCTATAAAAATAACTGTCCACTTTGGTGAAGATCATAAAGATTTTCAGTTTTCGTCTTCTCAAGAGTTCTTTTGTATGGTGACTGGGTTTTCTGGGTTCTGTGCGCCTTCCATCGAGCCGTCAAACAAATAGTGCAAGTTTGCGTGACTAGTTTTTTGGCAAAACCGGTTTGTTCAGGGTCTTATGTATCAGCCGGTCAGCTAATCGTCGCGGCATAAGAGAAGATGAAAAGAGCCGCGAAATCTTGGCGCCCCGCCCGACCTCATAACTTATCCGTTTTTTTCGACCTTCAATGATATCCCAAACAAGTCGGGCGATGACGTCGGCAGGAAGCGCGCCGCGTTGAGCACTACGCATGATTTTCTGCGAGGTTTTCGCCTGCGCCTCATAGATTGTGCCTTCATATTGCGCGCCTTCATCAAGGTTTTTGCGCCAGATCTCCGACTGAATTGGCCCGGACCTGATGGCGACAACATCAACATTCGTAGACATCAACTCGCGGCGGTAAATTTCACCCAAACTTTCCATCGCATGTTTGGAAACACAATACGCCCCGTTCATTGGCGTATTAAAAATTCCGGACAACGAGCTGACATTGACAATCTTCACCACTTGTGTGGACTGCCTCCTATCAGATTGGGCATAATCGCCTCTCAACAATGGAAGAAAAGCGTTCGTCACAATTCGTGTGCCTATCAAATTCACTTGAATAATGTGTTCAAACGCATCGTCGTCCAGATGTTCCATCGGTCCGAAAAGCGCCAGCCCTGCATTATTGATAAGCGCCAATAACGGTTCGTCCTTGATCACCGACCGCACCATAGCTGCAGCCTCGTCAACAGCGGCGCGATCGCAAACATCGAATATGAGCGGGTGAAAACAATCATCGAGTTCCTGGACAAGTTTGTCCGCATCCGCTGCTTTTCTGACGCTGCCAAAAACCCGATACCCTTTGCCAGCAAGAAAGCGTGCGATTTCTCTCCCGATGCCGCTTGATACGCCGGTGACAACAACATTTGATCCATTATGGGTTGATCGGTGGCTGGTCATTCTTCTTATCTTTCAACACTGTATTCAGATGATTTGCGAGACATAAATATCACCGCCTCACGCGGCCATGCGCCATGAAAAGTTTCATATAACCCGGTCATAAATACCGATAAAAGAGGAATCAGTCTGGTTGAGGAAGGATTGATATGAATCCGAACCAATAAACTTTTCGAGATCGTTTTGGTTTCCTGACTTCCAGATCACAATCGCATCCATCAAGCAGGGCACTGGCTCTCCGGTGGAAACAATGTCCCCCGTAGTAATAAAGGCGCCGATCGTGCCCGCGTAAAACGGTTCGACATTTTCAGCTCTACATAACGCGCTGATTTTTTCTACAAAATCTCCAGCCCCCTTAAAGTGATGCACGGCATACGCAACCTTCAAGTCTCCTGGCGAGAGGTCGGGCCCTTTATCACGCCGTCTGGTGAACCCAAAAGTAAAATCGCGAACGGCCATAAGACGCAAAACGCTGACTACGAGAAAAAAGGGACTCTCAAGCATGGTTTTGAAATTACGCAGTGAAGGGTAACGCACAACCAGCAATACGTCGCGCCGGTGTTCTTCGGCGCCATGAAGTATCTTTTCAAGACGGCCTTTAAAAAAGGGCGCCCCGCCAACCGCCCGAACAGATCGCACGGCCAAAACATTATAAAAGTCATATACCCATCGCGTTTTAGTATCGAACCAGTTAATCGCATAGACGGGTTGATCGAAACTCATCCCGTCATCGGTCTTGTTGATATAGGCGCGATTGCGACCAGGAAGTTTCGCCTCCAAGAGCGTTGAACCAGCATCACCTTGTTGTCGGCCGTCTTTTTCATGACCCACACTCGCCACGCCCTGAGGCGCCTCAAAAGCAATGAACTCAGAATCTCCTCTTCGGTGATGATATATAGCGGTCATTGGTTTCCGTTTTTTTTGATATCGTCGCGGGCGGCGTTCAACGCCTGAATCGTTACCGGAAGACCGGAAAACGCTGCATTGCTGGTTAGTGGGTCAGTACGAAGATGATCGGTGATATCATTGACGCTAACTCCGGGCTTGGCTTGCGCAACAGGTATTTTCATTCCCGGCCGAGTATGGCCAAAACCATGGGGGATGCAAACAACGCCCCTCATCATGACGGCCGTCACTTCAGCGGGCAGCCGGATCTCGCCAATACGAGACGTCACCGCCACATCTTCCCCATCTGAGATCGATAAGCGCTCAGCGTCTTCCGGGTTCATCATCACCGTGCACCGAACCAATTTGCTCCGGCTCAGCTTTTCGTATTGATGCATCCATGAATTATTGGTGTTCACCCCTCGTCGACCAATAAGAAGGAAACTATCCGCTGACTGTCTTTCGGCCGTTAACGCTTGGCTGGCGGCGACAAGTTCCGGAAACTCCTCATCATGAAGCGTCTTTAGCCGCACCAGAAAATTATCTGGCGCCATGTTGATTTTTCTGTCGTTTGTAATCAGCCCTTCGGGTACGCGCGCGCGTAGTGGGCCAAGGTCTATCCCGTGTTCTGATTTGATAACCTTGTCGAGTGACAACCCGTTAAGCCAGCGCTTGGGGTGGCTCAGCTTTCCATAAGGCCCAAGCATCAATCCCCAATTGATGACACGTCGCGGTGTTGCAAATTTCGTAAACAGATCAACTCCATTCACAGATAGGCGGCGAATAAGTTCCTTGAGCACCTGCCAGTCATAAGGCCGATCGTCTCCGGGCGGAAATAGAGCCTGTGAGAATTTCACATTGTTCGTCACGGAGATCGTATTGAAAATCAGATCATAATGATCAATCTCCAACCCCGCCGGCGTCGGCAAGATAATGTCCGCATGGCGCGTTGTCTCATTGATGTAATTATCAATGGAAACCATAAAGTCGATGCTCTCCAGCGCCGTTTCCAGCCGCGACCCACTCGGCGTTGACAGGACTGGATTGCCGCAGATCGTCACGAAGGCCCGAACCCGTTCCGGGCCCTCAGTCAGGAACTCGTCGACCATCCCTGAAACTGGCAACTCACCATAGAATTCATCAAGCCCGCGCGCCCGGCTCTTCCACCGTCCCACAGAATCCGGCTGGGTTTTCGATCGCGCCATTTCGATCGCCGGCGATGGAAACATCATGCCGCCCGGCGCGTCGAAATTGCCCGATACAATATTGATGACGTTGATCAGCCAGTTACAAAGACCACCATGGATCTGTGTAGAAAGCCCCATTCGGCCATAAATCACCGCTCGGTCATGAGACAGAAACTCGCTCGCGAGCCGTTCAATCTCTGCCTCATCGAGTTGTGTAATCGACGCCACACCTTCGGGGGTAAAGGCTTTCAAAAAAGGTTCAAGCTTTTCAAGGTTTTTTAGGTGCGCCCCGACCGACCCATATTTAACACGGCCATCGCGAAATATAATATGCAAAAACGCCAATAGAAAATAAACATCCGTACCCGGCTTGATGAAGTGATGTTCTGAAGCGATCTTCGCCGTCTCAGTTTTTCTTGGATCTATGACGACAAATTTCCCTCCGCGTGTTTGGATATCGCGAAGGCGCTCTGTGACGCCGGCCGATGTCATGATACTGCCATTACTGGCGATCGGGTTAGCGCCCATAAGGATCATATGATCGGTGCGGTCGATATCGGGCACCGGTATGCGAAACTCATGGCCGAACATAAAATGCGCGGCAAAATGGTGCGGAAGTTGATCCATAGTGGTTGCGGAGTAGACATTTCTCGACCCGATGGCGTCGGTCAGCCGTTTGACGAACAACAACATGCCGAGATTGTGAACAATGGGATTACCGAGATAGCTGGCAATGGCGTTGGGACCGTATTGTGAACGGATTTTCTTGAGCTTTTCCTCAACCGTATTGTATGCTTCGTTCCACGAGATTTCCGCCCAACCCGATTCGGTGCGCTTTACGGGGCGCTTCAATCGACTTTCATCAAAGTGCAATGACCCGAGAACTGACGCCTTTGGGCACATGCTGCCTTTGCTAAAAGGGTCGTTTTGGTCCGGCTTTACGATTATCTTTTTTGCATCATTTTCAATCTGTGGGTCGAACGTCACCGCCAGACCACACATCGCCTCGCAAAAATTACAAACTCGGTGATGTGTAATCTTATGGTCGCCCATCCGTGAGTCCACCTTGTGAATATCCTGCTGCCTAACGATATCACGTCGATTTTACATGACACGTATACGGCCACATTTTGTTGAAAACAGCTACACAACGCTAATGTTTCAGTACTTTCGGGAAAAGTCGACGCCAAGCTTTTCAGTAATTTGTGACACAGTATTCATCAACGGGGGGCGCCGCTTGGCCGGTTCTTGTATCCAGCCTTCCGGCGCAATTTTTGCGCAAACGTTTTTAGATGCCGGGTTTGCGCGATAAGTTACAACCGACTATGCCCTGTGATCACCGCCGCTCGTTCACCAACAACATAGTTATTAAGCTCACCACCCTGTATCGAGCAATACCGCCTTATGTGAGTCAATAACGGAGATTGCTAGTGTACTCACAACAGTATATTTATAGCCCTCCACGCCCTGATGCGCCACGAGTTGAACGCAGTTAGTATTTTGCTTCGTGTACGAATAGACTATAAATTAATTTAGACAAAGCTCTAATTTTGCGAAAAGAAGGAATAACGCACAATGAGGCGCATCAATCGAACACACATCTATATCGGAATCGGCTGCGTCTCGCTGATCGCTCTTGGCAGTATCGCATTTGTCGCGAGCAGTGGAATTCTCAGTCTCAGGCTTTGGCAAAAGGAATGGACCAAGCAAGGCGATACGGATTTGCGTTTCCGCCCTGTGACGGTCGATTTTGATCATAACGCTGATTTGGTAAATTCTCTGCCCTTCCTGGCCGCAGCGGCGATCGATATGGATGGTGACGGGCGCGACGAAGTCTTTCTTGGAGGCGGCAATACACAGCAGGATGCGTTCTTAAAATTCGATGGTGAGCGGTTCATCAATATATCCTATGATTACCCGATCACAAAAGGCGCCGGCGACGCCACCATGGGCGCTGCATCCCTCGACCTTGAAGGCGACGGCCTGGCGGACCTCATCGTTGCTCGTGAGAGTGGCGTCTGGCTCCACCGGAACACAGCCACCGGCATCACCAGCGAAAAACTACCCTTCGTATTTGAAGACAACACAACACCGCTATCGATAGCACTTGGCGACGTCAACAAAGATGGATGGGCGGATATCTATGTTTCCGGTTACATAAAGATCAGCGCGGCCCAAGGCGAAACCGTGTTCTCCGACGGCTATGGCGGATACAGCTATTTATTTGTCAATAACGGAGATAATACATGGCGTGACGCCAGCGAAGAAGCGGGCATCTTTCGTCAGCACAACACCTTCACCGCCGTATTCACAGATCTCGATAATGACCTCGATAGCGATCTTGTGATTGCTCAAGACACCGGCCGTGTCGAAATGTACGAAAACACCGGCTCCTTCCCGATGAAGCCGATCGATAACCCGTCTGTACACAGTTATCCGATGGGCGTCGCGGTTGGCGATTACGACAATAACGGGTTTATGGATCTATATTTTTCCAATGTCGGTTACACCTTACCGCCTGCGCTTTTGCGTGGCGACTTACCTAAAAAAGCCGAATTCAACCCTGAATACATGCTATTCCATAATCAGGGCGGGTTGAATTTCCAAGATATTGCTCGCGACACCAATACCGCCAAATATGGATTTGGCTGGGGTGTTGTCTTCGCCGATATGAATCTGGACGGGCATGAAGATTTGTTAGCGGCTCAAAATTATGCCCGCTTTCCTGTAAATGACCTTCTCGTACATTACCCAGGCAAGTTTCTTCAGTACCATGCCGAAGAAAAAATATTCCACCCGGTTGAAAAAGTTGCGGGTACAGAAAACAAACATTATGGGATCGCACCTATCATATCCGACTTCAACGGCGACGGTTGGCCGGACCTGTTTTGGGCGAACCTTGACGAACCCTCGATCGCTTATATTTCCGAAGGCGCTGCGCGAAACTGGATCAAGGTCAAACTCCCAAATATTGCGCGTTCTTTGAATGCAATCGTCACCGTCAAAACCAGCGCGGGCGCAACACTGACAAAACAATTGATGACAAGTCAGGGTCTCGGTTCCGATCAGACACGTGAATTAATTTTCGGTCTGGGTGACGCCAGCGGCGTGACCTCCATTACGATCGCTTATCAAGATGGTGAGACCGTAGAGATCGATAAACCAGCCATTCGTCAAACACTTGATCTGTCGCATTAAGCAGCAACATCGTGTACGCTATTCACTTGCTGAGTATAAAGTGAACCCCTTCAGTATAACGAATATATCATTGCATCTTGTGAGCTTGCCATGAATGTTTCAATTTTTTTCCGTGTCTTGCTTATTCTAAGCGCTTTGGGTGGCGTATGGGGTGGCGGCGAACTAAGCCTCAATCATCTCCATACCGGCGACTCTTGCCCGACTCTTGGCCCCATTCCAGCCTGCATGCTTGTCTTCGTCGGATATGCCGCAATCGTTATTTCCGCCTTATTACCCAAAGCCTGGCTCACACGACTGTTTTTCATCGGCTGGACGCCGGTCTTCGGCCTCGCTTTTGTCGGCGCAGTGACACACACTTTTATTGGCGACATCTGTCCGGTTTCAGTGAACGGTATACCGCAATGCTATGTCTCGTTTGGGTTATCGATCGTGGTATTGACCTTCGCGTTGTTGGCAAAACGCAGCAAGTAAGGGGCTGTGGCGTTCCTCGCCCGAAAACAAAAACTTATGTATTGAGTTGAGCCATGCGTTTTCGTGTGACCGATGCGACGTGTGATCATGCGCGAAAATGTTATGGCGTCATGGCCCAGCGCCCATGAAAAACATGTGCTTAAGCATTCGAGGTTCAGTTAACGAATCCCGTCGGAATAAACGGCCGTTGCTCATAGCGCGCTTAGCGCCTGCACAAGATCCGCAACAAGGTCTTGTGGATTCTCAAGGCCTATAGACATTCGCAAAAGGTTTTGAGGCGTCGTTGTACCCTCGCCTTCTACAGATGCGCGATGTTCGATCAGGCTTTCCACGCCGCCGAGACTGGTCGCATTCACAAACAAGCTCAGTTTGGAAGCGACTTTAATGGCCGCGTCGCGCCCGCCCCTGACTTCAAACGAAACCATGCCGCCGCCGCCTGACATCTGCTTCCTGGCGAGTTCATAATCAGGGCTTGAGGGAAGAAACGGATATCGAACACGCTCCACCTCATCACGGCCTTCCAGCATTTTCGCAATGATCAGCGCATTGGCGCAATGGCGTTCCATCCGGCAATGTAGCGTTTGTATGCCTCGAGAGATCATCCAGGCATTGAACGGCGCCAACACACCGCCAGTCAGTGTTCTGATCTGTATAAGTTTATCAACTATCAACGCATCATCGCGAATGACCAATGCGCCGCCTTGAACGTCGCTATGTCCGCCCAAATATTTTGTCAGCGAGTGGAGAACGTAATCCGCGCCGAGTTCAAGCGGTCTTTGCAGTGCGGGCGTTGCAAAGGTTCCATCAATAAGAGTCTTGGCGCCGACCGAAGCGGCCGATCCGCAAACTCTTTTTATGTCAACAAGCTCCAGCAAAGGGTTGGAGGGCGATTCGAACCATATAAGAGATACGTCGCCATCCAGCGCATCCGCGAATGCAACCTCATCATTAAAATCCAGGAATTCAGCAGTGTAATTCGAATATGGCAGTTTTAGCAACGCAAGCGTTCTCAAATCAAAATAGACATCCTTGTGGATTAAAACCCGCGATCCTGAGGAAAGAGCGTTCAATATGGCTGATACCGCCGCCATGCCTGACGAAAACGCCACCGCGCCTATGCCGCCCTCAATCGCGGTAAGCCGCTCCTCAAGATCGTCAACATTTGGATTTCCTCCGCGGATATATTCATATCCGAAGGGGCGCTCATTAGCCGGCCCATGGTCAAAGGTCGTCGATAAGTGGATCGATGGCGCCACCGCCCCATCACGACGTTTATTGGGGATATGAATCGCAGTTGTTTCCGGCTTCATTTGACTGGCTCTCATTGCGTAGGTCAAAAATGACGCCTTCTTGTGAAGGAAGCAACCACAACAGCTTTCACTCCCGATTAGCGCGATCAATTTTAACACGCACGAATGGAAAACGCGCCGCAAAAAATGCGGCGCGCCCAGTCATGATTATTGCCATATGTTCGAATTAGGCAGCGCCGGCTTTCTTTGCGTCACAATTGTCTTTCACCCAGTGGGTGAACACATTATCAAGAGCCGCCTTTCTAATTGGTTTTGCAAGGAAGTCGTCCATGCCTGCGTCGCTGCAACGTTTTCGATCCTCATCAAGGACGTGAGCGGTTGTTGCAACAATCGGCGTACGTTTCAAACCGCGCTCTTCCTCAACCTTGCGAATACGGGTGGAGGCTTCCAGCCCGTCCATGACCGGCATAGAAAGGTCCATCAGGACCAGTGCTGGTACATCGTTTTTATAAAACTCAACCGCCTTTTTCCCGTTATCAGCAACGGTGACATCATACTCACTGTCATCAATAAATTTTGTAATGACCATCTGGTTGACGACATTGTCCTCAGCAACCAGAATTTTTATGCGGTCGTCTTCATGGCTGTCTACATCTGTTCGTTCGACTATAGGGTCCTGATTTATCTTCGGCTCTTCAGAGACGGTTTTCTTCTCATGCTTGAGCGAGTTAACGATGCGCCGCAGAGAATGCGGCGCGCTATCCGCCAGAACGCGCGCAAGCGTATCCATCAGCTGTGACGGCCGCACCGGTTTTGCAAGAAATGCAGCGATACCAGCTGAGTCTGCTTTTTCACAGGCAACGGCGTCATCAATTGACGACAGGATGATCGTCGGAATCGACGCGAATCTCTCATCGGAATGAAACCGCACCGTCATGGAAACGCCATCTTCATCGGGCATTTGGTAATCGGCCAGGATGATATTATAATGATCGCCGTCCACCATCGATTTTTCGAGCGCCGCCATTGCTCGCACCGAATCGCTAACGATGGTTGACCGAAGCCCCCAACCTTTTATGAGTTCGCCCAATATGCGACGGTTCACTTCATTATCATCGACGGCGAGTATGCGTACGCCGTCAAAGGTTGTGGCATTAATCGTCGGCATGGCTTTAATCGTGTCATCCACCGGCAAGCTCAGCTTAAACCAGAAGCACGAGCCCTTTCCGACTTCGCTATTGGCGCCGATTTCGCCACTCATCAGCTCAATAATATTCTTGCAAATAGCCAGGCCAAGCCCGGTCCCGCCGAATCGGCGCGTGTGTGATCCATCCGCTTGCTCAAATTTTTCAAACATGCGCGGTATCTCATCAGACGGTATGCCGATACCTGTATCTTTAACGCTGAAATGCAGATTCATGCAGTCGCCGCTGCGCTCGCCGGAAACATCGATCAAGACATATCCAGTTTCGGTAAATTTCACGGCATTTCCGATCAGATTGCCAAGAATTTGCCGCAACCGCGAATCGTCAGCGATCGCCCCTTCAGGAAGCTTGGGGTCATACCGAACGATCATTTCAATATCTTTTTCAAGCGCCCGCGCCTGCATCATCGTAGCCACTTCATAGACGGTCTGGCGAAGATTGAATGATTGCGGCGACAGACGAAGCTTACCGGCTTCAAGTTTAGCAAAATCGAGTATGTCGTTGATCACCGTCATCAACGCGTTGCCCGATGAAACGATGATCGAACCTAATTCCTGCTGGCGAGCGTCAAGGTCAGTGTTCATTAGAATTTCAGCCATACCAAGAACACCGTTCATTGGTGTACGGATTTCATGACTCATCGATGCGAGAAATTCAGATTTTGCAACATTTGCAGCATCAGCAGCAATTCGTGCGTTATTCAAGGGGAGAACAAGCAACCTATGAATGACGAACCCCAGGACTAGGATCATCAAAAGGGCGGCCGAAATTGTCGCGATCGCCGCCGACGTCCGAAATTTGCGAAGACTAGCGAACGCCGCCCGCTTATCGACGGAAAGCACCAGATACCACTCAACTGAACTTTGAGACGGAATGCGAACAAGAGTGACGATATGTGGGTCTTCCAGATTTTCGAGATATTGAACGCCTTCAGCAATCTCAGGCCGATCACCCGGAAATGCGTCGCCCAGGGATTGCGAGACAAGCTCCCGGTTCGGGTGAGCAATAACTTTGCCCTCTCCTGTAACAAGAAAAGCAATGCCCAGCCCGCCGAGATTGGTCTGTTTCAATACGTCACTGAGCGTTTCTGTGGAAAAATCGGCGCCAACGACGCCAAGCAGTTTATCCTTCTCATAGACAGGAGCGGCGACGGTTATCGTTTCAACACCCGTGGATATATCGAAATAGGGCTCGGTCAGCGTCGCTTCCCCTGCGGAAAGCGCTGCGTGAAACCAGGGCCGCGTTCGCGGATCATACCCGGCCGGCATGTCGTCATAGGGCCATATATGAAAGGCGCCATCCACTCCGCCGAAATACGTCCAAATGAACGCCTCTTCATAAACGGAGTTTTTCAAAGCTGTTACTGGGTCGTTAATATCGTCAGCATTTTGCAGTGAATAGACGACATCCTCAGCCATCTTCGTACGGTGGGTCAGCCAGTTATCTACCCCCCACGCCGTCGCGGAGCCGACGGTTTCCAGGTTTTTTTCGAGCTCCGTGCGCCGTATTCTGTTTCCTGAAATATCGTGATAAACGGCGAAGATCAGGAAAATGAACAGAACCGCGCTCGTCCCGGCTGTGAGCGCCGTCACCAAAAGGCGTGTTCCGGATTTTACTCCAGCCCTACCAAGACTCGGCGTTAAAGACGTATCCTTAGCCATGTCAATTCCTTCTTGGCTTTCCCCCTTAAAACCTTGTGTTTTCCTATACCTATTAAGTTAATATTGATGTAATTTCGCGTTCGTTTCAGCTTAACCCCGGTAAATGGTTGTTATTTAGCAGTTGAACCACATTCTTTGCTTACATCACATGTCTACGCATTTACTTATCTAATAATCAGTGTGTGTATTTGAGGGATGATAATTCAATCGCCGACAATTCGGGTGCATCTCATCCCTCTTCGCAAATTCACGTGAGCCGAATTTATTGAGGAAATACTCAATTGCCTCGCAAGACACGGGGGGAAATCAGGAGACGACTGATATATTTGCTGCACTACTCGACGGGATATGGGCCATGTTCAAAAGACGTTTCGTGATAACCTTTCACGCCCACATCGATAGCCAAGTCGCTCAAGGGTGAGCCGCCAGAGCCAACTCGGGCCAGTACCGATGCGAAATCATGTATTGGCTTCCAGCCAAGATCGCGACGCGCCTTTTCATTAAAATAAACGCGGTCAAGCGATGAATACATTGACCAGCCCAGGCGATCATAGATTTCGTCGAAGGCAATATACTTCCGAACTACGGCGGTAGGATCGGTGCGCAAGCGCAATAAATCGTCTCTGAAAAAAGGCGTCGTGGAGCTGATGATATATCGTCCAAAGCCGAGCTTCGGTGCGTGCGCCGATGCTGCTAGATGCGCCGAGACAACATCTTCAATATCTACTCGCCTATGCAGAAATTCGTTTACTTGCGCATTCTGAGTGGTGAAAGCTAATCTCATCTCAGAATTATCTTGTTCCTCAGGAAAAAACCGTGATGTGCGTAAGATTATACAGGGCAAATTGTCTGTCCGATGGGCTAGAAAGCACAGATCTTCGGCTGCGAGCTTTGTTACGCCGTATATATTTTTTGATATGGGAACCACATCTTCCGTAATCCAAGCTGCGGGTTGTCCTTTCGCGGGAGAAAGCGCATCGCCGAACGTGCTTGTGGTGCTCGTAAACACAAACGCCTGCACACCTTCATTTTTAGCTGCTTTCAATAGGTTCAGCGTGCCAGTAATGTTTGCATCGACGAAATCCTGTCGGCTGTGCGTCGCGACATGCGGTTTATGAAGTGTGGCGGCGTGCAGAACGATACTAACGCCGTCCATATGCTTATCGACGAATTGTCGATCCGTAATTGATCCAACAGCATCAGTGAATGGCCCGGCTTTTACATCAAGCGATAGGACGTCAAATTTCCGCCCGCGCAAAACCCTTACTAGCGCTTCCCCCAGATGGCCGGAACTTCCCGTTACTAAATATCGCATGCTCCGCTTTTGCATTGGCGGTTGATCGAGTACAAGTCGATTTACTGCACGAGAGCAAAATTGTTAGCCTTGTGTGCGGCGTTAGGGCGAGCAATTGTCAACCCAAGGACCGCTCTTATCGGGGCGCATCCGCATTTACCCACAAGAAAGCCGCCAGAATCGGTGTCGATTAATCTCTAGGCGCTGGCGCCCGATGCATGATGTTTTGACGATCCCGCGCTTCCGGGCCACTTCTTGTGCTGCTGTGAACATTGCGGGATTTGATTTATTTAGGGATACTCATTCTCGTCATCAAAGCCTCGGCTTAGACATTTGATGCATCCTGTCGCAGCCTGCGGCAAAAACCTTTGGGACGCCATGAGACGCTGGAACGGTTGGGGGGACGACACGATCGATCACCCCGTGAGTGAAAACGCCCTCGAATTCCTCACTGCTATCTTGGGAAAAGGCGCCCCTCCAAAAGACGCGGATTTAACGCAGGTCTGCGCAGCAGTTGACCTCCAAAAGAGCCGATTGCCACCACACTCCCTCGTGACAACCAACCCGGAGGCGCGCTTGCGCGCGAGTTTCGGTCAGAGCTATGGCGATTGGATAAGATTAAGATTCGGCGAAATTGATCGGATAACAGATGGCGTCGCATTCCCAGAAAGCAATGATGATATAAGAGCTCTCCTTGAATGGGCAGGTGAAATTGGAGCGATTGTTATTCCCTGCGGCGGCGCGACAAGTGTTGTCGGGCATCTGACGCCGCCGGCTTCAAACCGCCCGGTGCTGACCCTCTCTACGGCGCGCATGAGCAAGCTTCTTTCATTAGACGCGCTCTCGCAACTCGCAACATTTCAAGCTGGCGTCTGTGGACCAGAGCTTGAAGCCAAGTTGCGCGAGCAGGGCTGGACGTTGGGGCATTTCCCTCAAAGCTTCGAATATTCTTCACTCGGAGGCTGGATCACGACGCGGTCGTCCGGGCAACAATCATCGCGCTATGGTCGCATCGAGTCGCTCTTCGCCGGGGGGGTGCTGGAAACGCCAACAGGTCAACTTCGCATACCGCATTCCTTTCCCGCATCCGCAGCAGGACCTGACTTGCGCGAATGGGTGCTCGGATCGGAAGGTAGGCTGGGTGTTTTGAGCGAAGCGACAATGCGGATCTCACGCCTTCCCGAACAGGAGGTGTTCATCGGAGTCATACTCCCGGATTGGAGCTGCGGCGAAGCAATCGCACGCGCTTTGGCTCAGAATCGTGTGGGGTTATCGATGATGCGGTTGTCCAATCCGATCGAAACTCAAACGACACTCAGAATCGGCGGGCATGCGGGCGAAAATACCCCCTTCGGCGCCGTATTATTGATGATGGGCTTCACTGGCTCACCGTCGCAGATCGATGCTATGCGCAATCTTGCTGCCGGTATCATCCAATCACACGGCGCAGATTGCTCCAATGAAAAAACAGCGATCGCGCTCGGCAAAGCTTGGGAAGAGAACCGTTTTCGCGGTGTCTATTTGCGTAATGGCCTATGGAGTCAGGGCTATGGGGTCGACACAATGGAGACTGCCGTCAACTGGCCGAATGTAGAGGGCATGATGAACACGATTGAATCGGCGGGGCGTGACGCGCTCTCCACATTTGGTGAAAACACCATCGTCTACACGCACCTCTCTCACGTTTATCCTCAAGGCAGCAGCGTTTACACCACTTTTATTTTCCGTACAGCTACAGATTTTGAGACCAGCATGTCGCGATGGCGACATTTGAAGAAAACAGTCAGTGAGGCGATTGTTGAACAGGGCGGCACGATCAGCCATCAACACGGTGTCGGCAAAGACCACGCTCCTTTCCTTCTGGTTGAAAAGACAGCGCGGGGCATGGATGCGCTACAAAGTATTGTCAACCATTTTGACCCCAACGGCGTAATGGCGAGTAACAATCTGCTCGGTTCGACAAAACAGTAAGCTGTTAGAAAATGCCCGCTACACGACAACAAACGCTAGTACGCCTTCTTGGGCCGGCGCCTCTGGATCTGCTCGTTGTTGGCGGTGGTATAACTGGCGCGGGGATTGCACTTGAAGCCGCACGGGCCGGGGTGCGCACCGGGCTGATAGAAGCGCATGATTTTGCCAGCGGCACGTCTTCGCGTTCCTCAAAACTTGTCCATGGAGGATTACGTTATCTGAGACAGGGTCAACTTCTGCTCACACGAGAAGCGGTTCGTGAGCGGACTGCATTGTTGCAAAACGCACCTGGGTTAGTCACGCCACTTGAATTCGTACTCCCTATCCGAAAGCGTGACAGACTGGCAAAGCCGATCTACGGCGCCGCCCTGGCTATTTACGACCTGTTAGCAGGCGCGCACACGCGAAAATGGCTGAACACTGGCCAAGTCCTCAATCGTGTCCCGTCGCTAGACGCCGACGGTTTATTGGGCGCATGGCAGTATCTCGACGCACAAACTGACGATGCACGCCTGGTCCTGCGTGTCCTTCACGAAGCAAAATCACAGGGCGCAACCGTCATCAATTATGTCCGGATGGATGAATGGTTGCGCAATGCCGATGGCAAAGTCTGCGGCGCGAAAGTATTAGACACGCAGTCGGGTGATGCGCTGACGATAAATGCACAATGCGTCATCAACGCATCAGGCGTCTGGACTGATTCCTTAAGGCGACGTCTCGGCGGTGACGTCAAAATCCGTCCGCTGCGCGGCAGTCATTTATTATTCCCTTACACGCTGATACCATTGAAATGCGCCATCGCTTTTTCACACCCGGAGGATGGACGTTCTGTTTTCGTCCTGCCCTGGCTAGGGGGCGTGTTGGTGGGGACGACAGATCTCGACCATCACAACGACCTTCAAAAAGAGCCAACCATAACGGCCGAAGAGACGGCCTATTTAATGGCGGCGTTGCACGCTCAATTTCCTTCGCTGGCGATCAAAGCATCCGATGCACTGTCGAGTTGGTCCGGAATTCGACCGGTTGTGTCGTCGGATAGATCGCGCAAACCATCGCAAGAAGTCCGTGAACATTTTATCTCCGACGAAGAGGGATTGATAAGTGTCTGCGGAGGAAAACTCACGACCTTCCGAAGCATGGCGCGTGACGTTCTCAAACACGCGGCCAGTCGGCTGCCTCAACTGAGAGGCCTGAAATCGGTCGAGGTTTTTGCGACACCGAATCAAATCGACTCACCGGAACAGTGGTCGAATGAACTCTATCGACACATGCTCGGTCGGCATGGCAACGCGTTGGCGACACTCATCGATTGCGCCCAACCGGGAGAGTTGTCGCCCATCCCAAACACTCTGACCCCGTGGGCTGAGTTGCGATATGCTTGTCGCGAAGAAACCGTGCTGCATCTCGATGACCTTCTTTTGCGACGCACACGCCTTGGCCTGCTGCTGCCTCATGGAGCCAATGCGTTATTCGAAAAATTGGAAGCGATAATCAAAACGGAACTGTTCTGGGATGACGCCAAGTGGCAATCAGAAATATCGCGTTACTCGGATATTATTGATCAATTCTACTCCGTCCCACGAACATTCAGATCAGAAAATTCATGATCAAGCTCGGTAAAGTAAACAATGTTGACGATCTGGTGCTCGCTCTCGATTGCGGAACACAAAGCGTGCGCGCATTGCTCGTTGATCTTCAAGGTGAAGTCGTCGCTAAGCAACAACAACCATTGACAGCCTATACAACTCCGAAACAAGGATGGCTTGAGCATGACGCCGACGCCTTCTGGGAGGCAAGCGCCGAAGTCTGTCAAAGATTATGGCTCGCGGATCCGGGATTGCGCTCTCGTGTGCGCGGTGTCGCGGTCACGACTCAACGCGGCACGGTGACGCCGATTGACCGCAACGGTCGACCACTGCACCCCGCTATTATCTGGCTTGACCAACGTCAATCCACGCGAACCCCGGCTTTACCGCTCCTTTGGCGGGTTGCCACCAAAATTGCCGGAGCCAGTGATACTCTGCGCAATTTTATACGTCAGGCTGAAATTGGCTGGTTTGCGGAATGTAAACCAGAAATTCATGCGTCTACACATAAATATTTATTACTTTCCGGGTGGTTGAACTACTGTCTGACAGGATGCTTTACAGATTCAACCGCCTCGCAGGTCGGTTACCTTCCTTTTGATTTTCATCGGCAAATATGGGCCGCAGACAATGACTGGAAATGGCAAGCCCTTGAAGTACGTCGCGACCAGATGCCTGACCTTGTTCCCTCTGGGAGCATTCTCGGTCAGGTCTCGCCGATCGCTTCCGAAGAAACGGGCATTCCACAAGGCACGCCGGTTATTGCGGCGGCCGGCGACAAAGCTTGTGAAATTGTCGGTTCCGGCGCCGTCACACCAGAGATCGGCGCCATCTCCTATGGAACAACCGCAACGATTAATATCACGACCAACAAATACTTTGAAGCGATCCGATTTGCGCCGCCTTATCCCGCGCTCATCCCGAAGCATTTCAATAGCGAGATTCAGATTTTTCGCGGCTATTGGATGGTGAGTTGGTTTAAAGATCAATTTGGCCATAAGGAATGTGAAGCCGCAAACGCGCTTGGCATCGCGCCTGAAACATTGTTCGAGGAATTCCTCTCGGCGACACCGCCGGGGGCAGAGGGCTTACTCCTTCAACCCCATTGGGCGCCAGGGGTTGGGGCGGTTGAATCCTCCACTCGTGGCTCAATGATTGGCTTTTCCGACATACACACGCGCGGCCATGTTTACCGAGCCATGCTTGAAGGTCTGGCTTTTGAGTTGCGCTTCGGCAAGAAACAGATAGAGACCAGAAGCAAGATCGCGATGCAACGCTTAAGGATCGCCGGGGGAGGTTCGCAGTCCGATGGCGCCATGCAATTGACAGCTGACATATTCAACCTTCCAACAGAACGCCCCCATACATATGAAGCATCTGGCGTTGGCGCGGCAATTGCGGCTGCCGTCGCCCTCGATTTTTATCCAGATTTTTCTTCTGCAGTCGCGGCGATGACACGTGTTGGTCAGGTATTCGAACCGAACGATCGTAATATCTCTCTGTATAATGATTTATATAACGAAGTTTATCAACACATGAATAAAAGATTAAATCCTCTCTATCTCCACACTCAAAATATTTACAAAAAAAACCAAGCGCCACACCGTTGAGACAATCATTGACATGTCCATTCTTACATTCTCCGGGGACAGTCACGTTTCATCTTATCCTTGGGACGTCCGCACATCGCTTCAAGCGTATCGCCGTTGATCAGGATTGAGAGCGGGGCTTTTGCGTCGCGCGGTGAATTCGCACTCCAGATAATACCCTGTAGGTCACCGACTCATAAACCCGGAACGCGTGTCATCCCGGACCCCGGATCAAGTCCGGGGCAGGCTGTTACAACCGTCCGAATTCCGCAGGCATTCGGCCAATGGCTGTTAGATCCGGGATCCAGGGCCGCGGCCGAAGTGCACGCTGCTCTGGATCCCGGATTGCTCAATTCGCCAACCAAATCAAAGATTTGGGGCA
>JAJFFW010000054.1 GCA_021776435.1 Parvularculaceae bacterium | reverse complement strand
ATGGCGCGAGTGACGGGACTCGAACCCGCGACCTCCGGCGTGACAGGCCGGCGCTCTAACCAACTGAGCTACACCCGCAAAATATGACCTTTTGGGCCGTGTGGGCGGCGTGTTCTCTAGGGCGGACCGCCCCAAGCGTCAAGCGTAAATATGCCTCAGGGGATTGCGCACCCCGCCATCTGGGAGTTTGATGGTCACCACATGAGTTGCGATGCGTGTCGCCATCGCCTCCTCTGGCGGCGACCGCCTTATCTCAACGGTGGACATCCTGAAAGGATGTCGCGCTTCGCCAAACAGAGGAGATTAGCCATGAAGGAGAATAGCGCCGTCAGGTGCGCTGTCTTTGTCGGCCCCCAAGGCGTCGGCAAGACAACACTGCTACGCGCCCTTATTAAACGCGCTGCAAACCCTGTCCCTAACCTGGACAGCTCTAGAGAAGCCCAAGACTTCGGCATGACGACCGAACCCAATTTTGCCCGTTGCGATTATCTTGGCGACAGTTGGGCATTCATCGATTGCCCCGGCTCAGTCGAACTGCTCCAATCCAGCTATGACACGATGAGGTCCGCGGATATTGTGGTTCTTGTTGCTGAACCCAATCCCGACCGTGCTTCGGGTCTAGCGCCCTATCTCAAATTTCTCGACGACCGAAAAATTCCGCATATGCTATTCGTCAACCGTATCGATGAAGCAGAGGTCCGCGTGCGCGCTCTTCTGGAGGCGTTGCAGTCTTATTCAGACCGCCCACTGGTTCTGCGTCAAACGCCGATCCGCGAAAACAACGAAATCGTCGGCGCCATCGACCTCATCAGCGAGAGGGCATGGAGATATCGTGAAGGCGCACCGTCAGAATTAATCGAGATCCCAGACTCATTGAAACAGATCGAAGCGGAAGCGCGCGAAGCGATGCTCGATTCCATCGCTGACTTCGATGACGCCCTGATGGAACAGATCCTGGAAGATAAAGTCCCGCCGAGCGATTCCCTATTTCAATCTATGGCCAAGGAGCTAAGCGAGGACATCGTTGTGCCGGTCTTCCTCGGGTCGGCGGCGCACGGAAATGGCCTTACGCGGTTGCTCAAATTCTTGCGCCATGAAACGCCAGATGTTGCAATCGCTGCGGAGCGTTTTGGACTGAATAAGTCGGGCGCAATTGTCGCATCCATCATACGAACCATGCACGTGCCCCATACCGGCAAAATTTCGGTCGCACGCATCTGGAAAGGCATGATCAGAGACGGAGATAGTATCAATGGCGGTCGAATTTCAGGAATGCTGTCCCTCAATGGCGATGTCCGCACTAAGATCGATGTGGCCCCATCCGGCGATGTGGTTGGACTTCCCCGCCTCGATACCCTTGCGACCGGAGACTTGATACTCGATGGAAAAATCAACAAAGGCGACCTGATCGGCGAAGCTTTAACGCCGGTCTTTTCGCTCGCGGTTCATGCGAAAAACGACAAGGATGACGTGAAGCTTTCAACAGCTCTGGCTAAACTCTGTGAAGAAGACGCTTCTTTAGTCACCGAACGGCGCGTTGACACCGGAGAATTTGTACTCAGTGGTCAAGGCGACGTCCATTTGCGCCTCGCAACGGCCATGCTCAAGAACCGTTTCAATGTGGAAATCGTCACGACAACGCCGCGCCCATCCTATCGTGAGACAATTCGCTCAGCAGCCGATTATCACGCTCGACATAAAAAACAAAGCGGTGGGCACGGACAGTTCGCTGATATCAAAGTCCGCGTTAACCCTCTCTCGCGCGGCGAAGGGTTTCGCTTTGACCAAGCGATCCACGGGGGATCCGTACCAAAACAATTTATCCCAGCCGTCGAGACAGGTGTGAAAGAGGGATTGAAAACCGGACCGTTAGGTTTTCCCGTGGTCGATCTATCCGTCACACTTTACGACGGCCAGCATCATCCGGTGGACAGTAACGAAATGTCGTTCAAGCTAGCGGGCCGGCAAGCGGTGCGCGAAGCGCTTCCGGAATGCGATCCGGTTTTGCTGGAGCCGATCTATCAAACTGAGATCCATGCACCAAGCGACCATACAAACAAAGTACACGCCGTCATTTCAAGCCGCCGAGGACAAATATTAGGCTTTGACGCTCGGGCGGGCTGGTCCGGCTGGGACAGCGTGACCGCAATGTTACCAGAATCCGGTCTGCAGGACCTGATCATAGAACTGCGCTCACTGACGCAAGGCGCCGCGACCTTCGAGGCGCGTTTTGATCATTATCAGGAGCTCTTTGGCAAGGACGCTGAAAAGATCGTGAAAGAACACAAAGGTGAACCGACGATGCACTAACACTCTTACGCAGGGTAATCGCACAGCTTTATGTCAACTCTCCGTGGCGTTTCCTTCCGGACGCCACGGTCTAAAACGCGGAATCCAGCGCGGAACATTCCTGCAATAGGTCTCATATTCCTCAGAAAATTCAGCGATCAAACGGCGCTCTTCGAAAAAGAGAACAAAGATATGAAAGGCGATCCACACCAAAGCGCCGTAAAGCACCAACATGGCGCTTTGGAATAGCAGCGCCTGACCGACGATCAGACCGAAAACCGCGACATACATCGGATTGCGCACCCATCGATAAAGACCTCTCGTGACAAGTTTGCTGGTCGGCATCGGCGGCGCAGGCGTTCCCTGACCGTCTAAGGCAAAGCGCAAAAAAGAGTCGAGAAGGCCCGCGCCCGCAACGAAAATCACGCCCAGCCCCGCGAACCGCACGAGCGGTGCATCTGAAATCGTACGACTGCTTTCCCAACCGATGATGAGCCAGGGAAAAAGCCCCGCGACCGTACCGGGCGCCAGAAAAAGAAAAACTGCGGACCCGGTGAGCGCATGTGTTTTGAGCACCGTCCGACTCCTGTTGTGCCGGGCATCCTATCCGTTAGAGCCGATCAGGTCCGACGCGAACAACGGCCTTACCGAAATTATCACCCTTGAAGAGCCCCAGAAAGGCTTCAGGCGCTTTATCAAGGCCTTCATAAACCGACTCGCGGAACTTGATTTTCCCCGCAGCTAAGAGTGGCGCCACTTCCGTCGCGAACTGCATCGCGAGATGCATATAGTTCGAAACGATGAAGCCCTGCGCCATGACACCGCGACCGATCATGTTCACCATATTCGATGGCCCCGGCTCAAGCGCCGTATTGTTGTATTGAGAGATCATACCGCAAAGCGCGATGCGACCGCCAAATGCGATGCAATTCAGCGCGGCTTCCAGGTGCATACCGCCAACATTTTCAAAATAACAGTCAACGCCGTTGGGCGCCGCTTCGGCGAGCGCCTTTGTTAATTCTCTGGCGTTTTTATAATCCTTATAATTCAACGTGACGTCTGCCCCGCCTTCCTTCACAAGCCATTCGCATTTTTCCGGCGATCCTGCTGATGCGATCACACGACAGCCCTTGAGCTTGCCAAGCTGACAGACGAGCGAACCAACCGCCCCCGCCGCACCGGAAACAAAGAGTGTCTCGCCTTCTTTGGGCTTCAAGATCTCATTCAACCCCGCCCAAGCTGTCATCCCCGGCATGCCAAGCACGCCAAGATAGGCTGAAAGGGGCGCCAGTTGAGGATCGACCTTTTGAAATCCGCCGCCATTCGATATTGAATATTCTTTCCATCCGCCCTGAAACCCGACGACATAATCACCTTGCGCGAAAGCATCGTTCTTTGATTCGACCACTTCGCTGACCGCACCGCCATCGAGCGGCCCGTCGAGTGAAAACGCAGGAATATAACTCTTGATCTCCGGGTTCATCCGGCCGCGCATATAAGGATCGACCGACATCCAAACAGTGCGCAACAAAACTTCACCATCAGCGATCGAGCGCACATCGATTTCTCTCTGTTCGAAAAGCTCCGGCGTTGGAAGTCCTTCAGGATAGGACTTTAAAAAAATAGCTTTCATAGTTTTCGCACTCATCGATTATCTCCCATCATTTCGCCGAGAGCGTAGAGGAATGATCAAGCGACGCAACTTTATGATGCAGATAGCGTAATTCCGCCCGCCTTGCGCCTCATTGTCGCCTTCGTGACATTGGACCCTGTATGTATGCGGCCCGAAGGGTATGAGGAAAGGTCGCCGATGGTGCGTTGTTCCCGCCTCATCGTTCCTCCCCTTTGAAATTTTGGCTTTATTGGAAGGAAATGGGACAATGAAAATTATGATGATCGCGACTGCAAGTTTGGCGCTTGTGGTATCCGGCTGCACGGCCACAGGCGGCGCAGGAGAAGGCGCATTCCTTGGCGCGGCATTCGGCGCTGCAGCCGGGGCCGCTGCGGGAGAAGTCTTTGCAGGGAGCCCCGGTAAAGGCGCCGCTTATGGCGCGCTGATTGGCGCGGCCCTCGGCGCTTATGAGGGCTGCTCACGTGCAGGAACCTGTTTCGGTCGAGCGCGCGATCATGGATATCGTCGTTATGATCAACAGCAGGGTCAGTACTATTACGAAGATCCAGACTATGGCGACACGTATTGGGAAGACGGGTCATTTCGTCGTTATGGGAACTAATCACCAGGCTCAAACTATTCGTCCGAACGCAACCATCCCCTAAACTTAAGTCCGCTTTTCCAGGCGGACTTTTTTCTTATTACGCCGCATATTTGCAAGAGCGATCAGTGTCATGGTCGGAACGAAACCATCGAGCTGATCTGTGGGGTCAAGCACTTCCCACAATTGAATAAGCCCCGAACGCCCCCAAAGCAGATAGGCCACGCCGGCAAATATAATATCGACGACGGTCCCCAAACCCGTCAGGCGGCCGATGGTAAAATCCAGGATATCAAGAACAATCGCGAACAGAAGTTTCGCGACGTCGGAGCGCATTATGCTGTCCCATTAAAAGTGTGCTTGCGAATAAACGCCGCCGACCGGTCAATATCCTCAACGGCCTCTCTAAAATGCCCATGGAAAATCGGCCAGACATGCGCAAGGCCGTCGCGCAGAATCATCTCCGTCTCAACGCCAGCGACATTAGCCTTATCGACCAACCGTGTTGAATCGTCTCGTAATATTTCACTTTTACTCGCAAACACCATAAGGGGCGGCAAGCCAGAAAGCTCTGCATAAAGAGGGGACGCAAGAGGCGTTTCAGGATGTGATCCATTGAGATACAAAGATGGCGCATTGCGGATTCCCACCGCATTAAACATGACATCGACATTTTCGTTCTCATTTATGGACGCACCCGTAACAGCTAAGTCTGTCCACGGAGAATATAGCACACTGCAGGCAGGTAACGGCATGTCCCGGTCGCGCAATGCAATGAGTAGCGCCAGAGCCAACCCGCCCCCGGCCGAATCACCCGCAACAGCCAGTCGTGAGATATCTACGCCATTATCAATCAGCCATTCATAGCCAGCAAGCGCATCTTCAACTGCGGCGGGAAAAGGATTCTCCGGCGCAAGGCGATAATCGAGTGAGAATACATTCGCGACCGCCTTTTTCGCCAACGGAAATGTCACTGAGCGATGACTGCGGGACGAACCGAACACATAACCACCGCCATGAAAATAAAGAAGCGTTCTGCCCTCCGACGCCAATTCAGATCGGTGCCATTCTCCACGCACCCCACCCTCTTCAACGCGTTCAAGCTTAACGCCTTTCGGCGGTCTCTTAATTGCTCGCTTATCGACCCCGACCCGCAATCGTGACGGATCTGTTGAAAGAAAGGACCGCGATTTTGTTGTCGCTCGCAAAAACAGATTAAATAATTGCGCCCGTAGACTTGCCACCGACCGCTCCTCAGCTCATATGCGTGGACCTTAACGAATGTTTCGGTCAGCTGAAAACCTGATGAGCAGCCTTTTAATCGTCCCGGTGCACTTTCTCTGATCGCTCGTGGCGCTCTTGCGCTTCAAGCGAAAGTGTGGCTATCGGGCGCGCTTCCAGCCTTTCCAGGCTAATCGGCTCGCCAGTTTCTTCACAATAGCCGTAATCATCATTCTCAATTCGCCGCAATGCAGCATCAATCTTGGAAATCAACTTGCGCTGACGATCGCGAGTTCTGAGTTCCAACGCTTTTTCCGTTTCACTCGACGCCCGGTCCGCAATATCGGGAAGATGATGATCATCCTCTGCAAGGTTGTTTAGGGTACCTTTGTTTTCTTTGAGAATTTCCTGTTTCCAAGCGAGCAGTTTTCGACGGAAATACTCCTTTTGGCGGTCATTCATGAAGGGTTCGTCTCCAAACGGACGATATTCTCCTAATTCGGTCGCCGACATGGTTCACTCCCTTTACCAGCACCACCCCCCGTAACCACTCTTTAGAGAACGAAGGCGCGGCCTATATAACGGCGCCATCAACGTGGCTCAAGTCAGTTTTTGGATCTCCAGCCTGTAATTAACCGGATAGATTTCAATTATTTGTAAATATTCAAAAAAAACCGACGTGTCACTGGGTCAACATGCATCAATAGTTACAGCTCACACCGTCTCGCAACGCTGCGGTTATGACAGGGCGCCCGCCTCATTTCATCGGGCCTACCCGCAAATCAAAGGCGAGGCCAGCCCCAGTAGACGCCTCACTTTAATTTCCAACCGCTCTTAGGCGGCTTTTACGGTCGAAACAAGTTTTTTGCGTTCACATCGATTTGAATTCAGTGATGTGAATGTCTGGGGCGGCCACCAATACCCATGCCGGCAATAGACACTGATATCGCTGATTTGTATCAATCCACTAATGCTTTGGAGGCAGCTGTTGCAAAATCTGCTGACCATAAATTGACCACCGCAGCGCCAGTTTCCGCAACGAGGTCTTCAGAAACCAATACTGATTTTGATCGTAACCCATGGTTGACCGTAAGCCCGTCAATCTTGGATCTTTTCGGTCCGCCGTCGGGTATCATTGAGACTGACGTTACGCTCGCGTTCCGATTCTCGGCAAATGTTTGCATGTCGTTGAGGAAGAGTGCGATGACGAGTTCAATATTATCCCGCGTCATGCCTCCATAAATGACGATGTGTCGGCCAAAAATAAGCAGTTGGTCCGATGCACTATTTATCGCGGTCGTAACGCTCGATATACCGTTGAATGCATTGAGCTCGTCATATGTTGCGCCAGCGTTTGAGAACGCGGTATTCACAACGATGCTCGCACACCCAGCGAGTGAGACCGGGTCATCACAGCTAATTAATCGGATAAAAAACTGAGCCCCACCAGGCGTCGTCGCAACAACGAAAGGTTGATCGATACCATCGCCACGGACTTCACCGGCGATTTCCAAATCGGCGAGCATCGATATCGTGTCTTCAGCGCTGATCGACTTCATAACGCCGCTGGAAAACGGAAGCGCATTTGATGCACTCTGAGCGAAAGAAGACGTCGCGAACATCGCCAAAACTGTGGCAAAGGCAAATATCGCCTTTGCTTTCAATAGGTTACTCATAATCCCCTCGATCTTCCACAAATCTTACTTTGCAAGATTAGCATGAAAGACGCAATCACCAAGGGTTGAGGAAAGCGTCCTATTCTTGCCCTTAATTAGGGGATAGACTTCTTAAGGTGAGGCGCCGCACGCGATCGATCGTTCGGCCTCGTGACTGGATGGTGTTTGCATTGAGAATTCTCGAATACCAGGCGGACCAAGGTGGATGAAAGATTTTCGTATTTCGGGGGTGTTTGAACAATGAAAATTTCGCAAAACGGCATTGAAATCATTAAACGTTTCGAAGGCTTGGTGCTCGAAGCCTATCAAGACATCGCGGACGTTTGGACGATTGGGTATGGACATACGGGATCTGATGTTAAGCCCGGGATGAAAATTGACGAAGCCGAGGCCGAAGCCCTTTTGCGCCATGATTTGCGTTCTCATCAAGATGCAGTTGACCGGAGCGTGCGTGTTCCACTCAATCAAAATGAACTCGATGCGCTGGTAAGCTTCGTTTACAATATAGGCGCAACGGCATTTCGGAAATCGACTGCGCTGAAGCGCTTGAATTCTGGAGATAGAATCGGCGCAGCGGAAGCTTTGACCTGGTGGAGTAAAGCAACCGTAGGGGGTGTTTTGCGTCAAGTGACGGGGTTGGTCAGAAGGCGCGCCGCCGAGCGTGCACTCTTTCTCGAGCCGACTGAACCACCGGCCGTCTCTGAGCCGGACGAGATTCAGGAAAACAGCCGCATTACAGCCGTGGAAGATCCCCCGCGCAGACCCAATCTGGTAGAGAGTCGATCGATACAGGGGGCGACCGTCGCTGGCGGCGCAGGGGCGCTGTCGAGCACATTAGGCAAAAACAGCGCCGATGAACTTAGGGAAATAGAACAGAACGCGGCCAAGGAGACACAAACGGCCGAGACGATCGCGCCTCAACCGGTCGAGCCGATTGAGGTACGTCGAGAAAATAACGCGGAAGTGCAAATTCAGATCGCCTTGATGGCCTTGATTGTGCTGGGGGCTTTATTCGTTATCTTCTCGCGCATCGAGGACTGGATGCGTTACCGGCGTTAGCGCGTTTTGTCACAAGCGCGTATTTAGCGAACTCACGGGACAGGCTATACAGGTCTCTTTCAAGTCAACAGAGTACGAATGCGCCTTCTCATGAGCGGCGCCAGTTCCGCCTCAAACCATGGATTTTTTCTAAGCCAACCATTGTTGCGCCAGGACGGGTGCGGTGTTGGGAAAAACCGAGGCGCGAATTCACGCCAGCGCGACACGGTTTCCGTCAATGTTTTTGACGCGTGATCGCCGAGATGCCAGTTTTGCGCATAACCACCAACTAGAATGCATGTCTCCAGCGCCGGTAAAGCCGCCATCAGCTGATCACGCCAGGCGTTCGCACATTCCTTACGCGGTGGTTTATCACCGCCTTTCTCGTCGTTACCGGGAAAGCAAAAACCCATGGGTATAATCGCAATCCGGGCCTCATCATAAAACTCTTCCTCTGAGACATTCATCCATTGCCGTAGACGATCGCCTGACGGGTCAGTGAACGGTCGACCACTTTTATGGACGCGTGCACCTGGCGCCTGTCCGAAAATACCGATACGCGCAGTGGCGCTCGCCTGCACGATCGGGCGAGGTTCATGGGGCAAAAAGTCCGCGCAAAGTCGGCAAGCGCGGATGTCACGAAGCAAAAAATCAAGAGGATCAGTCATCATCCCTTGTCAAATGAGCAAGCTTTTCAGCATTGGCTTCCCAGTTTTCCCCGTCAAATTTTCGGATCTCAATCGAATGAAACTGATCACGGTTCATACAGCGTAGATTGGCTGAATATCCGTCAGGATTTGAACGCGGCACGTAAAATGATTTCACACCGCAAACCCTACAAAACAAGTGCTTCGCGACGCCTGTGTTAAATGTATATTCCGTCAGCTGACCTTCACCTGTCAACAACCGAAAGCGCGATTTCGGAACAATCAAATGAGTAAAACCAGTCATGCGACATATCGAACAATTGCATTCTTCAGCGATGATGTCGTGATCGACATAGATCTCAAATGTGATGGCGCCACAATGGCACCCACCCTGTTTCCAACTCTTTGCCGTCATCGATTCGCCTTTCCAGCGCCGCTTGGCCTAACGTAAAATGTGTTCAATCATACGCTGGCAGTAAAAAATTCCCAATCCGACCATCCCCGCGAAAGCGGGGATCCATTCTTTCTTCAGAACTGGATTCCCGCTTTCGCGGGAATGATCGGGAGTGGAGTGTCGCGCCGTGATTCCACTCCGGCGCCTTTTGCTCCAGGGCTGGTAATTATGCTGGCAATCGCACCGCCAAGTCACGACCGACGCGCGGTTGCACAATTGTTGTGTGCGCTTAATATGCCGCCACTTTCAAAGGAGTGCCCGCTCAATGCCGTCGATTCCACGCGCCGACCTGAAGCCCAATACCTATGAGTATGAAGTCACCCCGCTCGTTAAAGCGACAGGGTTTCGTGAATATGATGCGCGCTGGCTGTTCGGTCCCGAAATCAACCTGCTCGGCATTCAGGCTTTAGGACGCGGGCTCGGAACCTTAATTCGAGAAATGGGGCGCGACCCGCGTATCGTCGTCGGCCATGATTACCGCAGTTATTCGACTTCAATCAAACAAGCGCTGACAGTGGGTCTGATGACCGCAGGCATTGAAGTGAACGACATCGGTCTGGCGCTTTCCCCCGTAGCCTATTTCGCTCAGTTCGCGCTCGATATTCCCTGCGTCGCCATGGTGACAGCAAGTCATAACGAAAACGGCTGGACCGGCGTCAAAATGGGGACCGATCGCCCCCTCACCTTTGGACCCGACGAGATGGGACGATTGAAGGACATTGTCCTTAATGGTGAATTCAAGGACGCTCCCGGTGGGGCCTATCACTCCATCGACGGCATGCGAGAGAGATACATCGAGGATATCGCAGAGGGTGTAAAATTCACACGCAAAATGAAAGTGATTGCCGCCTGCGGTAACGGGACAGCGGGCGCGTTTGCGCCGGAAGCGCTCAACCGCCTGGGCATTGAGGTCATCCCCCTCGACGACGAACTGGATCACACATTCCCAAGGTACAATCCGAATCCGGAAGATATGGAAATGCTGCACGCCATGCGCGACGCCGTAAAAGAACATGGCTGTGATGTGGCGCTTGGCTTTGATGGAGACGGAGACCGTTGCGGCGTCGTCGACGATGAAGGTGAGGAAATTTTCGCTGACAAAATTGGCGTTTTAATCGCCCGTGACCTCTCCGCATTACACCCAAATGCGCAATTCGTGGTCGATGTAAAATCGACTGGTCTCTTCATGACCGACCCGATCCTTGTCGCGAACGGCGCCAAAACCGAATACTGGAAGACCGGACATTCCTATATCAAGCGGCGCAGCCATGAGTTGGGCGCGCTGGCGGGCTTTGAAAAATCAGGTCATTTCTTTTTCAACGAACCAATCGGACGCGGTTATGATGATGGCCTCGTCGCCGCGATCGCGCTTCTTCAAATGCTGGACCGCAATCCCGGCAAGAATCTTTCTGACCTGCGAAAAAGCCTGCCTATGACTTGGCAGTCCCCCACCATGTCACCCCATTGCGACGACGAAAAGAAATATGACGTCGTCGAAAAAGTTGTTCAAACTTTCGTCGACCGCGCGGATGCTGGCGGTGAGATCATCGGACAAAAAATCCGAGACGTTGTGACCGTAAACGGTGTGCGTATCACCGCAGAGGATGGAACCTGGGGGCTTGTCCGCGCCTCCTCAAACAAACCTGAACTTGTGGTCGTCATCGAAAGTCCGACGTCAGATGAAAACATGCGCGCGATGTTCGCCGAACTCGATGCGGTGCTGCGTGAACATCCGGAAGTCGGCGCGTATAATCAAACACTGTAAGATGACCCACCCGGCATTATTTCTTGTTTTTGCTCTAGCCGCCTTGGCGGAGATCGGTGGCTGTTTCGCTTTCTGGATGTGGCTGCGGCTCGGTAAGTCTTCCTTCTGGATCGCGCCGGGCGTCGTGTTGCTTATCGCGTTCGCCGTGCTGCTCACACGCGCCGACGCCGCCTTTGCGGGCCGCGCTTATGCTGCCTATGGCGGCGTCTATGTCGCTGCGTCCTTCGTCAAAGAGCTGCCGGACAGCGACGCGTGGGATGAAATTATTACCCACAAAAGCATTCACGGTGTTGAGCGCGGTGACGACGATCAAAATGAGTGATGCAATTATGGAATGAAAACCATTGCGCGTAACACCGTCAACCGTCAACCCTCATGCCGGTGGCGGGAGATCAAGAAAGTCGATCCACGCTTCTCGGACGGCGTCGAGGGAAAGGGCGAGATAATCGGGCGGCGGTGGCTGCACCGAATTTTCCGCATCAAATGTGCAAATCTCCGATGGCGCCCCATATGAATTGATGCGATTGCAATCGTCTCTAGCGTTGGCGATCTTGCCAAGGTTGACGAACGCAGCGGCGCGCCACTCAAGCGCCAATGCGTTGCCAGGGTTGAGAGACAGCGTATCATAAAGATCACTCAGCGCCAGATCGTCTTGGCCCGTATGAATATAGGCGCCGGCGCGAGCCATGACATAAACCGGGTTCTCGGGCGCAGCCTTGATGGCGCGGCCCATCTCGTCAATCAGCGCCGCGTAGTTTCCACGGGCGCCGGCCGCCATCGCGCGCCCGGCGAGCGCGGCTCCATGGCCGGCGTTAATGTCAAGCACCGCCGTAAAGTCGGCATCAGCGAGATCAATATTATTCTCGCTTAAGAGAATAGCGCCGCGCATGGCGTAATATTCCGCATTCGGTGCAATCTCAATGGCGCGGTCAATGGCGGCGATGGCTCTTTCCGCGTTTGTTAGCCTTGCATATGAGTGGGAGAGATCAAGAAACACGGCAGCGTTGTTCGGTTCGAGACGCGCCAATTGCTCCAGATCGCCGATCCGCTTCATGACATATTGTATTTCTTGTGTCCCCGAAAACGCGCGGGACCGAGCGCGATAGGCGTCTGCGTAATCGGGGTCGACGTCAATCGCTGCGGCAAAGTCAAGCAACGCGTTCTGGCCGCTGGTTTCCGTGCCGGTATAAAGATGCGCTTCGCCGCGCCGGACATAGATTTCAGGCAGCAATTCCGGTTCATAGCCAACGCCGCTCACTTCGTTTTTGCGCCCGCGTTCCAGCACTGCGGTACACGCCTTGACGATGTCGGCTGGGACAGTTGTTGAATTGGCGCCTGGCTTTATCAGGCACAGGGTTTCGTTTTCTTTGTATCGCTCATAGGCGGCTTTCATCTCATTTTCGAGCGAAAAGGGGTCGGGGTTGTAAGCCCCCGGCGTGGGTTCAAAATTGAACGGTTCCGGCAGCGGTTCCGGGCAATCTCGTTGCTTATCACCATAGCGTTCGACCGCGTCGCCGATCCAGAACAGCCAATTGATATTGTCACCGCTGCCGGCCCAGCAATGGGACTTATGGGAAAGATTTGTGTAGATCAGACCAATCAAGAGATACGCGCCGATAGCGATCAGAAATTTGCTCATCGATTTCTCCCGAACTCTTCTTCGACCATGTCGAGGAAGTCTTTCGATATTTCGGCAGCGCCCTTCGGGCCGCGATCATGATAGACCACGCCGTTAAGCGTAATGGTCTTGTGGGCCGTCTGTGCGTTCGCATCGCACGCAGCGCCTGTATTCACAACAATATTGTCCGTATCAGGCGTAATGCCGCCGTTTTCGGGTGACTGGCCTGCTTGCGACTCTGAGTCAACGCCATAAAGGTCATTGAGGTAATCGAGTTGTTCTTTGCGTTCTTTCGCTGCTTCATCGCTCAGCGTATTGTCCGCAGAGCAGCCGGGAATATGAAATTCCCCCGTAAGCTGTCCGCGAGGAATAGCGCCGATGCGCAACGCGGCGCGTTCAGCCACCGACAGGCCGTCGCGCGAGAGATTAGGGCGGCAGGCCGGGTTGAAACAATTGTCGCCATCGCGCCAGGTCTCGATCAACCAGATCGCGCCGCCATCGACACCCCACATGCCATGGCGTGGCGCAAAGGTTTCATCATCGCCGCGATCAATCGTAAATGAATGGAACATTAAGAGATCGCCGCGCTCGAGCGTCAGGCGCGTTCCATCGGCGGCGGCCCACACGCCCCGAAGGCCCTCTTGCGCCGGGTGGTATTCGCGCAAAGGCATTGACGACCACCAGTCGCCTGATTTCTTTCCGGTACGGTATTCGATATAGGCGTCGGCCATTTCCTCTTGTAATTCGTGGCACATATCGATGGCGCGGACGCCATTTCTGTAGAACGCGTTCGCCTCGCCGCAGGGGCGCGAATTGATATCGATGGAGCCGACTTTCGTATCGGTTTTTGAAATCGGATCGAGGCTGAAACGCGCTGTCAAAAGATTGGCCACATAGGTCAGCAAGTGATAGCGCAAGCGCTCATTACCCTGAAAAAATCCATGCGCGCGTTCATAAGGGCTCGGTGAATAGGTGACCCGAAAGCGCGCACTATCGGCAAAGTCACCATCCATGCCGAGAAACGTCATGTCGCGCATCATCTGCGCCTCAGTATCGCTGCGATAGCGTTCCTCTAACAACCGGTCCCAGCTTTGCTTGTTGCGCTGATTGTCGCTGATACAGCGCTGCATCCGCTCATAGTCCGCGCCGAAAACACGCAATTTTTCCTCATAGAGTTCCGGAAAAAACGCAAACAGATCACACAATACATTAAAGGCGCGTCGCTCGCCCATATCGTGTTCGTCCCAATAAACGAAGTTGCGCACCTTGCCGTCGACCGTTGTTTGAGCCTGGCCGATATAGGAGAGATAGAAGTCAGCGACAGCAGATGCGATATAATGGGCGTTGTCGTCATTCCCCGCGAGCCCGGCGATAAAAATGCCGGCGAAATCATCGGCGTTGACTTCCGCTTCGCCGACGGTCGGGAGATCATAAATATCAATCACTGCGTGACCGACTTCGTGTAGCAGGACCGCAATCGTCGCGCCCTCCACATAATTGTGCAGTTCATTGCGCGTTAAGGGTCCGCCGTCCAGCTTCGGCGCCGCCCCAGCAGCGCCCACCCAAAACGAGAACATGATCCCTGTAAAGATGGAAAAAATAGTCCTGCCGCCCATGACCGATCTCTCCTTTTTTCGGCCTTGCCGCCCTGCGCCGCCCAATTCGGCATTAGCGCGCCATCTTTGGCGCCAATAAAGCGTCAATGCGACGTTTTGAAGGCGCCACTATAGCAGGGAATATAGGGGCAGCAAAACAGGTCCTGATGTGGAGCGTAAAACGCGTCAGGCCTGTGCGTTGCACTGCAAAACGACCAACACGCTTGCGATCGGCGCCGCAGGCGCCGATCGCAAGCGGCAATTTCGTTGGCCCGCCTAAAAAGCGGGCCAACGTTGGAAAGAGGGATCGCTACCGGTTTCTCCTACGCCATTTTGGATTTTGTGTTGCTCGTTGTTTTTCTAATTCCATGGCATCGTCCCAGTAGTGGCGACCGAACAGAGATTTCGTCAGCATTCGCGCAAATTGCTGGTTTTTCTTTCCATCATCGCTGCTGGAATCCGGCGCCTTCGCGCGCACTCTAATGCCGGATTGGGTTTTGGTTTCAACGTCCCCAGCTCTGGGATTTTTCATCAAGGCCTCCATTTCGATCAAGGATCGCCGCTGACACCAATTGACAGCGGAGCTGGACGGCTTTGGGCTGCGGCAAGGCGCAACTTAGCTGTCGTCCAGATCAGAGGAGGGGGAATGGGGATTGTTCAGGCGCTTGAAAATCGCCGATATGTGCTATCCATCGTAAAGATAATTTCCGTTGTCCGACGGACTGCCGAACCGCTTAGGTAAAGTGTCTACAGAAGAATCTAAAGGCTAAAAGTGTTCTGTTTATGGCGCCATTTAGAGGGTGAAGTTAACGGTCCTGCGCGTCTTCGACAAACCAAAAAAGCCATTCAAGAGATCTGCCTCCAACGGCGACTAAGGCGATCTTGGTTCTTTTGGAACGTTTCAAAGGATATGAGCCCCTCATGACGCCCTTTTCGCATGGGAATGTTCCAGCGCGGCGCTTCAACATATCCGGCAACGCCTCCAGCGAAAACGCGGGAGAAATGAGCGACGGCAGGCCGATCGGCACCGCGCCGATTTCCGGCAGGCCCTTGACGGCGAAGGCGGCGATCACGGTCCCCAGCACCAGCGCCGCGAGCGGGGCCGGAAACAGCCTCTGCAGCCGTTTGGGCCAGACGACGATGACCGCCAATGTCGCCGCCGCGAACAACAGAGCCCGGATGTCGATCGTCGCGGCGTCAAGCGCGGTCAGGGTCTCGACCGTACCGAGCACGCCGCCGGTCGATGTCGGCAGGCCGAGAAAGGGC
>JAJFFW010000053.1 GCA_021776435.1 Parvularculaceae bacterium | reverse complement strand
AATGTCACTGATCTAATTCTCGCAAGGCGAGCGACCGAAACAGAGATCACATCTTGTTCTATGCGTGTGAACAGCACAATTATTATGATGAGTGATTCCCAATAGACGCGACCACCATCCTTCGAGGGCCCGTCGGGCCGCCTCAGGATGAGGGTTGTGGTGTCGCGGCTGTGTCGATCCTTCGAGGCAATTGCCATAGCAATTGCGCCTCAGGATGAGGGGTGGGGGAAATAGAAATGAGAGAGCTCGCAGCCGATAAAGCCCTCATCCTGAGGTGCGAGCGCCCCCGGATTTGATCCGGGGGGCGAGCCTCGAAGGATGGCGTCAGGAAAACCCGTCGCGTAACATGCATGAATGCAGACTGCTTTTGTTTACATTCTCCGCTGCGCTGACGGTTCCTATTATGTCGGGTCTCACCGCGGCGATACTGTCGAACACCGGGTCAGCGAACATCAGTGCGGGACATATCCGGATGCGTACACGTTTACACGGCGCCCGGTGCAGCTTGTGTGGTCTGAATGGTTCTCGCGGTTTGACGACGCTGTCGCCTTTGAACGTCGCGTGAAAGGATGGCGTCGCGCCAAGAAGGAGGCGCTGATCGGCGGTGATTTCGATGCGCTGGTTGCTCTTGCGAAACGGCCTGGCGCGCGGCGTCGGTTGAGGGGAGACGAGTAAGACTGTGCGGCCCATCCTTCGCGCGCGGTCCGGGCGCCTCAGGATGAGAGATATGATTTAGCAGCTATCCTTCGAGGGCCGCTGCGCGGCCACCTCAGGATGAGGGTTGTGTTGGCGTCAGTTTCAGAGTTAGCCAACTCATTTCTGCCCTCATCCTGAGGTGCGAGCGCCCCCGGATTTATTCCGGCGGAGCGAGCCTCGAAGGATGGCGGGTTTTGCCCCCATCGGCCCGTCGGGCTGCTTCCCCCGCAGGCGGGGGAAGAACAACCGTTATACCGTGCGGCCTATTGCTCCCCCGTGATCGGTTGCACAACATCCCATTCGCGGGCGCGTGCTTTCTTCTCGTCTTGCCGTTTTAGCCAAACATTCCTATTGATCGTCCTGTCGCAGGCGCACCTGCGAGGGGAAATCGCAAGCCCCTGATATAGTGAACCAAGCGGCCTCGTGCGCGCTACAGATAGCTATTGTCTTCCGGTCATGCCGTGGCCGGATGGCGTGGCATCTGTCCAGGGCTTCGGCCTAAAAACCGCGCTCCCTTACCTTGGTTCGGGGTCTTGCGACGTCCGGCTGCTTCGCCGGTCTTCCCCTTTGACAGCCAGGGAAGGAAGACAATGGCGAAGACAGGGAAGAAGAAGACCAACCCGATCGACATTCATGTGGGCGCGCGCATGCGGTTGATGCGCCTTGAACGGAGCATCTCTCAATGCGCGTTGGGCGCGGCGATCGGCGTCAGTTTTCAGCAGGTTCAAAAATATGAAAAGGGCGCCAACCGGATCGGCGCCTCGACCCTTTGGGCGATTGCGCAGGCCTTAAAGGCGCCGGTCGGTTCCTTCTATGACGGGCTTGACGCCCGCCCGCCGTCAAAAATGGAAACAGCCCTCAACGCCGCCGCACAGGCTGACGTTAAGTTCGTCCGAGACTATCTTGCGCTGCCGCCGGCGGTGAAATCGCGGGCGCGGGCGCTGGTGCGCGCCTTGTGCGAAGCCTATAGCGAATGAACGCGGCGCCGGCTCGCCTCCGGGGCTGAGCCGCCATAGCGCAATAAATAACTTTTCCGGATCGCTCCCATCCTTCGAGGGCCCTTTGGGCTGCTCCCTCGCGGGCGGGGGAAGAATAATCGTTACACCCAGCGGCCTATGTCGTCGTCAGGCGTAACTCTGGTTTTTAAAAAAAACTTATCCCACACCTTGCGAGGGCGTTTATGATGGTGCGGTCTCGCCCATTCAGAGACGGCGGATCGCCGGACTTCGCTGGCGCGAGACCGGCGAGCGGGCGTTATGCTTGCCGTCGCGGTCAGACTCGCGGTTAGATGCCGCAGGTTTTCAATCATTCGCACCGGCGGCGGGGCCGGGGCGCCCCGTGCGGCTATGCCGACACGGTCCATAAGGAGAAATATCATGGCGGCGATCCTCAGCAATCTTCGAAACACAATCATTGCCGGGTGCGTTCTCGCGCTGGGGCTGTTGGTGCTCTACGTGACGGTGTGGGGCGGGGCGCTCGACAGCCAGTTCTGGCGCTTCCTGTTCCGCTGGTTCCACGTGCTTTCTGGCGTGATGTGGATCGGGCTGTTGTGGTATTTCAATTTTGTTCAGATCCCGACCATGGCGGCCATTCCCGCCGATCAAAAACCCGCCATCGGCAAGCATATCGCACCTGCGGCGTTGTTCTGGTTCCGCTGGGCGGCGATGGCCACCATCGTGACCGGGCTGATCGTGGCGATGCTCAATGGCTATCTGATCGAAGCATTGACGCTGGGGGCCTCGAACGGCTTTGACGTGCCTGGTTACACGGCGATCGGCATCGGCATGTGGTTCGGTATTATCATGTGGTTCAATGTCTGGTTCATCATTTGGCCAAACCAGATCAAGGCTTTGAATATCGGCAATAAATTCCCCGATCTCAGCGCTGAGGACAAAGCCGCAGCGGGGCGCACGGCGATGCTGTTCTCGCGGACGAATACGTTGTTGTCGGTGCCGATGTTGTTCGCAATGGTCTCAGCTCAGGCGCTGTTCCACATTTCGTGATGGGGCGGGCGGGTTTGAACTGTATTGGAGGCGCCGCTCACCCTTGCGCGGCGTGCTCCAAAAGGTAATCTCCGCGCCAGTCATCAAGCTGCGCCTTCAGGCGCTTTACCAACGGAGAAAGATTATGGCCGTAAACGGCAAATGGAACCTCGTCATCAAAACCCCAATGGGCGATCAAACCGGTTTATTAACGCTGGTTCAAGACGGCGATACGCTGACTGGCGATATGACCGGCGCGTCCGGGGCTGCGCCAATTGAAAACGGCAAAGTCGAAGGGGATTTGCTAAGCTGGCATGCGAAAGTGACCTCGCCAATGCCGATCACGCTTGAATTCAGCGGCAAACTTGATGGCGATAACCTCGGCGGTGACGTGAAGCTTGGCGCCTTCGGCTCGTCGACTTTCTCAGGCACAGCCGCATAAACGAGTTTGAATATATGAACCGGATCACAGCAACGCTTTTGGCTAACCTAGCCCTTGTGGGATGCGGCGGGTCTGACACCGCTGCGCCTGTGGAAGAAACTCAAACGGTCGGAACGTCGGCTGTGGCTCCGGAGAATATTGGCGAACAGACGAAGCCCCTCGGTGCGCTTGCCGAGAGCTTCGTCAAGCTTGCATTGGCGATCGGTCAGCATGATGCGGCCTTCGTCGACGCCTATCAGGGTCCTGAGGCATGGGCCGAAGCGGCCGTCGCCGAACAACGCCCCCTCGACATGCTCGAGATTGACGCAGTCGGGCTTCTGACGGCGATTAATGCTCTCGATAATGCTCAAGACCCGCGCACTGCGCTTTTGAGAAAACAAGTGGTTGCGGCGTTTACCAGAATACAAATGTCGCGCGGGGAAACCTTCGCTTTTAACGAAGAAACACGTCTTCTATACGATGCGGTCGCGCCCGAATACGATCTGAACCAATTTGATGCGGCGCTGGCGGAAATTGATTTATTATTGCCGGGTGAAGGAACTCTCGCTGAGCGGGTTGATGCTTTTCGTAATTCTCTCGCGATTCCCGATGATAAACTTCAGTTGGTCTTTGATGCGGCGATCGCAGAATGCCGCAAACGCACCCTGGGAAATTACAATCTTCCGGAGGCCGAACGTTTCCGGTTGGAATTTGTCACCGATAAAACATGGAGCGGGTATAACTGGTATCAGGGTGATTTTGAGAGTCTGATCCAGGTGAATACGGATTTCCCAATCATCATTGATCGTGCTGTCGATCTCGGGTGCCATGAGGGGTATCCGGGCCATCATACGTGGAATGTGTTGTTAGAGCGCGAATTCGTGAAAAAGAATGGCTGGATTGAGTATTCAGTCTATCCGCTGTTCGGCCCGCTATCCGTGATTGCAGAAGGGTCGGCGAATTACGGAATTGAGCTCGCTTTTCCGGAAGATGAAAAAACAGCGTTTGAACGCGACGTTTTATTTCCCCTTGCAGGTATTGATCCCGCACAAGCCGCCACGCTCGATCGTTTGAATAAGGCGCGCCGTAAGCTTGCACACTCGCGCAATCACATCGCCCGTGAATATCTCGATGGCCGCATTGATCGCGACACTGCTATCGAGCTCTCGATGAAATACGGGCTGACCTCTCGCGAGCGTGCTGAGCAGGGTGTAGGATTCATCGAGACCTATCGGGGATATGTCATCAACTACAATCTTGGTCGTGATCTTGTGCATGACTTTGTGGGCAGAGAAGTCGCAAAAGGAAATGATCCCTGGGCGGCGTTTGAAAAGCTGCTGACAATACCGGTGTCTGCTTCTGATCTCACGCTAACGCTAACAGAATGAAATTGCGTGCGATTATCTATCGCGTCCATCTCTGGGCGGGGCTTTTGCTGGGCGCGCAGTTGCTTTTATGGATGGCCAGCGGCGTTGTGATGAGCTGGTTTCATATCGATATTGTGCACGGCGATACGCGTGCTGCATTTATTGCTCTGCCGGAACTTGAAGCTCGCAGCTATGTCTCTCCCAGCGACATCCTTGTGCAAATTTCCGGCGTGACAGAAATACGATTAACAACGTTGCTCGGACGCCCCGTTTATGAAACCAGAACGCCTGATGGCATCGTGTTGTTTGATGCGGGAAGCGGTGAAAAACTCCCTCCGGCGACAGAGGAGAATGTACGCGCGATAGCGAAAAGTGATTATGTAGGCGCTGCATCCATTCGAGACGTGGAGCTGATGGAAAATCCGCCCCATGAGTATCGCGGAGCCAAACCGGTCTGGCGTGTGACGATTGGTGATGATCTCGCAACACGTCTTTATATTTCACCGTCTACAGGCCGAATCGTTTCTCGCCGAAACTGGGTGTGGCGACTTTATGATTTCTTCTTTATGCTGCACATTATGGAATATGAAGACCGTGAGGATTTCAATAACCCTCTATTGCGGGCAGCGTCTGCGACCGGATTGATTTTTGCAATTTCCGGAATCATTTTGGTAATCTGGCGTCTCAAGCAGGGCCAATATCGATTTGGCCTTCAACGGTCGCATAAGAAGTAGTGCCGTTGTTGTGGTTCATTTACACACGCTGCGGCCAAAACAAAACCCGCCAGAACGTGGCGGGTTTTCAATCGTATAAATTTTGCGCCCTCGTTAAAAAGCGAAATAGAAGGGCTCAGGTCCGAGTGAGGAATGATCAGCGGCGCCTTTAGCGTTTTCACCCTCAATTTCTGGATGATCATCTGATGTACACTTTTGGTGTGCGTCGCCGTGGGTATGTGATGAAGGCTCCGCTTCGCTGCTTGTGGCCATGCCAACACTGCCTGTTGTTATGCCAATAACGAGTTGGAATCTTTCGTTAATAAAAGAAAGCACGGATTCACGCTCAACACTTTTGCTGACAGTCGAAGCTTTAGACGCGTTGACCTGCCAAGCCGTCCCACCATAAACGGGGCCCGCTTGCGCCTGCGTTGTCATCGCCAACAAAACGGCAGAGGCTATATAAAATTTTGATGTCATCAGGTCTCTCCCTTCCTGATATATGCCCGCGATCTTGTACATCCGGCAAGCAAAAACTGATCACATGCTCTCGATAATGGCTTACCGTTTGGTAACGGAGCCGTCATCCCGGATCTTCAAAATGTGGGCCTCAATGTTAGAGATCCTAGATGAGTACGGGTTTTCCCTATTTCAAGGCTTCATGGGGCGCAATGTAGTCAACGCCTATGGCTTCCGCGACTGCGGGATAGGTAATTTGCCCTTTGTGAACGTTTAACCCATTGAGAAGGTGAGGGTTTTCGCGTAACGCGACGAGGCCGTGATCTGCGAGTTGAAGGCCGCAGGCGAGGGTCGCATTATTCAAAGCGTGTGAGGATGTCAGCGGTACGGCGCCAGGCATGTTCGCGACGCAGTAATGAAGAACGCCTTCGACTTCGTAAATCGGGTCCAGGTGAGTGGTGGCTCTGGATGTCTCAAAGCAACCGCCTTGATCAATTGAAACATCGACGAGGACGGAACCGTTTTTCATGCGTTTTAACATGTCGCGGGAGACCAGCTTGGGAGCGCTAGCGCCAGGTATTAAAACCGCGCCGACCACGACATCTGCGCTTAGTGTTTCTTCTTCCAGGGCTTCGAAGGTTGAGTATCGCGTTTTCGCCCGTCCTTCGAACAGCTCGTCCAGTTCATAAAGCCGGCGCTGGTTACGGTCGAGAATGGTAACATCTGCCCCGAGACCAACAGCCATGCGGGCCGCATGTGTTCCGACGACACCGCCGCCGATCACTAAGACTTTGGCTGGCAATACACCTGGCGCCCCACCCATCAACAGGCCGCGTCCACCAGACGGCGCCATCAACGCATAGGCGGCGGCCTGGATCGACAACCGGCCCGCGACCTCACTCATGGGTGAAAGCAACGGTAATCCGCCATGGTCGTCAGTCACCGTTTCATAAGCGATTGCCGTCACACCAGATTCCATTAAACCCCGTGCCTGTAAAGGATCGGGAGCGAGGTGAAGATAAGTGTAAAGGATCTGGCCCTCGCGTAATTGCGCCCATTCGGAAGGCTGAGGTTCCTTCACCTTTACGATCATATCAGATTGGGTGAAGACATCGGCGGCGCTTGGCGCGACCTTAGCGCCGACCGCTGCATAATCTGCATCACTTGCCTTGATACCCTCGCCGGCGCCGGTTTCCACCAACACCGAATGACCATGCGCGACGTATTCACGTACGCTGCCGGGCGTAAGTCCGACGCGAAATTCAGAGCTCTTGATCTCCTTGGGAACACCGATGCGCATAACCTGTCTCCTCTTTGTTTAAAAACTTAGTATCAAAGACTGACCGCTCGTTTCGGGCAAAGTTCGAGATCGCGGTTACCAAAATTCGAATTTAAATAGACTATAGCCAAATTTTTTCGCATAAAATTGCGTTATGTCCCTAGACGATACCGATCGAAAAATACTGGCCATCCTTGGAAAGGAAGGCCGCCTGTCTAATCAGGCGATTGCCGCGAGAGTGAATCTTTCTGCTTCAGCCTGTTTGCGGCGCTTGAGAATGCTCGAACAATCCAGCGTTATCATGGGATACAGGGCGGAAATAAACGAAAGTGCGATCGGGGTTGGATTTTCATCGATCGTTCACGTGACACTGGACAGGCAAACAGAAGACGCTCTTTCGGAGTTTGAAACCGCCGTATCGAAATGCGCAAATGTTGTGCAATGCCACTTAGTCTCGGGCGCTTTTGACTATGTTCTACGTGTTGCGGCGCCGTCGCTTGAATCCTTTGAACGCCTCCATAAGCGCACACTCTCTGCGCTGCCTGGTGTTCTTCGGATACAGTCCAACTTCGCGATACGGGAGGTTGTGAACCGCACGCCGCCTCTCGATCTCGACTAACCACACGATCACGAATCGTGTCTTTGTGATCAGAGGTGGCGAAATACCGACACTTTGAGAGCGCCTTTCGACTTGTACGCGCTTGCCCGCGCACTCCACTCAGCGTTAAGAGAGTAGGGGCCTTATAAATGAGTGGCCCTGAGGGCAGGAAGTAAAAACAACTAACCATGCGAGAGAGTTCATGCACTTACCAGCACGGCTGGCGGCGGTAGCCGCAGGTTTATTTGCTTTATTCAGTTCCGCTTATGCGGTTGCGGTCAATCAAACGAAGGGCGATTTCGAGGACAAATTCCGTCAACTCGATGAATCGCTCCCAACGCCAAATATCTACCGTAATGCGGCGGGCGAACCGGGCTTTGCGTATTGGCAACAGCAAGTCGACTATAAGATCAAGGTCGCACTGGATGAAAAGAAACGCCGTCTTTCCGCGTCTGAATCCATTACATATAAGAACAACTCTCCTGACAGCTTGCGCTATTTGTGGCTGCAGCTCGACCAGAACCGTTTCAAAAAAGACTCGCTCGCTGAACGAACCGCAGAATTTGGCGGAATAGGACAGCGCGGGCCGGGTTCAAGGAGTGCGTCTGGACGTGAGCCTGCGAAAATAAGTTTTGGGGCGCTTCGCCGTCACCAATCCATGAAAGACACGCCTCTTGGGTATGACATTGAAGCCGTCAAGGATCTCAATGGCGAATCCTTGCCTTATACAATCGTCGGCACTTTGATGCGGATTGATCTTCCGCGTCCCTTACGTCCCAAACAGGGCGTAACCTTTTCAGTCGAATGGGCCTATAATATTCCCGAAGAAGACGCCGTCTCTGCACGCGCCGGATATGAAACCTTTGAGGACGGCAATGATATCTTTCTCGTCGCTCAGTGGTACCCTCGGTTGGCGGCTTATTCGGATTATGAGGGCTGGCACAACAAGGAATTTATCGGGCGAGGTGAGTTCACCCTTGAGTTTGGGAATTATGAAGTTGAGATCACCGTTCCTGCTGATCACGTTGTTGCGTCAACGGGTGAGCTCGAGAATGCGAATGACACATTAACACAGACGCAGCGTGATCGTCTTGAACAAGCGCGCACCGCCGACAAGCCTGTCTTCATTGTCACCGCTGAAGAGGCGCTGGAAAATGAAAAAGCCGGTACGAACAGCCTGAAAACGTGGCGTTTTAAAGCTGACCATGTACGCGATTTCGGCTGGGCGTCATCGCGCAAATATATCTGGGACGCCCAAGGATATGCTCAAGGGGGTGAAGTGATGCCGTTTGTTTGGGCGATGTCGTTTTACCCTAAGGAGGGGGAACCGCTTTGGTCCACGTATTCAACCGAAGCGATTATCCAGACCATGGAGGTCTATTCTCGCTTCAGTTTCGATTATCCATATCCGAAGGCGCAGTCCGTAAATGGACCAGTCGGTGGTATGGAATATCCGATGATCACGTTCAATGGCCCCCGCACCGAAGAACAAGACGACGGCACACGGACGTATTCAAGATCGGAAAAGACTTTTCTGATCGGTGTTGTGATTCATGAAGTTGGCCACACATATTTCCCGATGGTGGTCAATTCGGATGAGCGCCAATGGACCTGGATGGACGAAGGATTGAATTCGTTCGTACAAATTTTAGCTGAGCAGGTGTGGGATCCAGAATATCCGTCCCGTCGCGGGGAACCTAAAAATATCGTCGGTTACATGAAGTCGACCAATCAAGTTCCCATCATGACGAACTCGGAAAGTATTTTGCAATTCGGCAATAACGCCTACGGAAAACCAGCGATTGCGCTAATGATTCTTCGTGAAACTATTCTTGGCCGAGAGCTTTTCGACTTCGCTTTCAAAGAATATGCGAACCGTTGGAAATTCAAACGACCAACGCCTGCCGACTTCTTCCGCACCATGGAAGAAGCGTCTGGGGTTGATCTCGACTGGTTTTGGCGCGGATGGTTCTACTCAACAGACCACGTCGATATTTCACTTGATCAAGTCTACAAGCTGCGGATTGATACCGAGGACCCGGACATAGATTTTGTACGGGAACGTGAATTTGAGCTTAAAGCCCCGTCATATGTGAACGACGCCCGGAACGCCGAACTTGAGGGTCCGTCACGGGTTGAGCGTAGGCCGCACATTAAAGATTTCTACAACGAACATGATCGCTTTACTGTCACCAACAAGGACCGGAATAAATACGCTTCCTTCCTTGAAGGACTCGACGACTGGGAACGAGAAGCGCTTGAGCGAGCGGTTAAGGAAGACGAAAATTATTATGTGCTGAACTTTTCGAACCTTGGTGGGTTGGTGATGCCTATCATTCTTCAAATCGACTACACGGATAGGTCATCGGAAACGATTTACATACCAGCGGAGATCTGGCGCCGTAATCCGAAGGCTGTTTCTAAACTTCTCATTACGAAGAAGGAGATTAAGGAGATAGTCGTGGATCCGCATCTGGAAACGGCGGATGCTGATGTTGAGAATAATTATTATCCACGTCGTTTCATTCCTTCGCGCATTGAAGCTTATAAGCAAGAGCAAAATGGCCGTGATCTTATGCAAGATATCAAAACAGAGCTGAAAAAGCCGGATGAGAAATCAGACGACCAATAGAGTTTTTTCGGGAAAACCGGGTACGGAAATTCTGAGAGAAAATATTACAAAGATAAAATCCAGACCGAGTTCGTATATCTATATAAAGCGAGCTTGGTCTGGTCTTGCATTTTTGATTTGCGCAATGTTAGGTGGAATGGTTTTTGCCCACGCCCACCAGCAACGCGTCGCTCTGACTTCGGTGCTCTTTAATTCACGAACTGGAAATATTGAGGTGGCGCATCGTTTATTTGTCCACGATGCCGAACACGCAGCCAAAGAAATATGGGGTGAGCGGCCCGATTTGCTCGACAGTGCGGCGGATCAAGAAAGGTTTGCAGATTATGTTCGCGAGCGCTTCGAAATAAAAGATTCAGACGGCAGGTTGCTCTCATTGACGCCTGTTGGTCAGGAGGCTGACGGAGCTTTCTTGTGGGTTTATCATGAAACGCCGATTGTCGACGGATTAAAAGAGATCGTGATTTCTAACCAAATCTTACGTGATGTGTGGGACGATCAGGCGAATTTGGTTAACGTTGAACGTGGCAGCTTCCGTGGGTCACTTCTTTTCCATGGTAACGTGGGCGAACAGGCGTTGAGCCTTGTTGGCGATAATCCAAATTAAAATGAACGCAATAATTTAATACGCTCCTCAACATTCTTCGACAGTGTTCGAAGGACATATCTCAAATGGAGACAGTCCATGTTGACGACGTCGCGCACTACTCTACCGGACCCTATAGCGACACGATTGAAAATAGCGGCAGAATTCGTCGATGATTTATCACAATTTGCTCGTGACAATCTACTCGGATTCAAAAGACCAATTGCCACGACGTTTGCGCTTGTTGCGCCGGTATTGTTCGCGTTGGTTTATTACACATTCGATCTGCCGACGGTCTCAAAATTGGCTCTATTTTTTTGCATCATTGCCTTTGCCGGCATTTATCTCGTTGCACGTATATCCTGGCCTACGGTTGTCGAAGAATTCCAAATTCAATCTGTCGCCCGGCGTCAGGCGATCGCAGACTTGCGTTGTGGTTTTGGGGAATCGTCTCATCTGAATCTTTCGCAGGCGCCGCGATTCTATGAACACGCTAACGGTTTGCTGGTTCTTGCTGATGCGGGGGAGTGGCGAACAATTTTTTTCTCCATTGATAGCGCCGGTGAAGATCCACGATGGGCTTTTTACCTTAATGGTGATCTTGATCGAAGGGTCTGGAAATGGGTGCGACTGCCTGTGTCTCACGAGGTTGTGGCGTTTTCTTCGGTTGGGACGAAACTGCCGCAAACCGAACACATGCGAACCATTTCGTCCATCGATGCTTGGGAGGCGGTCAATCTCGCTCTAGGAGAGCCCATTGACGGCTCAGTCATTCACCTGCCTTTTGACGAAGCTGTCGAAGTGGCTGAGAGTCGGCTCTAAAATAGCCATTGCGCCAGCGCGCTCCCCCCTTACAATCGAATGCTAGCGCTGCTACATGACGCTTTATGGTGACATTATTCGATAGAAATTCTTCTGGCGCTTCAGACGACGGGTCCGTTAAGGTTCGTCATCCGGAAAAACAGAACCGGCCGGAGAGCCCGGTTCAGCGAAAACCTGATTGGATTCGCGTTAAAGCGCCGGTCTCAAAAAGTTTTGATGAGACCCGCGCCATCGTGCGCGCCAAAAATCTGCATACTGTATGTGAAGAGGCTGCTTGTCCTAATATCGGAGAGTGCTGGACGAAGAGACACGCGACCATGATGATCATGGGCGACACCTGCACGCGAGCTTGTGCGTTTTGTAACGTTAAGACCGGAATGCCTCTTCCACTTGATCTCGACGAGCCGGCAAATGTCGCCTCTGCGGTCGTTGAGATGGGGCTTTCCCACGTGGTGATAACATCAGTGGATCGTGATGACCTCCTGGATGGCGGCGGCGAACATTTTGCCAAAGTCGTAAATGCTATCCGTATAAGCGCCCCGATGACAACGATTGAGATACTTACGCCGGATTTTCTGCGTAAAGATGGCGCTGCGGAGATCGTGATCGATTCGAAGCCGGACGTCTTTAATCACAACCTTGAAACTGTACCGCGACTTTACCTTTCGATCCGACCCGGTGCGCGTTATTTCCATTCCCTTCGCCTGCTTGCGCAAGTCAAAGAACGTGATCCGCAAATGTTCACGAAATCCGGCATTATGGTCGGCCTCGGCGAAACACGCGAAGAAGTGATGCAAGTGATGGATGACATGCGTTCAGCAGACATTGATTTCATCACCATCGGACAATACCTCCAGCCCACGCGACGGCATGTGCCGGTTGATCGGTTTGTCCATCCGGAAGAGTTTAAGTCCTATGAAAGCCTTGCACGCGCTAAAGGGTTTTTGATGGTGTCGTCGAGTCCTTTAACCAGGTCGTCTCACCATGCTGGCGAAGACTTTGCCAAGCTTCGCGCCGCTCGTGCAGCTAAAGGATAAAGATCATGACACTCAAATTTTATGATTTATGCGGCGCTCAATCTGAGTTGCGATTCAGCCCTTTTTGTTGGCTTGCGAGATTGGCGCTCGCCCACAAGGGACTGAAATACGAAACGACGTTGTTGAGATTCACGGAAAAACAAAACTATCCGGACCCGGACTACGGTAAATTGCCCATACTGGTCGATGGCGATAAAGTTGTGACCGACAGTTGGTCAATTGTGTGTTATTTGGAAGCAACCTATCCGGAACGCCCACTTGCGCATTCAAGCGGAGAATGGGCTGCGGCGGAGTTTTTTCGCACTTGGACTGGCGCCGTACTTTTCCCACCGCTTGTTCCATTCATGATGAAGCGCGTTCACGCAATCCTTGACAAAAGAGATCAGGATTATTTTCGCGACACGCGCGAAAAGCGTTTCGGTGCGAACCTCGAAAGCCTCGACCAAAAAACCATGTCCGGAAAAGAGTCAATGGAAGCTGGGCTCGCGACTCTCATGGCCCCGTTGGGCGCTCATGATTTTCTCGGCGGGGCCGTACCGAATATTTCTGACTATATCGTGTTCAGCCCGCTTCAATGGCAGAGATGCGTCACGTCGGAAACGTTTTACGATACGCCTGCGCCTGTCGTCTCCTGGATGGATCGTATGCTGGAAGTGAATGATGGAGTCGCTGGACGCGCCATGTGCGCCGGGGACCTATAATAAACAATGACGTCCAGGCGTACGCGAACAGAGGTCCCTTACAGCGCATCGCAGATGTACGATCTGGTTGCTGATGTAGAGCGTTATCCGGAGTTTCTTCCCTGGTGTGCCGGTCTGAGAGTAGTCAAAAAGGATATTACAAACGGACATGGCGCGCTGACGGCGGATATGCTTGTCGCTTATAAAGTTTTTCGTGAAAAGTTTCGCAGCCATGTCAACCTCAACAAATCCGACTACCGTATAGAAGTGGAATATGCGGACGGTCCATTTCGCCATTTACAAAACCTTTGGCGGTTCGAAGATCAGGCGCAAAGCGGGTCGATCATCGATTTTGAAATTCATTTCGAATTTAAAAATGTCTTTTTGCAAACAGCGGCTAAAGTCGTTTTTGAGAAAGCATTCTTGCGCATGAGCGATGCGTTTATCGCGCGCGCTGCGGATGTGTACGGGGGTAATGACGCGGCGAGTCAGTGACGTAAAATCAGTCACTTCGAGTCAGGGTGCGCGCAATGCGCGTGATGGATATCTCTCAATGCCTTGCGGTTTTATCGTTTCCTTCGATCATGTGATCTCGTCTTTGAGAGGCTTTATGCATCGACAGAACATTCGATTCCCGCGATAGTTGTATAGATTCGATGTTGCAATCAATATGGAGAACGCGTGGTGGCCAAGACCACTATAAGTTACTGGCGAATTTGGAGTATGGCCATCGGGTTTTTGGGCATTCAAGTCGGATTCAGCCTTCAAACTCTGAATTTAAGCAGCATGTTCCGCACCCTCGGATTCGATGTTGGCGCTAAACCCGAGCTCTGGTTAGCCGTTCCGCTGACTGGCCTCCTTGTGCAACCTCTCGTCGGATATATGAGTGATAAGACCGGGGGGAGATTAGGTCATCGCCTTCCATTCCTAATGTTTGGGGCATTGGCCGCCATAACGGCGTTAATCACTATACCGAACATTTCAACGTTTTGGTCAATGGTTGCTCTGGCCTGGGTGTTGGGCGCATCACTCAATATGATGGTTGCGCCGTATCGCGCATTGGTCATCGATGTGCTGCCGGACCGTCAGCATATTACAGGATTTGCCGCCCAAGGATTCTTTATCGCAGCAGGCGGTTTACTCCTATCGGCTCAGCCGTTGGTGTTCGCAAACTGGGTTTATGTCGCTAATGGAGTTGACGCTAGCGTCATACCTCGATCCTATCCATTTGCATTTTACATTGGAGCGATCATTTTGGTCGTTTCTATTCTCTGGACAGTTTTTACAACCAAAGAATACGCCCGCAAAACGTTTAATACGGTTGATCAGCCAACGGGAAACAAGACTGCTCACGGCCGTCACATGATCTCGTCCATAGGACACAAGCGTATCAAACCTGCCAGGCGTCTGCGAGCAGGCTCCTTGTGGGTGGTCATAGGCGTAGTGTTGACGGGCGTTATTATCCAATTCGCTCTCGATAAAGAGTTGTTTGTATTGAGTGGCGTGGTTGCTCTAATCGGCGCTATGAAAATTATTGTAGAAATTTTGACTAAATGGCGTATACCGCAAAATGCATTTTCTGAGATTGCAGTTGATCTGTTTTTGATGCCAAAAACGATGAAGCAACTTGCTGTCGTGAAATTCTTCTCTTGGTTCGCGATGTTTTCTCTGTGGATATACGCAACCGCCGCTGTGACCAATTTTCATTTTGGAGTCAGTGATCCGACATCGGAAGTGTTCCATGAGGGCGTAAAATGGGTTGGAGCCTTATTCGTGGGTTTTAATGGCTTTGCGATGATTACGGTGTTGGCTATTCCAGGCTTGACGGCAATAACAAGCCGTAAAACTGTCCATATGGTCAGTCTTTCGATTGGCGGGATCGGTTTAATTTCATTTTCACTTATTCGCGATCCTTCGATGTTGATATTGTCTATGATCGGCGTTGGTATCGCCTGGGCGTCAATGTTATCCGTGCCCTATGCAATTTTATCGAGAGCGATTCCTTCGAATAAAGCCGGTGTGTATATGGGGATATTCAATATTTTTATCATTCTGCCTCAATTGATCTCGGCCACCATTTTAGGTCTGCTTGTCGGCAACCTATTTGATGGGCAGGCGATTTATGCGCTGACCTTGGGCGGGGGTAGTTTTCTTATTGCAGCGCTGGTGACGTTATTCGTTGACGATGTTTCGCCGCAGGCTGCTTCTTAGAGCGCCGAGCGAGAAGTACGAAACGGTTTTCACACGGCGCTTTAATATTTGGCGGCAAGGTAGCCAGAAATAGCCGGTATAAGGGCAGGTGGTTGTGAGCCTTGAGAGCCGGGCGGTTGAAGATTCAACTCAGTGGACATCATTAATTTGAATTGTTCGACATTAGGTGGCATCCATTCAACGGATTGATCACCGAGATTAAAGACGCAAAGTACGATCTTGTCGCCTTCACTGCGGGTAAAACAAACAAGGGGGTCAGGGGCGTTGAGGATCGCAATTGAACCGTGCCGAATTGCAGGTGTATTCTGTCGTAACGCGATCATCCGTTTCACGAAATTCAAAGTGGATGCCGCGTCCTTTTCCTGGTGATCGATTGAGAGAGAAGAATGACGAGAATCAATCGGTAGCCAGAGTGCGTTCTTGCAATCTGAAAATCCATTATTTGGCGCCTTTTTACGCCATGGCATGGGCGTTCGAGCGCCGTCGCGTCCTAAAGTGGCCGGCCAATTCGCAATCGCTTCCGGATCTTTCAGTTTTTCAAATGGTATATGAGCCTGTTCTAATCCCAGTTCTTCTCCCTGATACACAAAAACATTCCCGCGCAGGCTCAACAGCAACATGATCGTGAGCCTGGCGTAGGCGTTTGAATCATTCTGATTCCGCCAGCGACTTATCGCGCGCGGAGCATCATGGTTTGAAAACGCCCATGAAGGCCAACCTTCAGTCTGCCCCCCAGACCACGATATGATGGACTGTTTTACGAGGTCGCTTGTGAGTTGCTCTGCGTATAAAAAATCGAAATTATAAGCTGAGTTCAAACGCGCCGAGCCTTTGATGAACGCTTTCATCTCGCGTAACGGCTTAGGCCCGACAACTTCACCAACTGTGAAGCACGCGTCATACGCATCTGTCACTTTACGGATACGCTCTATGAAATCAACAATATCGGGATGAGATTGATTGAATTTGTGTTGCTGATATCCGAAAGGGCGGGTTGGGTCGCGCTGGTCCTTCGGAGCGGGAGGGTTATCATGCAGTTCTTGATCATGCATCGTAAAATTTAAAGCGTCCAGTCGAAACCCGTCGACGCCTCTGTTTAGCCAAAAACGTGCAACTTTGAGGAGTGCGTCTTGTACCTGTGGGTTGTGACCGTTTAAATCTGGTTGGCTGGAAAGAAAGTTGTGAAGATAATATTGCTGTCGACGACTGTCCCAGGTCCACGCGCTTCCTTCAAAAACCGATTGCCAGTTTGTCGGTGGTGAACCGTCATCTTTCGGATCAGCCCAAACATACCAGTCAGATTTTGAATTCGTTCGATCCTGACGGCTTTCGTTGAACCACGGGTGTTGATTAGACGTATGCGAATAGACTTGATCGATGATCACTTTGATATTGGATGCGTGTGCTTTCGTGACCAATTCGTCAAGGTTATCAATGGTTCCGAAAATGGGATCAACATCAGTATAGTTCGCGATATCATATCCAAAATCGCGCATCGGTGAAGTGAAGAAAGGAGACAACCAGATTGCATCAACGCCCAAAGAACGGATGTATTCGAGCCCCTCTATACACCCTCTCAAATCACCTATTCCGTCGCCATTGGAATCCCGGAAACTTCGGGGATAGATTTGATATATGACGGCGCCGCGCCACCATTCTTTGGCTTGAGATGAAGCAGGATTGCGGAGTATTGTCATGGGATTCTCAACACCAGATGATATTTAGACCTATCGCGCTATGCGTTATACAGAGTGAAATGAAGGCGACGAGCGGACCATTATCTGAAAAAGAAACCGTCAAAATAATTTGACGAATTACATAGATTACGCAACATCGACCAGAGATAGAATATCACGGTTGAGATCGGTGACGGATGTGACGCCTGTGAGCGCCATGGTAACGTCCATTTCTATCTTGAACGCGCGCAATAGAGATTTCAATCCAGAACCGCCACGCGCGGCGACTGCCCAAATCCAGGGACGACCAATCAATACGGCTTTAGCGCCGCATGCGACCGCCTTGACGACGTCCTGACCGCACCGCACTCCGCCATCCATCAAAATTTCAACGCGGTTTTCCAGAGCTGCTGCGATTTCTGGCAGCAGGCTGATCGAAGACGAGACTCCGTCCAACTGACGGCCCCCATGATTTGAAACAATAATCGCATCAGCCCCAGCATCAGCGGCGCTCGAGGCGTCCTGGGTTTCCAGCACACCTTTGATAATGAGTTTTCCTCCCCAAATTTTGCGCAACCATTCAATGTCCTTCCACGTTACGCTTGGGTCGAATTGATTATTCACCCATTCCTTGAACTGGGAAACATTAGCGGCGTCAGGAACGTATTCACCGAGGTTGCCAAAAGTGAGAGGTTTTCCCTTTAGTCCCACATCAACGAGCCATTGTGGATGGCTGATGAACTCGTACGCCATTCGGGCTCTGCCCAAAGCCGAAACGCCGCCGACCATGCCATTCCTGACATCGCGATAACGGACTCCTATTCTCGCGAGATCTACGGTGAAAACCAACGTATCGCACCCAGCCGCCGCCGCCCGTTCTAATAGGGCCGAGACAAATCCGCGATCTTTCATCATGTAGAGTTGAAACCAGAAAGGCTTTGTTGCACCCTTGGCGACTTCTTCTAGAGAACAGATCGAAACCGTTGAAAGACAAAAAGGAACACCCATCGCTTCTGCTGCTTTGACGGCCTGAACTTCCGCACGGCGCGCCATCATTCCACCCATGCCAATTGGCGCCAGGGCTAGCGGCATTGAATATCTTTCACCGAGAATATGCGTATGCGTATCAACATTTGAAACATCACGCATAACGCATTGTTTGAGACGAATTGAATCGAAATCTACGACATTCGCCGCAAGTGTTATCTCCTCGAAGGAACCGCCATCGATATAATCAAACAACATGCGTGGGAGGCGCTTTTCTGCAAGCCGGCGATAATCTTCCGAAGATGCCGGGGCAAGGCGCATGGAGGGCATGGTTTCGCTTTCTATAAATAGGTTCTTTTATTCCCGTTCATACGATTACGGCTTCGATCAAACGGGGACCCTTATGGGCGATCGCTTCGGCGAATTCTTTTTGAAACTCTTCAACAGTTGTTGCGCGCGCCGCAGGTACACCCATGCCATTCGAGATGGAGACCCAGTCAATTTCTGGGCTTTTGAGATCCAGTAAAGAGAGGGCTTTGGGGCCGGGTGCAGCAACACCGACTCTCATAAGTTCAATATTGAGAATAGCGTAACTGCCGTTATTTATGATCACAGTCGTAATGTTGAGGTCTTCGCGCGCCATTGTCCACAATGCTTGCACTGTATACATAGCGCTTCCGTCAGCTTGCAGACAGATTGTCTTGCGATCGGGGCAGGCGACAGAGGCGCCAATTGCTAATGGAAGCCCCTGACCAATTGCGCCGCCGGTCAGCGTCATCCAATCATGGGGCGGTGCGCCGGCCGTTAGGGGATAAAGCGCCAAACCCGCAGTCGCGGCTTCGTCGGATACGATTGCATTTTGAGGCATAAAAGCTGAAACGACAGCGCCAATCCCTTCCGCAGATAGTTTCCCCTGCGGAATGGGTGGGATTTGCTCTGTCTGCCGCATCACAGGTTCGGAGGGTGCATCCAGCACATCAGCCAGCGCCCGTAAGGCAAGCAAGGCATTCTCACGCGGTCCTGCAAGCACTGGACATGCCGCGCCTTCAGGGCTGAGCCAGCCTGGCTTGTCGGGATACGCGAAGAACGAAACTGGCGGTTTGGCTCCGACCATGATCAAATGCTTGAAGGGTTTCAAATATTCTGACGCCATTTCGCCGAAATAGGGCAGGCGTTCGACTGGTACACGACCAGCTCCGCGTTCGATCCGCGCCGGGAAAGTTTCACAAATAATCCGTGCGCCGGTGGCGGCGGAAATGCGTCCGGCCTGTTCCAGGCAATCAGCACGCAATGCTGGGCCGCCCAGAAACAGTGTTGTCGGCTCACCCGTTTTTAAGGCTGCGCAAGCTGCATCGATCGCGGCTTCATCGGCCTCAGGAGCCGATGCCTGGGTTGGCGGCGCGACTGGAGAATTAGACTCACTCCATGCGAATTCGGCGGGAACGATCAGCGTCGCAATTTTTCCAGGAAATTCCATAGCCATTGCAAAAGCGTCAGCACCGTCCGCTGGCAGATTGGAAGCGCTTTTGCAGACGCGGACCCAGTCCGATACCGGCGTAGCCAGGCTGACGATATCGGACGTCAAGGGAGCATCATATTCGAGATGGTAGCTTGCATGATCGCCGACGATATTAATGATCGGCGTACGTGCGCGCTTGGCGTTGTGTAGGTTGGCCCCGGCATTCGCGAGACCGGGACCGAGATGGAGAAGCGTCGCAGCAGGTTTGCCCGCCATGCGTCCATATCCGTCAGCGGCGCCACTTGCGACCCCTTCAAAAAGAGCAAGAATTGGTCGAATTCCGTCATATGCATCAAGTGCGGCCACCAGCTGCATTTCTGATGTGCCAGGGTTGGCGAAGCAAACTTCAACGCCAGCATCTATGAGTGTGTTAATGAGTGATTCAGCTCCGTTCATTCCCTCTCCTCGCGCCGCAACTGGTGTTTGCGACTTGCTTGATTGTGGTGTTTCGCCAAACTTGTCCAATATGGATGGTCGGTTCGCGCAATCCGGTTAAATAACGATCATATGGATTTTTCACACTTGCTTGCAATCGTACAAGACAGTGCAAGCGTTATTTTGTTTAAGGGTTATCAGGTCTCTGTGGATCAGTGGAAACTATGACGCGAATTCCATAGGTAAACGACTTTCCGGCCAAGTGGAAATAGTCGCATTTTCTGAATCCATCAAAGGCCTATCGGTCATTCGACTTCGCGTCGCAATTTTTCGATGCTCGGTATTAAAACTTTTTTTCGATCGAAAAAAACCACGGAATCGTCTTCCAGCTCTTTGATAGTTCGCGACACTGTTTCCACACTTGTCCCAATCAGAGAGGCAATATGCTTTCTCTGGATTGGCAGATGATAACAGAGATCACCGTCGATCGACTTGGACATACATTGCTCACTTAAAATGAGCAGCAAGTGAGTAAGGCGGGTACGCACCGCAAGGGGAGGGTTGCGTAAGACAACCGCATTCGCCGGGCCTGGGTCGCGGGCGATTGTTTTAAGGAACCGCCTGCTCAAGCTTGGATCTTCAAGGAGCATATTTTCAATGTCATTGAGGGGAATAAAACAGACTGTTGAGGCTTCAAGAACCAACGCGCTGGCTTGATGGGGGTGCTCCCCAAATAAGCTTCTCCACCCGCAAGTTTGCCCAGGGAATAGGAGACGGAATGCCGTTTCAATCCCGTGAACATCCATTTGTTTGAGGATGACAAGACCGTTCATCAGGCAATAGACTCCAAGCGGGGCGTCATTTTGATGAAAAATTGTTGAGCCAGGTTGATAGGTGCTCGTCTGCCGCGCAGACTGTAAAATATTATTGGACGCGTCATTGAGGTTCGTCCATTCAGTCAATGCAGACACAGGACATAGTGAGCATTTACTGTGGAGGCATTTCCCTAATTTATGGACGTCCTGTCCTTTATAATCCTTCACGGTGACCTCTTTTTGCCATCCTCTTTGTTCTTTTCAGACATCTTATCTGATGCGACCCTTTTAGCCCGTTTCAGACTCTCTTTTTCTCTCTTATATAGTTCATAAGTACACGTGGTTAATTGGCTACGTCTTGTAATGAAGAGAGTTTATGAAATCGCACTGATCTAAATAAAGCAATTAAAATATTTTTGAAAATGCCGTGGAGAGAATAATTTTTGTTGATATTTGATCAACGGATAAAACCAGAAGATTGGTCTGATAACTTTAACTTCTGCAAGGAAAGCGATCCCACGGCGCTTCAATTTTGCTCAATCATGTGGAAATAACCATCGCCGTAAACCGGATCATGACCCGGTGCGCCCAGGTCCTCCGCATTCTTCTTGAATTGCTCCAGTTTTGACTCTGAAAGCCCGAGGACAGGATCGCAGGCTTGAGCCAGCATGGCGGCTACAAAAGGTGAGGCGAATGAAGTTCCTGAACGCACACTATAGCGACCACTCTGCGCTGCTGTAACGACGTCGACGCCCGGCGCCGCGAAGTCAATGTGATCACCTCGATTAGCGAGGCGGTAGATTTTTTTCTTCGCATTGACAGCTGTCACCGCCACCACATCCGGATAGGCCGCCGGGTAACGCGGATCAGCAAAGGGGCCGTCATTTCCGACAGCGGCGATGATGGTGACATTACGTTCCTTTGCTCGGTGGATCGCCGCCTCAAGAACATCATTTGGCGGTCCCGCTAGGCTCATATTCACGATATGAACGTTGGCGTTGGTCAGCCAATCGAGCGCCGCCACCAAGCTGGCTGTAGTCGCGGTGGCGGTTCCGGCGGGGGATTCAAAAAACACAGAAGCCGCGAGAATTTTCGCCTTGGGGGCAATACCGTGATAGTCACTGTCGCTTCCCACAAGGATGGATGCAACAGCACTACCGTGCTCGATGGGCTGAGCATTGGTGTACGGTACAAAATCAGCCATTTTGATCGATGCGTTGGAAAGAGCCGGATGTGTAATATCTACACGAGTGTCGATCAGACCTATGGTTTTGTCTGCGCCGTGATTGGGTAGGTGGAATTCCTCAAAGGCATTTAGCTCTAAGCCGCCATCAACGCCCGAGTGGACGTCACCAGATTCAGTCGCGTAGAGATGATTATAATCGATAAAGGCGTTTGGCGCGACGGCTTTAATTTCCTGAGCGGTCTGTTTAAGGTTGCGATGCTCAGGGGGTTCAACGCGCGCCAGAACAAGTCCCAACCCCCCGAGATCTTCTATGTGTTTGGCGATATAGCCCTTGGTGGAAAGGGCTTCGAGAGAGTCCGGTTCTAGAAGGAGCAGCCATTCGTTGCGACGAACGGGATTACCTTCATCATCAAAACCGAGCTCGAATCTTTCGACGGCAGATTCTGGTGATGGTGCTGTTCCATTAGAGCTGTCGTTCTCGTTTTCATCATCATCATCATCTTCTTCTTCATTTTTTCCGCTATTATTGCTGCCGCGGCCACTGTTATCCTCATTGTTTTCGTCGTTCTCAGAATCACCTTGTTCTTCAGAGTCATTTGACGATGATCCGCTACCGGAATTGCTGGACTCGGACTCTTCTTCACTGTCATCTTCCGCGTTGCTTGAACCGCGGTTTCGCCCGCGATTGCGACCACTTTCTTCTTCGGTGGTCTCATCTTCCGGTTCATACGTGTCGGAGCGATCTTCATCGAATCGACCCTCAACGTCTTCATCAACATCATCTTCGATTCTGCCGTTACCAGGGCCGCTTTTGTCGAGAATTTTGTCCTCAACATCGTCCTCAACGGAGTTAGCAACCTCGTCTTCGACTTGGTCTTCGACCTCGGCCTCAACTTGGTCCTCGACCTCGGCCTCAACTTGGTCCTCGACCTCGGCCTCAACTTGGTCTTCGACCTCGGCCTCAACTTGGTCTTCGACCTCGGCCTCAACTTGGTCCTCAACCGCGTCCTCGACTTGGTCCTCAACCGCGTCCTCGACTTGGTCTTCGATTGCTGCCTCTACCTCGTCCTCAAGGTCATCGGTGACGGTGTCTTCAACTCTGTCTTCCAGATCATCGATAATATCGTCTTCGATATCTTCCTCGATATCATCTTCCGGAGTTCCCTCGCTGCCAGATCCTGGCGCCGCATAGGCTGCGGAGATAAAGAGATCATAGGGTTTCCCACCGAATGCGCAGAAATACAGGAGAACCGCGCAGATCACAGCGAGAAGCCTGAAGCGATGGGGAACTAAGGGTTTATTTACCATAAAAGCTGCATTCGATACGTATGGTTGAATTTGCGGCTAGATGCTCATTCTATACAGATATAACGTCCATGGGATGTAAATATTCCAAATTGTAGGAATAAATCTGTCAGAGAAACGTCAAGTAAGAGAATGGACAAGCAGGCGTTGAAGTTGCGTGAGGAAATTGTGGTGCGTCTGCCCAAGCTGCGCCGCTTCTCCTATGCGTTAACTGGAGCGGCGCATGCCGCGGACGATCTTATGCAATCTACGGTCGAGCGCTTGCTGTCCAAAGGCGTTCCGGAGGACGCTGACCTGACAAGATGGATGTTTCGAGTGTGCAAAAATATCTGGATAGATGAAATCAGAGCTCAACGAGTTCGTGGGCCTCAGACCGACCCTGAAGAGCTCGATAAAGTGGCGCGTTTTGACGGGGAAAGAGCAGCGCTGAGCCGTATTGCGCTAAACCAGGTGAACGCAGCGATGGATCAGTTACCGGATGATCAACGGACGGTTCTCTCGCTCATCGCTATGGAGGGGTATTCATATAAGGATGCAGCGGAAATCCTTGAAATTCCAATAGGAACGGTGATGAGTCGGCTAGCACGCGCACGTCGTGCCGTTGCTGACATGGTGAGCCAACCAAAAACAAGTACGACGGCGATCGGAGGTTGATGTGACAAATATTGATGAGAAATTATCGACCTATCTCGACGGAGAACTCTCTGTTGAGGAAGCGGCCGAATTTGGGCGTATCATCGACTCTGACCCCAAGTTGAAGAAAAACCTTGAGTCTCTGAAAGAAGCTGATGAAACCATAAGGAACGCCTATAGTGCTATTGATGGCGCGCCAATGCCTTATAGTGTCATGGCTTTGTTAGGGGATGAGAGCGATAAAGACGATGGGAAGCCGTCGGCTTCGGTGATTCCATTCTTGAAAAAAATCACTCGGATGCCTCACGCGCCTGCTTGGTCGACACCGCTCGCCGCATCCATCGCGCTGCTCGTTGGTATCGGGCTTGGCTACGGTCTCGTACCAAACCTTTCTCGAGGCGATGCGCTGCAGTTTGCCGGCCTAATTGACGCGTCGGACCCTCTTTTCACCGTTATCGACTCCGGCGTGAGTGGTGATTCCGTGACGATAGGCCGCACTCAGGTCACGCCAATTTTGAGTTTCCGCTCAGTTGAGGGTGCGTATTGTCGTGAATTTTCTGGCAAAAATGAGGTGGTGGGTATCCATGCGGTCGCTTGCCGTGAAGAGGCGGTCTGGAGAGTTAAGATAGCCGTGGCTGATTCCCCCATTTTATCCAGCGGTTCGTTTTCGCCCGCTGCGGGAGCGAATTCCGCCCTTGAGGACTATATCGATAGTTTGATTGATGGCGACGTGCTGGCTCCTGACGTCGAGTCTCGCCTTCTGGAAAGGGGTTGGGGGAAGTGACTCTCCGATCCCTTGAAAACCGTTTGGTGACATTTTCAGACGGTTTTTAGATCTAGATCAAAGTTAATCTTTTTAGATTGATGTACATTACGAAATTCGTCCCGCGATGGGGCGGATGTATGAGTCTATCTCAATTCGATAGCGAATTGATGACAAAAAGCCAGTGCACGGAATAATGTGCGCCATATTTATGATTGGTCTCGACGGAAAGCAAAACCCGTCAGGGACTTCTTTTGTTCAAAACAATCCGTAAACCAACATATGGTGCGTCAAAGCGCCGTGAAAACTATATGTTGTGTGTGTGTGCAAATTGCTTTCTCATGAATTTAGAAAAACAAGGACGTGGCGCGATTGCGTTGCAAGTTCGGTAACCAGTCAATATTGGAGGAAATCATGGAGCAGAAAGCAGTGATCGACACAGCGTATTTACAGTCTAGGGGAGAGCAAGTGATGACTCTCCCGAAATTTGTCATTAAGCGGAATGGTGTCGTCGCTCCATACAATCGGGAACGCATAGAACGTGCGATCGAGAAAGCTGGTGCAGCGAGCGGTGAAATTGATCAAGCGACGGCGATCTCACTTTCCAAACTTGCTGAATTGAACATCGGGGCAGGTGGAAGTGACACGCCAACCATTGAGCAGATTCAAGACTGTGTAGAGAAAGCGCTCCTGGAGGCGGATTTCGTAGAATCGGCGCGTCGTTATATCGCTTATCGCGTGAAGAGAACGAGTGCGCGAGAGGACCGGCGAACGTTAATCGATGTTCAGTCTTCTATTGATGAATATATTGACCGTGCAGATTGGCGTGTGAAGGCTAATGCTAATCAAGGCTATTCTCTGGGCGGGCTGATTCTCAATACGTCAGGAAAACTTGCAGCGAATTATTGGTTAGATAAGGTTTATCCGCGGGAGGTTGGCGACGCGCATCGTGACGGTGCGTTACACATTCACGACCTCGATTTACTGGCAGGGTATTGTGCGGGTTGGTCGCTACGAACCCTATTAGCTGAAGGGTTCAATGGCGTTCCGGGAAAAATCGAAGCGGCGCCGCCTCGCCATTTTTCTAGCGCATTGGGGCAAATCGTCAACTTTTTAGGAACCGTGCAAAATGAGTGGGCAGGCGCCCAGGCCTTAAGTTCGTTCGATACCTATCTCGCTCCTTTCGTTCGAAGGGACGGCCTTGAATATTCAGCCGTACGACAAATGATACAAGAATTCATTTTTAACCTGAACGCCCCGTCGCGTTGGGGGACTCAGACGCCATTTACGAACTTGACATTCGATTGGACGTGTCCGGAAGACCTATCAAATGAGACTCCATTAATCGGCGAAGAGGCATGCGATTTCGTGTATGGTGACCTGACTGAAGAAATGGCGATCATCAATCGTGCATTCATTGAGGTCATGATGGCGGGAGACGCCAAAGGCCGTGTCTTCACCTTCCCAATTCCAACCTATAATATAACCCGCGAATTTTGTTGGGATGATGAGAATGCGGAACGTCTTTTCGAAATGACCGCGAAATATGGACTGCCGTATTTTCAGAATTTTATCAACTCGGATATGAAACCGGGGCAGGTGCGATCGATGTGTTGCAGGCTTCAATTAGACTTGCGCGAACTATTAATGCGGGGAAACGGGCTCTTTGGATCAGCAGAACAAACCGGTTCGATCGGTGTTGTTACGATTAACTGCGCGCGCCTGGGTTATGAATTTAAGGGTAATGAAAAAGCCCTCTTTGAGACATTCGATAAACTCATCGATCTTGCAAGTACGAGCCTTGAACTCAAGCGCAAGCAAATACAGCGTTTTATGGAGCAGGGGCTTTACCCCTTCACAAAACGGTATCTTGGAACATTTCGAAATCATTTTTCGACGATCGGCGTTAATGGAGTGAACGAGCTGATTCGTAACTTCACGAATGGCGCCGATAACATTACGACTCTATCCGGTCGGGAGCAGGCGCGGCGTTTGTTGGATCATGCCAGGACACGAATGCGGGAAATTCAAGAAGAGACTGGTCATATGTATAATCTTGAGGCCACTCCTGCGGAAGGTGCGACTTACCGTTTTGCCAGAGAAGATCAAAAACGGTTCCCCGGCATTATTCAGGCAGGGACGCCAGAAGCGCCTTATTATACAAACTCATCCCAATTACCGGTGGGGTATACTGATGACCCATTTGAAGCGCTCGCGTTGCAAGATGAGTTGCAGACCAAATATACTGGCGGCACAGTACTCCATCTCTATATGGGCGAGAAACTCTCTAGCGTTGAAGCGTGCAAAAATCTCGTGCGGCGTTCTTTGAGCCTTTTTAAGCTGCCCTATGTTACTGTCACGCCAACATTCTCGATTTGCCCAACCCACGGCTATTTAACCGGAGAGCAGGAATTTTGTCCAAAATGCGACCAAGAATCCGTTGAAAATAATAAGGAGACTCAGCGTCAAGTTTGTGAAGTGTGGACGCGGGTTATGGGCTATCATCGCCCGGTCATAGCCTTTAATGCGGGCAAGCAAAGTGAACATAAAGAGCGGTTGCATTTCACCGAGTCGGTTCTTGTCGGCGCCCAGGGATGAATGAAATAAGTGCAAATGCGCGTCGGCTGCGTTTCGGAGGGATGGCGCGCTTTTCCAGCGTAGATTTCCCCGGCAAATTATCCGCAGTTCTCTTCAGCCAGGGCTGTCCATTGAAATGCCCTTATTGCCACAATGCGCATTTGCAATCTGTCCGTACCGGTCAAGCCTTGATGGCATGGGATGAGATCAAAGCGTTTTTACACCAACGCCGAGGATTATTGGATGCGGTGGTGTTTAGCGGCGGTGAACCATTGATGCAGCGTCGTTTGCCCGAAGCCCTTCAAGATGTAAAGGCGATGGGGTTTGAGACGGCGTTGCATACGTCTGGCATTTCTCCAAAACGTTTGGATGCGTGTCTGCCATTGCTGGACTGGGTTGCATTCGATGTTAAAGCCCCGTTTTGGGGATATGGCGAGGTTGGCGCAGCGAGTGCAGGGCGGGCCGTCCATGATTCTCTCGCGCGGCTCATTCGCTCGGGTGTGGATTATGAAACACGCATGACACTTTACGGGCCGTCGATAGGCCGGGCTGCGGTTGAATGGGCTTGTGCAACATTGCCGGTATTGGGAGTCGAGAAATTTATTATACAGCGCGCAAGAAATAACAATGCAGATGATGCTGAGCGCTTTTATTCAGATGACGGTGTTTTGGCAGATCGCCACTTGATGAAACGCCTGCGGGCTACATTTCCGTTTTTTGATGTTCGCGATTACGCTGAAGATGAGGGAAATGCCGCGCCAATTATCCACTGAAGGGCGGGTTGAGTAACAGTCGGAAATCAATTGTTTGGCAAGGGCGAAGGTGCATCGGCTTGAAGGCGCAAAAAAGCAATTAGCGCAGCACGATCCGCATCATTTTTTACACCAGCATACGACATTTTTGTTCCAGTCGCATACTGGCCGGGGTTTTCGAGAAATGTATCAAGATCGTCGAATGTCCATGCGCCCGATAATGCTTGAAAAGCAGGGGAGTATGTATAACCAGCCATGCTGGCTTTATCTCGACCGACGATATCCCAGAGATTGGGGCCCAACATCGTTGGCCCCCCTTTGATAAAGCTATGACACGCTCTGCAAATTGCGGTTTGCTTCTCGCCGGCTGAGGCGTCGCTTTGCCTAATCAGATCGCCAAAGCTCTGGGGGGAGGAGATGGCAGAGACGGTTGTGGTGTTAGTGGGGGAAACGTCATTCGAAGAGGAAGGCGATTCAATATCTGAGTCAGAAACGATATCTGCTGATGTCGATATGTCGACAACATAGGCGAATTCGCCAATTGGTTTGTCTGGAAAAAATTGCTCGCCGACGAAGCGCACGGCTGTAAAAATCGAAAGGGCGACGACAAAGGCCACTATCAACTTGTTAATAAAATAGATGCTCATAGCGAGGTTCCGAAATTTTTCAATGAGCTAACATCATAGTTGAAAGCGAATTTTGCGTTTGTTTCTCTGTGAGAAGTCGTTTTAAGGGATAATTACTGTGGCGTATCACTCCCCTGGCGCCAATGCCCTTGCTCCTTGAGCGCGTCGGCAACTTCTTTTGGCATGTATGTTTCGTCATGCTTGGCGAGAACTTCCTGAGCGATCACACGGCCATCAGTATTTAAGTTTCCCTGAACCACAACCCCCTGACCTTCACGAAACAGATCTGGTAAAATCCCGGCGAAGACGACTTCAGTGCGCGCCTCCGTATCGGTGACGATGAATTTTACCTGCGCCTTGTCGCTCGCGTTGAAATATTCAACGCTTCCGTTCTCGACGAGCCCGCCTAAACGGATAGTACGAGTCGGCAGTTCGTCTAGCGCAATGAGGTCTGATGGCGTGTAAAAGAATGTTATGGAACTCTGCAGCGCCGTTAAAGCAAGAGCGATGGCAATGGCGGCAATGGCGAAACACCCGCCAATCAGCGTTAGGCGTCTTTGTTTTTTAGTCATGATAAGCTCACTCCGAACGATGATGTTTCAGCGCGAACGCGTTGCAGCCGAGCGATGCGGCGTTCGATTAATTCATTACGCATCGCTTGAGTGACGAGCGCCACATAAGCAGTCATATATGCTGAGATCATGAGCAGTAATGGAAGAAGCATGGATCCATCGATTGACGGACCATCGGCGCGAATGACGCTTGCCGATTGATGCAGGCTATTCCACCACTCCACCGAGAATTTGATTATTGGGATATTGACAAACCCGACCACGGCTAGAATGGCGGCGATACGCGCAGCTTTATTTTTGTCATCAATCGCGCGCCACAGGGAAATGTAACCGATATAAAGAAAAAATAGCACGAGGACGGAGGTTAAGCGCGCGTCCCAAGCCCACCAGGCTCCCCACATCGGCTTACCCCACAAAGACCCGGTCATAAGTGCGAGCAATGTGAATGTTGCGCCGATGGGCGCGGTCGACTTGGCGGTCACGTCAGCGAGCGGGTGTTTCCATATAAATCCTACAGCCGAAGATCCCGCCATTATGGAATAGCAAAAAAGAGCCATCCATGCGGCAGGCACGTGTACATACATTATGCGGACTGTGTCGCCTTGCTGATAATCTGCAGGAGAATCATAAAGGCCGTAATAAAGTCCGGCCGCGCCAAGAATGCCGGCGATGACAGCCGCGATCGGAATGAGCGGTTTTGCGATCCGATCGAACTTTTCTGGATTAGCGAATTCGAAAAACTGCACATGATTCTCCATTTACGCTCTGTTGAACCTCAAAGTGTGCGCGACCGCAAGAGGGAAGGAGAATAACCAAGCTGTCCTCGCAATCGTGCGCAAGTAGCAAATCGCCGCAGGTGTTTGGCAAAGCTGGCATCACCGTTCGGTGCAAGATAAGATAAAGGCCAAATAAGCGACCAGGGACGATATTTCCATGGTTCAGCTCAGCTTGGAGGCAATAATCAAGTGACGACGATTAAAATGAACAAGCATGCCATTGAGGGGCTCGCGGTCACTGGCATCTTGGTTGTTGCCGCCAGTGTCTTATTTTTTGCCGACTCCCGTTTATCTTCTTCTCCCAATTCGCAATTGCTAACCGGCGCCCAGGCTTTGGAGATGAGACAAGTTTATTTGTCTCAATGCGCCACATGTCATGGAGAACGGGGGCAGGGAGGCGAAAGCGGTGTCGATTTCACTTCCGCACCATCTGTGGCGTCACTTTCTCGTAAACAGATGACGACCGCCCTGAAAAAGCGTCACAACGGGCGCCTCGAGGGTGATCTGTCCAAACTCCAGGTGGAGAGCGTCACAGATTTCATCCGAGAATACTTGATGTTGCCGGCGCCGTTTGCCGATGCAAGCGCCGGTCGGCGAATATATTCGGAAGGGTGTAGCGTTTGCCATGGAGAGCGTGGCGATGGCGCCTCTTGGGCGCAGAACAGCTTGTTTCCTGCGCCATTGGCTTTTTCCGATGCGGATCCTGAATTGTTGACACGTGAAGATATGATTGCGGCCGTAACTTTCGGAAAACCGGACACTGCAATGATGCCTTTTGCAACGCAATTTACCCCGGAAGAGATCGCCGCGACGGTTGATTATATTCGCCTCGCTTTTATGAGTGAACAACCGAAATTAACCGATGCCGCAGTCAGCCCCGAAGTTGGAAAAGTTGAGCCTTCGCCAAGTCAAAAATCGACTACGACATCAGAAAAAAGTGCGATAATTTCCGGAGGCAATAAGTTCGTAGGCGGCGCGCTCTATAGAATTAATTGTGTGCAATGTCATGGAGAAAAGGGCGATGGCCAAGGGCGGCGCGCCTATTTCATGGTCAAGAAACCTGCTGACTTTACGACAGCTGCATTTCGTATGCGTATGAACCGTGAGCGACTTTATACTGCGATCGCGAGAGGTGTTGTTGGCTCTCCGATGCCAGCATGGGATACTGTTTTACCACCTGAGAAGATTGCAGATCTTGCAGCTTATATGAATGATACGTTCATCGAATCGCCAGCAAATAATGGCGTCGGCTGGCAGGCGACGCCTGCAAAAAAAAAAGATTAACCCCTAGTCTGAGACAAAAATCTTTACTGATGGCGGGACGGGCAGTTTACGACGCAAACTGCTATTTTTGCCATGGGTATCGCGGTGATGCGAAAACAGTGGCGGCCGAGACCCTATCACCGCCGCCGCTGAATTTCTGGCGGGCGGATGATTTAACACCGGCGCGCGTCGAAAAAGCAGTTCGATATGGGCGTGCTGGCACTGGCATGCAGTCTTTTGCATCGCGCCTGACCAACGACGAAATCAGCGCTGTCGCTATTTATGTGGCTTCGGGCCTGAGCGGAGGAGCCGCCTATCACACGTCCGCGAATGGGTGGACTAATCACGAGGGTCGATATGGCGCCGCCTATCCGTTTGTTCGCGGTGAGATTCTGATTGATGCGCTTCCTGAAACCTTAAATGACCAACAAAAGAAGGGACGCGATCTTTTTAAATCGGCTTGTACGACCTGCCATAATGGTTCGTATGAGAAATCGTCTGATGATGTATTTCGCTCAGATTTGGTCAATGCGGATGACTCGGGTGTGGAGGCGATTCCGGTCGAAAATGCCGTTGAAGAGGAGCAGCCGGTTGAGAATGACGAAGAGGTCTCGGAAGCTGAGGTCTCTGAAAAAGTAGACGGCAAACCCAAACGTCGCGGCGGCGATTGCTCGCGTTGCCATGATGACCTGGATTCCACGGGAAACCGCCATGGTGGGAATAGTGCTTACGGTGACGAAGCTACGGAAGGCGAAGAAAACGAAGAATATGGCCCGAGCCCACACGATGATATTCCTGATATCATGGGTTTGACAGAAGTTCAGCTACGAGGGCGGGAATTATATCAAACGGCTTGTGCAGCCTGCCATGCCTCTGACGGAACTGGTCTGAATTGGGTTGGCGGGTTTTTGTCAGTCAGCCCCGTAAACATGACGGAGAAAGCATTCGCAATTGAATTTGAGCGGGATCATTTCATTGACTCGGTTCTCAATGCACCTGTTGAGACATCTATGCCGAGCTTTCGTAATGTTCTCAGTCGAGAAGAGGTTGAGGAAATCGCAATTTACGTTGAACGGGCATTCGTTCAAAGCTCAGCTTCGGAGCAATAAAAAGGAATTTGTGAGCAACGCCGCCTTAAGCGCTGGCGGCGTTGGGTAGATCTTTTTGTTGGCTTGGAATATCCAGACGGTTCCACACCTCCGCCAGCGCGGTAGTAAGATAATCGATGTGATCGTCGGTGTGGAATGGCGTTGGTGTAATTCTGAGCCGTTCGGTTCCCCGGGGAACGGTGGGAAAATTGATCGGCTGTATGTAAATACCGAATTCGTCAAAAAGCATATCCGTTGCGGCCTTACACATGACAGGATCGCCAACGAGAACGGGAACAATGTGGCTTTCAGAGGGCATGACCGGAAGCCCTACCTCTTTTAAACGGCGCTTGACCGTAGCAGCTCTCTCCTGATGGCGGCGTCTGACGTCATTATCGCTTTTCAGATGTCGAACGGAAGCGCACGCGCCAGCCGCAATAGACGGCGGAAGAGCCGTTGTAAAAATAAAGCATGGCGCCGCCGAGCGAATGAAGTCTGCGATTGCCGCTGAGGTCGCAATGTAACCTCCGATAACGCCAAATGCTTTGGCCAGAGTGCCATTGATCACATCTATGCGGTGCGCAATTCCTTCGCGCTCGGAAATGCCGCCTCCGTGTTCGCCATAAAGTCCCACAGCATGGACTTCGTCCAAATAGGTCAATGCGCCGTGGCGGTCAGCAATATCGCATATATGGGAGATCGGCGCGATGTCGCCGTCCATGGAATAAACGGATTCAAATGCAATTATTTTTGGCTTCGACGGATCATCAGCCTTAATTAATTCTTCGAGATGTGCGGTGTCGTTGTGTCGAAAAATACGTTTCGTCGCACGACCGTTCCGTATGCCTGCGATCATAGATGCATGATTGAACTCATCAGAATAGATTATGCACCCACCAAGCGCTGAGCTGATTACGGATAATGTCGCATCATTCGCGACAAAGCCTGACGTGAAGACATGCGCCTGTTCTTTACCATGGAGTTCGGCGAGTTCATTCTCAAGCTCGACGAGAGGATGGGAGGTGCCAGAAATGTTGCGCGTGCCGCCAGCACCCGCCCCGTAGCGAATCACCGCATCTGTCATGGCCTCGAGAACGGCAGGGTGCTGACCCATTCCAAGATAGTCATTTGAACACCAGACGGTAATTCGGCGTCGTTCATCATCACTGAAATCGGTCGCATAAGGAAACTCTCCAGCGCGCCTGCCCAACTCAGCGAAAACGCGGTAACGCCCTTCAGCTTTGATTGCATCAACCTTCTGAGTGAATGCACTTTCGTAGCGGTTTGTTCTCCACGCTGGATTCATCGAAAGCAAAACACCGTTGTTTTCGCTATTCTCGATGGTCATTCTGCCCTCCCATTACACGCAACTCGTCAATTGAAGATGCTACGGCGCTGACGCCATTCTCTATTCTCTTCCAAGGATTACGCCCAGAGAGATAAAGCGTCTACAGAAACGACAGCGTCATATCGTCATAGTCTGCCTTGTCGCGAATTAAATAGAACTGGACGTAGGATCTTAGACCCTCGATATTCAGTGTGTACTCAAACGAAAAAGAACGCCCTTGCAAGCATAGATTTATATCAGAATCAGGCTTCAAATGGTATGATTTAAGTCAAGAATCCCACACTTTACCACCGTCCGGGGCCAAGCGTTTTGTGATCGCCAATTATGCCGGGCTTCAAGCCTGGTCGTCCGGAGTGGCAAAGCCCGCAATTCTCCAGTCCCCACGCGATTTGTCCATCGTGACACATTCCGCAGAATTTACCTTCTTGCAGGTCATTCATTGTGACTTCATTTGCTCCAGCGCGCATTTCAAAGGCGAGCTCATGGTGACAGACCTTGCAGCGAAAGCGGATGCGATGAAACCAGTGAGGAAAAATAACAGGGCGCTCGCCAGAGGCTTCTGCGTTATGGTTGAGAACGACGTCAGCATATTCCGCAGTTGCTGCACCAAAGGTAGTGGCGATTCCGGCCGTGAATATCACTGCAGCGAGCTTAAAGAAACTTTGCATAAACGTTGCTTTATTTGGCCAGTGTGGCTTGGTCGTGGTCCCTGCTGTGGCACCTCAAACACTGGGTTAAAGGAAAAGAGACGGCCCCGTGGCAGCGGCCACAATATTCACCTTGCAGGATCTCAAGCATGCCGAATTGGTTGGCTCCGGTTTTGGCCTTGAAAATCTTGTCATGGCAGTTCGAGCAATCGAGCCATTCTGTGTGTTGGCGGTGCGGAAAAACGACCTGCGGCATACCAGCCGTGTTGGGCATTATGATATCGAGATCGAGATTATTGACTTTCCAGTCCGGTTGAATCTTAGAGCGTGGGGAAATCAATCCGCTCTCCAACGCTTCCACCCAGTCCACATTGTTTCCACCCGGTTCTGGCGCAACCGATAAAAGAGACAGGGCTTCGTCAGGTTCTTGCAGATAAGATAATACCGCATTGGCCGGATCGTGGACGCCATCGAGGTTTAAGGGTTTCCACGGCGTTGTTTTGACATTTTCGGTTAAAACCGCTGTTTTTTCCGGCTCAATACTTTGTTCAAAGACAGATTTGGTCGGCAGGTCACCATTGTTAGATTGGCACTGGACAAGCAACAGGCAGAGCGCCACCCCCCAAATTGGAAACCGATCAATATGACGTTTTTCTGTCATTACTTACATTCTTGCGGTGCGCATATGCCGAATCATTGATTTTCCGCAGGATTCTTGGCGTTTTGGAGCCGCAGCTGAGAAATGGGTCGAGCCAGAGCCAACAATTGAATGCATAAGGTTCACGAAAGACAATTCCTAAATGCACGTCGTTAACATTTCTCCCCACCAAATTTCAGAGCCACCAGCTATTCCTTACAGCTTAGAGGAAGATCCGCGTGTTGAAATGTCGCGACTCTTCCTCACAAGCCAAGGCAGCTAATGAATCATGGTCGAGAATTTCAATACGTGATTTGTTCACGATCTTTATTAAATTGCGATTTTTAAAAATTGTCAGCACCCGGCTAACGGTTTCGATCGTTAAGCCGAGATAATCAGCGATGTCCAACCGTGTCATTGGGAGGTTGATTACATCCAGCTTAACGAAACTGTTATCATGTTGCACATCGATGGCTCGCTCGGTGATGAAACTCGCGAGACGCTCTTCCGCTCTCTTGCGACCCAGCAATACATTCTGATCGCCTCTTCGTAGAATTTCATTCGATACGGCATCCATGAATGCGCTGTTGTATTCGGGGTGATCTGAGGACAATTTATGGAGATCTTTGGTGCGAGTTTTACATAGAACGCTGTCGGTCAAAGCCTCGAAAGTGCAGTCAAATGAATCCTGACCCTGGGGATTGCCGATAATATCGCCGGGGCGAGCGAATCCAACAATTTGCTGTCGACCATCGCGTAGTGATCGAATGGCTTTGATTTCACCCTTTTTGATAATGAACAAAGCATTTGCTCGATCCCCGGCATAGGCAAGGGCAGACCCCTTCTTGATTATGGCGTCGACCGAGTATTTCGACACTGCATCGCGCAAACTCGCTCCATACCGCAAGCAGACACCTTTGCTGCTTACCGGGCATTCAAAGCAGCTATCGTCAACAGAAACGACGGATAGATGTGTACGGATCATCGGCTACGCCTCACGAATTTAGAATAATTCCCGGCTTGATATTATCGGATCTTTGAAATTGAGGGCAACTTATCACAGTTCCCAAAAATTCACCTGCGACGTCATGTGCACGGTCCATTTGCCGCAGTTGACCCATTTAGGGCTTCTCGAGCGAGAGCTATATGAGCATATTCGCATTAAATGGCTTCCGTCGTCAAAACTGTTCGCGGTATCGCTCGAGAAAGTCCTGATTTTCAGGAGGAAAGGGGGGCGAAAATGATAAATGACCGTTCACAACATGGATCTGACTTCATCACGAGAAGAGAATCAGGCTGGCTGATCAGGTGGCTTTCGGCGGGTCTCTTGGCGATTGCGGCTGCGGCATGCGCCACCGTACCGGTGCTGGAAGAGGTGAAAATACCAGTTTATCCGCCGGCGCCGGCGCTTCCCCGTTTTGTGTATGAGCGTACCCTTACGGGCAGTGGCGATGTCATGGTGGAGACCTCAGGAGATCGGTTTCGACGGTTTGCCACTGGAGAGCAAATTCGAGGGAAGGCTTTCTCCAAACCCTTCGATATTGAAGTCAGACATGGGCGAATTTATTTGAGTGACACGGTCAGCCGACGCGTTCACATGCTTGATCTTAATGAAAAAAGCTATGTGGAAATCGGTGTGAATGGCAATGGGCGTTTGGTCAAACCTCTCGGCTTGGCCCTCGATGATGCGGGGCGATTGTATGTGTGTGACGGTTCAGCAAAGCGAGTGGTGATTTTTAACCGCGACGGCAAGTTTCTGGGTGCGGTTGGTGGGGAAGAAATGTTAGAGCGCCCTACCGGCGTCGCTGTAGATCCCGATGGATCGCGAATATTCGTTGTCGATACGGGTGGTGTTGACAGCCAAAATCACAGAGTGCGTATATTTGACCAGGAGGGACGCCACCTTGGCGATATCGGTGAACGTGGTTCGGCAGAGGGCGAGTTTAATCTTCCACTGAATGCTGCAATGGGCGCCGATCATAATTTGCGTGTTCTCGATACGGGAAATTTCCGTGTGCAGTCGTTCTCTCCAGAATTAAAAGTGAATAACACATTTGGAAAACCGGGGCGTTACGCAGGTGATTTCTCTCATGCGAGAGGGATCGCAATGGATGCGGACAGTCGCATCTATGTCGCTGATACGGGGTTCGGGAATGTGCAAATATTTACGAGTGATGGAAGCGTTTTGTTGTCAATTGGCGAGAGAAGTGAAACGCCGGGGCCAGGGAATTTTATTCTACCGGCTGGGGTCAGTGTCGATTTGGATGGCAGAATTTATGTCGTTGACCAGTTCTACAGCAAGATTGACGTTTTTCGTCCGGCCTTTCTACCCGAAGACTGGCCCGCAGGGCGCGACTATCATCTGACTGCAGGGTATAGCTTTGAGCTTATCGATGAAGCTGAGGCCAGGAACGTACTTGCTCCGGGTGGGGAGGACTAAAACACTCGTTCATGCGACACTTTGGCGCGGAGAAGTTGTAAATTTCGCTTTAAAACTTGACCTTCGTCAATGAACAAAGAGCAGAGTTGTGATGACGTAAAAATCGAAACAGAAGTTGTCCAAGTGGATGCGCGTGAGGGCTCGCCACGGGGACTGACAAAAGGGGGGGCATATGCTCCAGTTACATCTACCTAAACTCATGGCAGTATCGGCCAGCGTATTATTGATGTCTGCTTCCGGTAGTGCTTTTGCTCAGATCAATGGCTCACAGCATGACTTGGCGTCGGGCGGAAACGACAACAATGAAGTCTGTGTTTATTGCCATACCCCGCACGGTGCGAACACGGCTGTAGAAGCGCCGTTATGGAATAAGGTGGCCGGAACGGCCCCAGGGGCCTATTCGACCTACGATAATACCACCATTGACGGGGATATCTTGCCAGTCGGGTCTGTCTCGATTGCCTGCCTCACCTGCCATGATGGAACGCAGGCGCGTGATGCGGTCATCAATGCGCCTGGACGCGGCATGGGTTCCGGCAATACGGATGCAGGTCTTCTGGCATTAACAGGAACACCGGTTCCTAATCTTGGTACGGATTTGACCAATGATCACCCGATCGGTATTCAATATGGCGGCTTTACACCGACAGCTGCGACTACGCAGATCGACCCGGATTTCAAAAACACGACAAATGGTTTGTCGAGCGCAACTATTTTAGGGCGTCCTCGCTGGTGGGTCGACACCACGATTGGCACGGCGGGCGTTCGTGATAAGACAGATATGATTCTCTACACGCGCCTTAATCCCAATGGTGCGGAGGATCAACCTTTCGTTGAGTGTGCATCGTGTCATGATCCGCATATTGCCCAAGGGGCGAATAACCTGGCTTTTATGCGTTTATCGAACTCGGATAGTGCTGTCTGTTTAGCCTGTCATGTGAAATAGGCAGGTTGTAAAAATGCGAATTTTAAAACCGGGCAGAATTTGCCCGGTTTTTTGTTTTGGTTAGAACTGCTCAGTCCGGAATACTTAGTTATCTTTCATGAAGATGACGTGCTCTGCGACAATCTACAGCAGTTTAAGCCCTTTATTTTTCGGAGCAGTAATCAAAATGATGATACACTTGGGCTATCATTGAAATACGAATGAGGGTGGTGAATTCAATGGATATCTCGCACATGTTTCTCAATCGATCCGTTTGTACTGCTGCGGCTGCGCTCGTTTTTATTTGTGTCGGGTCTTTTTCGGCAGAGGCAGCGAGCGTTCAGGAAGAGCTTGTGCAAAGAGTGGCGGACACGGAACTTCCTGCTGGGGCGATTGCCGTCGTTAATGACGAAATTATTACTGCTGAAGAATTTCATGATTTCTATGCAGTGTATGTCGCTCAAACCTATTTTCACAATGTTGATAATAATCGCCGTGAAGAGATTGCGAACGAAGCTTATGAGTTACTGATTTCAGACACTTTGCTGGTGCAAGAAGCAAATCGGCGCGGCTTAGAGGGAGATCCGAAAAAAACGGCGGAACAACTGGCGGCTTTGGAAGAGAGATACGCTGGTGACGATAAAACAAGGGAATTGTTTGCTGTCAAAAAAGCGGGCATCGAAGAGGAAATACTCAATGCAACGAAGATTGATGCTTTGCGCGAAAATGTTATGGCGCTTGGCGAAGTGACAGACGCAGACATCATAGGGTTTTACGAAAGTCGTCCGGAGCTCTTCACTACACCGGCGGCAGTTGACCTTGCTATCCTCCTCCTTCCGGTTCCGCCACATGGCTTGACCGAAGATTGGGAAGCGGCGCAATCGCAAGCCTCTGAACTGCATGCTCGCCTCATGGCAGGGGAGCCGTTCGCAGAATTGGCGAAGACGTATTCAGGCCATGTATCTTCCGTTGATGGGGGGGGGATTGGGTTGGTTCATGCCGGACAGCTCGCCAGTGTCGTTGTCACTGCAATAAAAGATCTTTCACCCGGTGCTTATACTGCGCCATTCAGAATTCTTGAAGGAATATCGATCTTCAAAGTTAATGCTCGCGAACCTGCTCACCTTCAGGCGTTCAGCGATATTCGTGAGCGCGCACTGGCGTTATATGAGCGTGAGGAGAGCGACAGGCGTTGGAAGGAATTTTTGATTGAATTACGCGGGAATGCGAGGATTAAAACGGCCATCTCACCCGTCAGTGTATTGAGAGATAATTAATGAATGACCGGTTGGGGAAGAATTGGGGCGGCAGCTGGGGCCCGTGGTCTTTTCGGTTATTGCAGGTTGTGCGCAGCACATCTGTTTGTGCCGGTGCTTCTTTGCGGCTGTGCGAGCATGCCTGCGTCTAAAGTCGCTCCGGCGACTTTTTCCGGCAGCGCTAGCACTGCCGTTATCTCACGTAATGCGCCAGGGCAGGAAGGCGAACTGACCTTGCAAAACACACTCGATGTTAACGCTAAAAGTTACATTTGGCAGCCTTGGTTTGCCCAAATTGAGGGGGGCGGTGCTGTTGGATATGAACGTCAATCTGGACGTACTGGGTCTAACGGACAGGCAATCCGCCTTAGCGGAGATATTGGCTTGAGTATCTTACCATCAAGCCGTTTCCCCACATCCGTTTCCATTTCCAGGCTAGACAGCCGGGTATCGGGTAGATTGGCGAGTGCGGACTTTGTACGTGACCGTGTTTCTTTTTCTAACAGAAGTAAAATCACGCCGAAATTTCGCACCTCGCTCAGCGGTTCTTTCGACCGCAGCGATCAAGAAGGCACAGGGGATAGAAATGGCAAACGACTTTCTGCAAGCGCCAATAAAGAATTCGGAAAAAATTTTCTCGGGCTCAAAAGTATTACGGCGACTACCGATTATTCGACAAGCAAATTTGTATCCCCAACTGACGGGACGTTTAACGACGATACTTTGACGGCGAATATTGCCTTGCAGATGGCCCCGAGCGAGTCCGTACGGAATGATTTAATTATTACCTTTGTTCAAGACGATGATATCTCAAAAATAGCCGGAACCAAACGTCAATCAATTCAAGCTGTCGATACTTTTCACTGGGCTCCTTCAAGCCGTAATTTTGATATCGATGGCAACTTACGCGCACGGACCGAAGAAATTATAACGGAATCGAGCGGTGTAACGAACGAGCGTCGCAATGATCGGCTCCTAGGTATCGTGAATGTCAATATTCCATTGCATGAGAGATTACATTTCCGCCTGGGTTTTCGTGGTGGAGTCGTCAACAACAGCAATGTGCGTGCTCGTGGGCAAAACTCTGAGCAACGGTTCGCTACGGTTAACGCCACTGGAAATTATACGTCCAAAACGAGAAAATTTGGTGGTTATGAATGGCGGTGGGGCGCCCGCGCCACAGGCGAAACCGGGTTCACGAACGCCGAAGGCGGGTTGAAAGACCCTACGGCGGCGGTCAACCAAACCCTTGAACGGGAATTCAACCTATTTGAGGAGGGGCCAGTAAGGTTTTCGCTGACGCAGGAGTTCGGTATTGACCCCGCGGCAATTGATCGCGATCAGACAAATAATTCGGGCGTTACGACGGTTGTAGCGCACGGACTGACAGTCAATCATAATCGCTCATCGCGTTGGGCTTCCTCGTCATTTAACTTTTCAGTTCGAGATTTTCGTGAATTAACGGGGGTTGGTGATAATCTGCAATCGGCGCAACTTCAGTTTAACCGACGCCAGAAATTTGATGAACGTCAAAGCCTAACAGGCGTCATGACCTTTAATGGGATACGGCGGAGCCTGAACGGCGCCGATGATACGTTTATCACTGCCAGCGGCCGACTGGCCTATGGTTATCGCTCGATATTTAATATACTCAATCTGAGCTACCGATCAGAGCTGGCAGTGAATATTTTTGAACTTGAAGAACTATTTTCGAATGACCCAACACCCGAGCTTGGAGATGATATTCAACACCATGAATGGCGAAATACTCTTGATTATAGAGTTGGACAGATCTCATTCATCGCTGAAGCATCGTTGTTTTATGAAGACGAAGGTCTCGGCAATTTATTTATGCTTCGAATTCAACGAAGTTTAGGCGAGAATTGAGAGAGGAGCGAAGATAAATGGCAAGCAGAAGAAATGCCTTATGCGGATTTTATATCCTAGTGCTTGCAATTATCTTTGCCATAACGGCGATCTTAACACTCGATGCGCGCGCGGAATATGGCGATGTCGTAATTAATAACTACTCCGATGATGCTGGCATGAGGCCGGTTGTTTTTCCACACTGGTTTCATCGTATTCGATTTCGCTGCAAGGTTTGCCACACTGACCTGGGGTTTAAATTCAAGGCGGGCGGGAATGATATAAACATGTTGAAGATATTCGACGGTGAATATTGTGGCGCTTGCCATAACGGCGAAATTGCATGGGGAGTTGAAAATTGTGTTCTTTGTCATTCAGGCCGGACCGGGATGAAAACACGTGTGCATAACAGTACCGCTGATCGGTTAGTCGCCCCTGTCACGCAGTAAATCACTGGATTGGTTTTCGAAGATGTCGAATAGAATGGACAAATTTCTGAGTAGTCGCTTCGCGACGATTGCGCTCGTTGGGGTAGCGGTTTTGGTGGGTATGTTCCTTTTCGGTGGAGGTTCTCTCTTCAGTAATGGGAGGGGAATAGATAAAGCGACGATTTCTAATACCTCCAGCGTGGCCGAAATTCCTGTGGCGAAATTGAATGAAGATCAATTCAAGCCTTCGTCTGAAGATAATTTGACCGAAGACCTCCTCGTTTCGAGTGCAAGTGCTGTCGAGACAGACACAGCCATGGGCAATGCGGGAAAGATTGCTATGGAGGATAGCAATTCGACACCCGCGCTTGTCGAGCCGGCTCCCGTCGAGGCGACCTCCGTCTCGAATAGAAGAGCGCCGGTAGAGCCGGCGCCGGTTCTCGTAGCTGCGTCTGAGCCTGGCGGTGCAAATAGCTTCAATCGATTGTTGAAAAGACCGTCCAGTTCCCCCAATGCGCCACCAGCGCGCGATGGTATTCACGACGCAGCCAATCCAGGAACAGCGCTCTTACAGTGGCCAAGTGTCGCATTCGAAGGCCTGCCGAAAACGAATGATGGTAATAAAATTGATTGGGTGAAGTCTTTGCAGGATGAGAAAATCGCGCCGCGTTATGAACTAGATAACCCGAAAGCGGACCCCTTCTTGCTCGACCTTGTGATTATACGCCAGGTAAAAGGCAGTATGCCGAATGTGGTTTATCCGCATTTGCAGCACACGCAATGGCTGGATTGTTCTAATTGTCACGACGAAATATTTACGCCACAAAAGGGGGCTAATCAGATCAGTATGGCTGGTATTTTACTTGGGCAAAAATGCGGCGTTTGTCATGGTAAGGTCGCATTTCCCGTATCCGATTGTCGCAGGTGCCACGCACAACCGAAAACGGCGCAAGAACTGAAATCGCTCGCCGATCGGTCGAATTGGGCGAGCGAAGGCGGTTAGGTTTTGGCGCCCCAGCCTATGGAAGGATGTGCTATGAGATTTAAAGCTGTAGCGTTGTTGACGATGGCGGCGGTTGCAATTGTAACGACAGCCGTGTCGGCGAGCGAGCGCATCCCCGTAGAAGCTGGACTGGTAGCGCAAAAATCCGTTTTTCTTGAGCGGCTCGTTACCGACTCTTTCTCGTCACGGACTATTACACAAAGTGGAGATCTTGGCGCTATCGCAAAGTTGGAAGACTCGCGGCGCCTAGTTGAAGAGGCCAAATCGCTTTTATCAGACGGAGACTTCGCCCAAGCTGATCAAAAGCTCGACAGAGCTTTGGGACTTGTGAACGTTGAAGCCCGTAGGCTTTCGGTAAAGGATATAAAAAAGCGGCGTGAGGAAGAAGCGTTCGAGAAAAGACGCCATACAGTAGAAGTTTTCTTATCTGCTTATGAGCGGGTGAGTGACGCCAGTCCCGCTGGAACCACAATACAACATGCGGAGATTATCAAGCGGTTGATGGCGGAAGCCGATGCACTCAAGAAAGCCAAACACTATGAGAAGGCTCTTGCGATGCTTGATCGCGCCTATGAAATCACCCGTGGTGATATTCGAACGGCGAGAGAAGGGCAAACTCTTGTGCGTTCGCTGGTCTTTGATACGCCAAAAGATGCCTATGAATATGAGTTAGGCCGCACAGCTAGCCACTTTTTATTGCTGGAGTTTGCGATAGAAAATAAAAGACCCGCGCCATCACTCTTGAAAGGCATGGAGAGTAAGCGCGGGGGGGCAAAGGAACTGCGCGCAAATGCGAAAAAGAAAGCTGCCGAGGGCAATTATGTCGCCGCCATCGGAGATCTAGAAGCGGCAACGGAAGAACTCCTGAAGGGCATTCGCATGAGCGGATTTTTTATCCCGGGTTAAACTATGACTGGGTGGGGCAAACATATTGCTCTTGGCTCTTTGGCGGCGAGTGTTTTGTTCGCGGCGCCGTCAAAGGGCGTAGCTTCGTGGGGGCTAAATGATAGCGTCTCCGCTAATATGACTGAAACCGAGGTCATGTGTGCTCGAAAAGTGCGGCTTCTGGAAACATATTTGAATTCACCTTCAGCAAAGCAAATTGATAGCCAAGGAAGCCAGGCTGCTCGTGAGATGCTAGCAAAAGCCTGGGCAAACCTTTTAATGACAGCCACCAATGGCGGCATTGATGAGCAGTGCTCTTCTATTGATGAAGGATTACGATTGATCACGGCAGCCATGGTGACTTCTGGAGTGAAGGCGACTGATAAACAAAAGCATAAATCCGGTTATGAAAGAGGCGCCAGACAACTGGGCGCTTATCTACGGGCTCTTTCTGTCTCCTCCAGGGACCAATGGTCTACAGAACTGAAAATGCGCATCGGTGAAGCTGAGGTTCAAATTGCAAGAGCTGAACGCCTCGCGGATAAAAAAAAATATGAAGAAGCGCATACAGTGATGGAAAGTGCGTATGCTGCTGTCTTGACCATCGTTAGGGATTTGCATGATGGAAAATCTGTCGTCAATGAGCTCGTGTTTGAAACGCCATTTGAGGAATACAAATACGAAGTGGACAAAAACCGAAGCTACGAGATGCTCGTATCAATTGCTTTGTCTGAATTACCAGCATCGGAGGAGTTACAAAAACATGTCGCGAAAGTATTTACTCAAAATGAGGTTTTGAGAGATCGAGCGCGCGAGAAGATTGAGGCGGAAAATTTCCCTGATGCGATCAGGACGATTGAATCCGCAAATCGAGATCTGGCCAAGACTTTGAGGTTTCTCGGCGTTATGGTTTGGGACTGACAAAATTAGAAATTGAGTGTTTGTGTGATGCCGGTTTGGGACTGCCTGCCAATCTTGCTCCGACGTGTTCAACGCGTCACTCAAAGGATTCGTCTGTCTATTATTGTTGGCTGCATCCTTTCAGCCAGCTGTGCGAGCGAATCCGGGCAGTCAACTTTTGATTTTTCTCCAACGCCAGAAGCGGAAACCTGGCCTAAACCTCCAGAAATCGAGCGGTATGCTTATGCTGGAGAGTTGATAGGGGAGGCTGACTTCCAAACCATGCAAAGTAAAGTGGGCACCGGCGTAAGAAGTATTTTACGAGCCATTGCGGGCCTTGTCGTCGGGAAACGGCAATACCAGGAACTTCGACGACCCGTTTACGGTTTCACAGAAACAGATGGCTCGCTCGTGGTGGCTGACATGAGTCTGAAAGCCGTCGTAAAAATAAAGCTTGATCAAGCAAAATTTCTTGTTTGGCGATTGGCTGCTGACAAAGAGGCTTTTGAAGCGCCTTCGGCTGTGGTTTCCGACGGGTCGGGAGGGGTTTATGTCAGCGACGCAGAAAAAGCGGAAATTTTTCATCTTTCGGCGAATGGGCAACCGATTGGCCGTTTTGGTTCTGAATCCCTAAAACGCCCGTTAGGCTTGGCGCGCGAACCTTATTTCGGAGACATCTTTGTCGCGGATGCCGGCGATCATACGGTTAAAAAATTTAGCGCGACGGGTACCTTACTCGATGTATTCGGTGGGCCTGGTGTTGCTGAAGGCCGCTTCAACACACCAACTCACATGACCTATCATGATGGTGGTCTCTACGTGTCGGACACTTTTAATTTTCGTATTCAGAAAATGACTGCCCAAGGAGAAACGATCTTAGTCTTTGGTAAGAATGGACTTTCGATCGGAGATTTAGCCAGACCCAAAGGAATTGCTATAGGCGGTGATGGCCGCATTTATGTGATTGAATCCCTCTTTGGCCGGTTGCTTGTATTTGATCCGGCGGGTCATCTGCTGATGACTCTAACAGGGGAAGGTCAGTACGCGCCGAAATTCTATTTGCCTTCTGGTGTCTGGACGGATGCATCTGGCCGAGTATTCGTAGCGGATATGTTTAACGGTCGGGTTGTGGCTTATCAGGAACTAACACCTCTGAATGGGGAGGGCGTTTATGCCGAAACGCCTTAAAATTTTTTCATTCCTGACAGTTATATCAATTATAGCAGCAACAATAGCTTTTGCTGCGCCAATTTCCGATATCCGTAACACCAAGCATAATCTGTCAGTTAACGGGCCTGGTGAAGTTCGTGCGGTGAGTGAAGATGAAATTTGCGTTTTCTGCCACACACCCCACGGCGCGAACGAATCCGTACCTTCGCCTTTATGGAACAGATCCTTATCGTCAGCGACCTACGTTCCCTATGACTCGAGCTCAATGGATGCGATCGGTCTTGGTCAACCCGGAGGGTCAAGCAAACTATGCCTTTCGTGTCACGACGGAACGATAGCGATCGGCTCTGTCAACGTCTTAAATGGAGCGGTGACGGATGGTGATCCGCTGACGGCGGATATCACCATGACCGGAACAGCGCCTGACGGAAGCATGCCGGTAGGGGCTGGCGCTCAAACTGGTTTTACACGACGTCTCGGAACAGACCTCACGAATGATCACCCGATATCGTTCCGTTATGATGATGCTCTCGCATTGGCGGATGGCGAGCTGCGCGCTCCGAGCGCATCGTTACATATTGATAACCGGGCGCCAGGCCAGCACCCGCTTGCGCCTCTCACCGATGATGAACTTCAGTGTACTTCTTGTCATGATCCACACGTTCGCGATGACGCAGGGGAGGAGCTCAAATTTCTCCGCATGAATCGTCTTCAGGATGGCGACCCGGTTACTGGGCTCTTTCGCGAGCAGATCGATATCATCTGTCTGGCCTGTCATGAAAAAGAAGGATGGCCGGACTCCGCCCATTCCCATCGCGATGTTGCTGACGAGCTGTATGCAACAAACGCGGCGGTTTTAAGAGAGTTTCCGGACGGGTTGCCGGTTTGGCGCGGTGCGTGCCTGAACTGCCATGACGCCCATACTGTTGAGGGCGCAAACAGGCTTTTGCGTGAGGGAACGAGCAGCATTGCTGGGCCGAAGTCCGGCGGATCGTCAGCGATAGAAGAAACCTGCTATCAATGTCATTCGGCTTTTGACACGACGCTTGTGGGGCAGGGTGGCGCCGGGTTTGAGCCGCCCGACATTGAGACGGACTTTTTGAGCGCCCGGCATATGCCGATCGATGTGCAGCCAGAAGTTCATGACATCGGTGCGAGTAGTGAGCCGCAACCTGGTAAGGATTTTCTTGAGTCGCGGACGCTACTTGGCCGTGGCAATCCATCAAACCGGCATGTTGAATGCACCGACTGTCACAACCCCCATCGTGTCATACGAAACCGCCTTTTCAATGACTCTCCGTCTGCTCCCGATATCGCGGGAACCCACGATCATTCGGGGCCCGGCATCCATACAAATCTTGCTTCTGGTGTTCTAAGAGGCTCGTGGGGGGTTGAACCTGTTTATGGCTCTCCGGCGTTTTTATTTGAGCCGATCGATTTCACTTTGAAACGCGGCATGGCGTCAGTCGGAGCAGCGACTGACGTTACGAACAGCTATGTCACACGCGAATACCAAGTCTGCATGAAATGCCACTCAACCTATGGCTATAATAATCCCCCCCAACTTGGCGGGGCATCAGGCGGCACTGCGCCCGGCGCGAACGATCTTACCGCGTATACGGACCAGGCGATGGAATTTCAGGCGCCGGTTGGTGATCAGGGCGAAACGGGTGGCAATCACCGCTCCTGGCACCCGGTTATCGACCGCACCGGCCGCTCTCCGGGTGTGCGCAATACTGATCCATCAAACTGGCTCGCTCCGTGGAACGTGGGAACAGACATAGGCGAGCAGACGATGTATTGTTCTGACTGTCATGGGTCAGAAACAGCGGCGGGTGATAGCACTCCAATCGGTGGTGAGAATGGCCGGTCTTGGGGACCGCATGGGTCAAATAATGATTTTATTTTGAAAGGCGCCTGGAACCAGCAGACTGGCGGAGGAGGGACGCAGGATCATCTTTGTTTCAAATGTCATTCCTTCACGCGCTATGCGAGCAAAGATGGGACTGATTTTGACAGCGGGTTTTCTGGCCCGGATAGCAGCGATGCAAATCTTCACGGCATGCACGCAGATAAAATCGGTAATCTGCGATGCACATGGTGCCATGCCGCCATTCCCCACGGCTGGAAGAACAAAGCGTTTCTTGTCAATTTGAATGATGTTGGTCCTGAAGTGGGACTAGCGCCCGGCACTCAGGTTCGCAACAACACGACCGCGGGTTATACCAACGGTCCATACTATCTCAACGCAATGCTGAAAGTGCGTACATTTGCCGCCAGTGGGTCTTGGCGTGAGAATGATTGCGGCTCGTCAGGCGCTCCGGGTAACGGAGAATTTGGACGGGACTGGATGCGGGATTCGTCTGAGAATTGTGAAAATCCGCCATGATCGACCGACTGATGGGCATCTTAAAATTATTGGCTCGAATCGAAATTACGATTGCCCTCGCTCTAATGGCGGGCGCCCTTGCGATTTGGAATGCCGAGTCCGGCGGCGGGAATGGCATTTGGATAGTCGCACCTTTGAGTGGTTTAGTCGTCAATCTTTGCGCCGCATTGGTGAGTAACCGAACGCTTAGTGCGCAACCGGCGCTTTTTGCGTTCCATGTCGGATTGGCTGGGTTAGCCATTGCTGTTGCTGTAGACGCTCTGACGTCGTTCACCGGTCATGTAGAGGTCACGGAGAATTCTCTTTTTGATCCCAACATGGTTGTCGGCGTTGCACGACCGTTCCATAATTCTCGTCTTGAGCGCATTCGATTTCGACAAAAGTCTTTTGAAATCAAATATGCACCGGGGATGTCGCGGCGGGACACGCGAAGTTTGATTGAGATTCCTGAAGGGAATAGTTGGCGAGAGATTGAAATTGGTGATGATACACCGCTGGTGTTTTCACCATATCGTCTCTATACATCATTCAATAAAGGGTTTGCCCCAATTGTGACCTATGTTGATGCGCAAGGCGCATCCTATACGGGGGCAGTGCATCTCCCATCCTATCCTTTAAATGAAGACCGACAGGGGAATGTGTGGATCCCGCCAGGAAGTGACGAACCACTTACGTTATGGCTTCCTCTTGAGGAACCGCTTTACAACGTGGATGCAGAGTGGCGGTTTTCTCTGCCGGAGAATCCGTCCCTCGTGGTCATAGAACAAGGGTTAAGACGTGAACTGAGGCCAGGAGAGAGCATTCAGCTCGCAGAGGGGGGCGTGCTGCGTTTTGAGTCTTTGGAGACGTGGATGGGATATACGGTCACGGCAAACCCATATGTATCGCTGATTGTCGCCACGGCCCTGGCGAGCCTCGCATCGCTTCTCTGGCATATTTCAAAAAAATTGTTAGCCCCCCTCGGCGCGCAAGCGTCTTCGACATCGCGTGGGGAGAGCGGCTATGTTTGAGGAAACGGTGCTTCTCTGGATTGCCGCCGGCGGTTATGTACTGGCTGCATTGATGGCGTTGGCGGGCTTTAAACGTCCTGCTCTAACCCATATTGCTCTTTGGATTCTTGGCTCGGCATTACTCATTCATGCAATTTCAATCGGAATGCGATGGGGGCGCCTTGAACATGGGCCCTATGTCAATCTTCATGAAATCCTTTCAAGCAATGTGTGGAGCCTGAATGCAATTGCGTTTGTTGGCGCCACTGTAAGCGCATTATTGCGTCGTGCGCTCGGCAGTGTTCTCGGTGTCTTACAGGTTCTAACCCTGTGGCTTCTTGTCACTCCAGTGACGGACTCGGCCCTGCCTGTCACCTATAATACGCCATGGCTGCCCGTTCACATCACGCTCGGTAAGATATTTTTGGGATTAACGGTTATCGCCGTTGGGTTGAGTATCGCCGTGTTATTAAGGCGGTTCGCGAAAGCGCGACTTCAATATTTACCGGATACGGACATTGTCGAAGAGGCCGCTTACCGCCTTATTCTCGTCGCCGTATTATTCGAATCTCTTATGTTGGTCGCTGGAGCCGCTTGGGCGCGTGACGCCTGGGGACGGTATTGGGCTTGGGATCCTCTGGAGACATGGGCATTTGCCACATGGATGAGCGTTATCGCCTATATTCACTGGAGGTCTGTTCGAAAGCCGCGTCCTGAACATTCAGCAATCGCAATCATCGGCGTTTTTGTCCTCGCTTTTTTGACGTTTTTTGGGATTCCTTTTCTCTCTGCAGCACCTCATAAGGGGGCGATCTGATGACACGGAACTCAAAGCGCCATGCCAGACTGCTGGCCGCCATTGTCATTCTCATGATTGCAGCTGTTGGCTTCTACGGTGTCGCCAAACTGGCGCCTTCGCGCGGAGTTGAGGTTGAAGTTGTAAATCCTGCACCGGTTAAATCATTTCCTGCAGCGCTCGCAGGCGTATTCGACGAGGCTTATTCGAAAGGCTTAAAGGCGTTTGAACTCGGGGATGCCCATGCGGCGGCAATAGCATTTGAACGCGCCGTCACCATCAATTCCCAATCACCGGACGCCTTCACGAATTTAGGATTCGCTTATGTCGAACTCGGTGCTTGGAAGAAGGCGGAAGCGGCATTTGAGCGCGCGTTGATGTTGAATCCGCAGCAGGCGAATGCATTTTTTGGTTTGGCGGAAACGTTTGAGGGGCAGGGCGAATTGGCCATGGCAAGTAGTGTAATGCAGGCATTTGTGAACTTAACCCCTCCGGAAGATTCGTTCCGCCGTCGTGCTGAGGCCGCTATTTGGGAATGGAATGCGGAGGTCGGGCGGTTAAAGCAGCACATTGATACTGAAGATCAGCGGTTGATAAAGCTCAAGCCCGGTGAGCCAGTCTTTTCTCTTTCCGCGCTCGACTTGCAGCGACGGCCTGCATCCTTTCGCAACTACGAAGGAAAAGCGCTCGTATTGAACGTTTGGGCGTCTTGGTGTCCTCCGTGTAGGCGGGAGCTACCAAGTCTTGATCGCCTTGCAGAGGAGTTAAATCCGGAAGAATTTGCTGTCGTTGGATTGAACGTTGACGCCAGTCCTGACTTTGTCGCTGAATATTTGCGAGAGTTGGGTGTTGATTTTTATAATCTCTGGGATTCAGAGCGCCGTCTCGCAGAAGGAGCGTTCGACGTTGAAGCTTACCCCACAACATTCTTGATTAGGCCTGACGGTGTCGTGAAAGAAATGATCGTTGGCTATCGAGACTGGACGAATGATGAAACTTTGAGAAAGATCAATGATTTGCGTGAGTAAGCGTACGAATTGTATGAGAACGTTGAAATCGCAGACACCTGGCCAGAAAGGACGAACTATGGATGTGTCAACTTTGCGGCGTCGTGTATGCACAGCGATTCTTGTCAGCAGCTTTACGCTCGCTTGGATGAATGTGAGCGCGCAAGAGCCGATTGCATCGGATTACGTAATTGAACATTTCGAGGTGGGCGAGGACGCTTATGTGCGCGCTTTGGCTTTGTCTGAAGCGACCAATTCTCTTTGGGTTGGCACATCGTCCGGTGTCATCGAAATTGACATCAGCGATGATTCACCAAGGCAGACATTCACACGCGCTGATGGTCTGGCGAATGAATATGTTTTCGCCATCGGCGTTGCTCCATCCGGGGCTGTTTGGTTCGGCACCAACGCTGGCGGCGCCAGCGTTTATGATAAGGGCGAGTGGGAGACGTATTTCCCAATGCATGGCCTTGCCGATTATTGGGTTTATGCGTTTGATTTTGATGATGATGAAAATGTCTGGATCGGAACTTGGGAGGGTGCGAATTATTTTAATAGCGCCACCAAGGAATTTACAACCTATCGTGACGAGCTGATTAATATCTGGGTTTACGGAGTCGACATCGACAAACAAGGCGCGGTTTGGCTTGGAACGGAAGGTGGCGTCACATTATATGACCACGGTGACTGGAAGTCGTGGAATCACACAGATGGTTTGGGCGCTCCAGATACGACCGGTTTACCGTCAAGTCCGAACACAGGACTTGGAACCCGCAGCCGTCACGATTTGAATGTGACCACTGACGGATCTCTAACGTACAATCCAAATTACGTTTTTTCGGTCAAAGTTGATGATACTGGTCGTGGCATGTGGTTTGGAACATGGGGGGGAGGGGCAAGCCTTTTCGATGGCGAGAGCCATTGGATGAATTATACGGTTGATGACGGGCTATCTGGAAATCTCGTCTATTCGCTCGCTCAGGCCCCAGATGAAACCATGTGGTTCGGGACTGATAACGGCATATCATCGTTCGATGGCGAAAACTGGCATGTCTATCGCGACGGTTTGCCCGGTCGCCACTTCTACGCCATCGCTGTACAAGAGAACGGTGTTGTTTGGGCGGGGACCAAAGGCGCTGTTGTCAAGCTCACGCCCGTCTCAAAGGAGAGCGATTAACAATGAACACAGGAATTAAATTTGCGTTCACCGGGCTCGCCGTTTTGGCGGGAAGTACGTTTGCTGCAGCCCAACAGGCCGGGGCGCCTCATCAAGATCCCAATCCTCACAGCGGCCCGGTTGCCAGCCAGGAGCTCGGTGGTCTGCGGAATGTCATCAATTTCGACATGGGCGCGCGCAACGTCAAAGCAATACTGATCGACGGTAAAGAAGTCTGGGTAGGCACCTCTAGCGGCCTTATTCGTTATGATATGCTGACAGGCAACCACCGCACCTATGACAATCGATCTGGGCTCTTATCAAACGGTATCTTTCATATTTCGAAAACCGATGATGAAATATGGGTGGGCACTTATGGCGGAGGATTGTCCATACTCGATCCTGAGACGGATCAGTTTCGCCATTATAATATACAAAACGGATTGGGTGACGCTTTCATCTATGATGCCTTAACAACAAAGGCTGGAGATGTTTGGTTCGCAACTTGGTCCGGCGCTAATTTGATCAAAGATGGCGAGCTTGATGACGTTGCGAAATGGCGTCTTTTCACAGTCGCAAATACGGATGCTGGATTGCCCAATGACTGGGTCTACGGAATGGCGGAGGGCATCAACGGCGAGGTCTGGTTCGCAACAGAAGGCGGGCTTGCGAGGTACAAGGCCGGCAAATGGAGCAACTGGAAACATGAAGATGGTCTTGGCGCTGATTACGAAGACGTCAAAGACGCCATAGATTTCCAAAATGACCCAGGGAAGGTCTCCAGTCACCACGCCCGTCAGAAGGTTGAACAAGGTATTGAGGATATTCCCGTCGCCTATAACCCCAACTATGTTGTCGCTCTCACGGTTGGCAAAGACGGCGATGTTTGGGTCGGTACATGGGGCGGCGGTTTAAGCCGGTTTGACGGTCGCAAGTGGTCGACGATGACGGCAAAGGATGGCTTGCCGGGAAACCATGTCTTCGCTCTTGAGACCCTTGATGATGGCAGAATTCTAATTGGAACGAACCGCGGCGCCGCCATTTTTACAGATGGCGCATTCCGGCCTTTCGACATCCATGCAGGGCTTCAATCAAACACTGTATTTTCAATGGCATCAGATAAGGATGTTATCTGGATCGGGGGGTATGGCGGCGTGAGCTGGTTGCCGAATGGCTTAGAGCCGGTCTTGGCGGCAAAAGAGAGTGCGCGATGAGAAAAGCTCTGCTGGTTACCGCGGTTCTTGCGGCGACATGGCTTTCGGCGCCCGTGACATCTGCTGATGTCGGGCGCGGTGTTGCATTTTTTGAGCGAGGTGAGTTTTCGAAGGCGGTGGACGAACTTCTTCCCGACGCTCGAAAAGGTGATCCGCGTGCGCAATATATCATCGGCATTATCCTGCTCAATGATATCGTCGCCCCGCCATCGGTTGACCGGGGCGCCGTATATTGGATCACTCTGGCAGGGGAGCAAAACTATGTTCAGGCTCAGACTGAACTTGCGCGCATGTACCGCACAGGCGATCACGTTGAGCAAGATTTCAGTAAAATGGTTCAGTGGCACCTTCGCGCCGCCGAGGAGGGGGATGTTGGCTCACAGCTTTTTGTGGCTGACGCCTATGCCTATGGTCAGGGCGTAGAGGTCGATCTGGTCGTCGCGTACATGTGGTATGATATAGCACTGCAATACTGGGGGCCGCTTGCGGTGCGGGCTCGAGATGTTATTGCGGAGAAGATGACCGTCGAGCAAATTGTTGAAGCCGAACGACGCGCCGATCATTGGCTTGCTGAACGAGAGAGAGAAGAAACGCTCCAAGATGGATGATTGCGATTCGTCATCCAGAGGGATGAGCATGGCGTGTGCAGAGATTTTCACTTTAATTGACGCAACAATGCTAAACGGAAGCAAAATACCAATTCGTCTTTATCGCACTTCGTTCTAGAGCGTTTCCGAGATTGAGTGAATCAAAATAGGGTTTTCCAATTTTCCGAACTGTGATTCGATTCTTTGAGGAGGATTGATCATGGCTATTTCGGAAGATTTACGCATTCGCATTGTCCGCAAAGTGGCGTCCGGCC
>JAJFFW010000052.1 GCA_021776435.1 Parvularculaceae bacterium | reverse complement strand
ATCACGGTCACTGCGCCGGACGCGGAAGAACGAGCCTATAATGATTATGCCTATGTGAAGAACGGCAATCCTGCAAAAATACGGATGCCGCTTGATGCTGGCGATTATGAAATCCGTTACGTGCAAGGCAATAATAAAGTGATTGCACGCCAGTCGATTAGGATTTTGTCGGCTGATGCTACGGTCTCAGCAAAGATAACAGCCGTCGCCGGGGAAACAGTTGCGGTGACGTTCACGGGGCCGCCAGCCGGGGCGGGGGATTTTATCACGGTCACTGCGCCGGACGCCAATGAATCAGCCTATAATGATTATGCTTATACGAAGAATGATAGTCCCGCAAAAATACGGATGCCGCTTGACGCAGGTGATTATGAAATCCGTTACGTGCAGGGCAATAAGAAAGTTATTGCCCGCCAGTCGATAAAAGTGACGGCGGCGATTGCGACACTAGATGCGCCTGCAAAAGCAGCTGTTGGTGAAACAATTTCCGTTATCTTTACCGGACCGCCGGCGGGTGCAGGGGATTTCATCACCGTCACCGCGCCGGATGCTGAGGAACGGGCGTATAATCATTATGCTTATACGCAGTATGGCAGTCCTGCAAAAATCAAGATGCCGGATACACCAGGTAATTTCGAAATTCGTTACGTGCAAGGTAATGAGAAAGTGATAGCGCGTCGGCCGATCAAAATAGTTGCGACGCCATAACCAAGCGTGATCAGGTCGGGGTTTCGGGATTTTGCCAGGGCTGACCCAAAGCGACACCGGTGGCGGCGTGTTGGCGCAAAGCGGCGGTGATAATAGCAGTGTCACCCATTAATTCTGTGGGTGGAATCAGGGGTCCGAATAAAATGCGAAACAGTGTTCCGCGCTTATTTAAAAGTTCATTAAACAATGTGATGTCTCGAAGCTCTGTGTTGAGGCGCCAAAACCAATAATATAACCACGAGTTTCGTGAGTTCATCTGTGCGGGTACGATCGGAGCATTATATTTCCGAGCAAAAATCGTCACGGACGTCAGCCATTCCTGCTCGGTGAGAACCTTTTGTTCGTTCATGAAGGCTACCCGACCTGAAGGAAAGAGCACAACACAGCGTTCGTTTCGGAATGCTTCGATGACGCTCGTAAGCGTTTCACGTGAACGCGCGTGGGTGCGTTTTTTCTCCACCCATTCGACCGGGATGGTCAGCTCTCGAAGTTGCGGCGCGATGCGGATCGCGTCACGATTGGCGAAAAAGATAAGATCGGGACGCCGCCCCTTCAGAGTATCGTACATGGCGATGCCATCGGCGATTCCGGTGGGATGCGTTGAAGCAATGAGAACGCGACCTTCTTTGGGTATGTTTTCGAGTCCGGTAACGTCGACATTCAACCGCAGGATGCCGCTTACATGATCAAGGCCCGCCCGCGCCGACAGGCTGGCCACCCTGTCTGTCATGCGAACCGCAGCGCGGTGGCGCAGCAACGGATACAAAATAGTCTTATAAACTGGCCACAGCGGCGATTGTAAAAGATGTTCCGCTCGCTCTTCAATCAGGATATCGACAATATGTTTGTCCTTGCCCATATCTTCGGGCAGGCGCTCTGGACGCTCATCGGTCGCGATTTCACCCAAGTTACTTTTCATATGCGTACTCAGAGCAGGAAGTCGCATTTTGGACGCGCCTCCAAGAGAGTGCTGTATCCGGATAGTACTGTATGTTGTGGATGAAATCCAAGTTGATTGTGTTCAGTTAATCACGACAATTCTTCATATATTTGTGAGGAAGGTGAGTTTGTAACCACTGCAATTAAAGAGCCGCAAGGCGTCAGGCATCTGATTGGCCGCTTTCTTTGTCATAATGATCAGCAACCGGAACGAAGGTCCGAGTCTTTTCGTCGAATGCAGCGACGTCGCCATTCTCTATATTATAGACCCAACCATGAATGCGTAGTTTTCCTGACGCTAGCCGCGCCGCCACATAGGGGTGTGTTTTCAGATGCGCCATCTGCAAGATGACATTCTCGCGGATGAGCAAGTCGAGCTTGTCCTTGGGTGAAAGATTGCCCGCTCTTTCTTCGACGACCAGCACCGCGGCGCGCGCATAATTCAGCCACTCGGTGACGTGCGGGAATTCCTTCGCGTCAGGCGGTTCGATCGCCGCTCTCAAGGCGCCGCAATCTGTATGTCCACAGATAATGATGTCTCGCGTCTTTAGAGCGCCGACAGCAAATTCAATGGAAGCGGTCATCGCGCCGGTGTGGCTGGTGTGCGGGGGTACGATATTGCCGGCATTGCGGCAGATGAAAAGCGCGCCCGGATCGGTCTGAGTCAGAAGATTGGGGTCAATCCGGCTGTCCGAGCAGGTAATGAACAGGGCTTCGGCCGATTGACGCTCGGCGAGCGCTTTGAATAAACCTCGTTTGGCGGGAAAGACTTCGTTTTTGAAGCGCACAACTCCGGCGGCGAATTTGTTCATGCTGACCTTCACTGTTGTCTCACTTAATATCAGGAGCAATCGCGCCGGTTATCCTGTAACCGATAAGTTGCGCTGAGTGTTTGAGAGTTTAACACACCCCTCTTTGGCGAGAGCCAGAAGGGCGAGAAACTGATCTTCCGAAAATGGGTTTCCTTCAGCCGTACCCTGTATTTCAACGATGCCGCCTGAACCCGTCAACACAAAATTCGCGTCCGCTTGCGCCGACGAGTCTTCATCATAATCGAGGTCAAGGCAGGGAGCGCCGTTTACAAGGCCGCTGGAGACGGCAGCGACGCTATCGCGAATCGGACTGGTTTTGATAATCCCATTCTCTACCGCCCATCTGCAGCATTGATCGAGCGCGACCCATGCGCCGGTGATCGCAGCGGTTCGGGTGCCGCCATCGGCCTGAAGGACATCGCAGTCGATGAGAATTTGACGCTCGCCAAGGGTTTTCATATCGACCACCGCCCGCAAGGCGCGACCAATCAGGCGCTGGATCTCTTGTGTGCGACCGGACTGACCGGATTTTGCTTCCCGGCGCATCCGCCCTCCCGTCGAGCGTGGCAGCATACCGTATTCCGCCGTGACCCAACCGCGACCGCCGCCTCTGAGCCATGGCGGCGTGGTTTCATCCCAACTTGCGGTGCATAGAACATGCGTATCGCCGAATTTCACAAGACATGAACCTTCGGCATGCTTAGCGGGGGCGGGTTCCAGGCTGACAAGGCGTAATTCATTAAAAGCGCGGCCAGATGGGCGCATAAATAGTCTCCCAGTAAAATGTTTGGCGCTTCCTAACCTCCATTGCGCCCTATTGTCGAGATGTTGAGGCTTGGATGGGAGCCAGGATAGGCCTAGATTTATGATTCGGTCATACAGACTTCGATCACACTGGCCCTGAAATCTGAGGTCACGGAACGCTGCCATAACAGTTCTTGAAGATATCGACGAACGTTCACGTGAGATATTCCGCCGCCTGGTGGAAACCTATCTCCGTTCTGGTGAGCCTGTCGGCTCTCGGACGCTGGCTCAGGAAGGGAAGATCGCCCTATCCGCCGCCTCGGTGCGCAATGTTATGGCCGATCTCACCGATCTCGGGCTTTTGCACGCACCACATGTTTCCGCCGGGCGGTTGCCGACGGATCTGGGGTTGCGCCTTTTTGTCGATAGTCTGCTGCAACTGGGAAATCTCTCCGATGAAGAACGGTGCGCCATCGAAGAGCGTACTTCAGGTGACGTCGCCAGCATTCTTGAGGACATAGCATCCAACCTTTCTGGTCTGACTCAGAGTGCGAGCCTCGTTTTTGCCCAAAAGAGTGAGGCGCCGCTGCGCCATATTGAATTTGTCACGACTGGCCCCGGACAAGCGCTGGTCATTATGGTGTTTGAAGATGGGGGGGTGGAAAACCGTATTATCGCCACTCCGCCGGACCTTCCACCTTCGTCGCTTATCTCGGCGGGCAATTACCTCAACAGGCGACTGCGCGGGCGAACGCTGGCGCAAGCGCGGGCCGGTATCCTCCATGAGCTGGAGACCTTTAAAGCGGAATTGGACGCGCTGACCTCAAAACTCGTGAAAGATGGCGTCGCCGAATTCTCAGGCGGAGAGGCGGCATCGCTGATCGTTCGGGGGCGCGGTCGTCTGATTGATGAGGCTGCGACACAGGACCTCGAGCGGGTACGGATGCTGTTCGACGACCTGGAACGCAAGCAGGAGCTTATCGATCTGCTGAACGCCGCCAAGCAAGGCGAAGGTGTGCGAATTTTTATCGGGTCTGAAAACCGGTTGTTTTCATTATCCGGGTCCTCCGTCATTGTCGCGCCTTATCACGACAAAAGTCAGACTGTCGTGGGCGTTTTGGGTGTGATCGGACCGACGCGCCTGAATTACGCGCGGGTCATACCGATCGTTGACTATACTGCCGAAGTCGTCTCGCGGCTGTTGAAATAGTTTCGATTGGTGCGTACATGCGGGCTCGTCAATTAAATTGTGGAATGAAACGAAGCCGATGAGTGAAAATGATTTTCCCGCCAGTCTAAATCAGGACCCGTCTCCAGATGATGTGTCCGACAAACCAACAGGCGACGCGCCTGCGGAAAGTGACTTCTCCGTTGAAGACGAGTTGCGGCTCGAAGTCGCGGCTCTGAATGACCGTATGTTGCGGTTTGCGGCCGAGCTTGAAAATACCCGCCGGCGCGCCGATCGCGAAAAGGCGGATGCGGGACGGTACGCCATCGGCCAGTTTGCACGCGACCTGTTAAGCGTAGCGGATAATTTTGACCGCGCGCTACGCGCTGTTCCCAGTGATGGCGACAACCCCTCCGCCGACTCTCTCACCAGCGTCATCGCTGGTCTGCAGATGACAGAAAAAGAATTACTGTCCGTCTTTGAGCGCCATGGCGTTCGCCGCCTCTTTCCCCAGGGAGAAAAGTTTGACCCGCACCTGCACCAAGCCGTTGCTCAGGTACCCAGTGATTTGCCTGTGGGTCACGTCGTCGATGTTGCTCAGCCGGGCTTCATGATTGGTGAGCGGGTGTTGCGGGCGGCGATGGTGACTGTGTCGACAGGCGTTGCAGCAACAGATCCGCCGGATTAGAGCGGCGGGCGAAAAAGTGGTCCTTCGACAAGCTCAGGATGAGGTCCGGTTTTTCGCGAAACCGGCGCGGCCACAAAGAAAACGATCGCATCGGGCGATCCTGATTTATCGCCCGATGCTATAACTCAACGGGCCGTCAGGGCAATTCACGCAATCAATGGAATTATCACCTCCTGGTGAGCTGATTCATTTCAGCTCACCCTGGGCCCTGCGGCCCGCACTTCTTCTTCCACATGGTTTTCGAAGGTCTTGAAGTTCTTTACGAACATTTTCGCAAGCCTTCGCGCCTGGACATCATAGTTTTCTGTGTACTCCCACGTGTTCCGTGGCAGGAGGATATTGCTGTCTACGCCAGGAACTTGTGTGGGAATGTCGAATCCAAAGATCTTGTCTTTAACCATGGGCGCCTTGGCAAGAGATCCATCGAGCGCAGCAGCGAGCAAAGCGCGTGTTTCTTTAATCGGCATGCGGGCGCCAACCCCATAGGGGCCGCCAGTCCAACCGGTATTGACAAGCCAGCACGCAGAGTTGTGTTTTGAAATCAGATCGCCAAGTAGTTTTCCGTATTCAGCAGGGTGGCGCGGCATGAACGGAGCCCCGAAGCATGTAGAGAATGTTGCTTCTGGTTCGGGGCCAAGGCCTTTCTCGGTGCCAGCGACCTTAGCGGTATAACCAGACAAAAATAGATACATAGCTTGTGCACGGGTCAGTTTGGTGATGGGCGGCATGACACCGAACGCGTCGCAGGTGAGCATGATAATGTTTTTAGGGTGGCCGGTGCGCCCGTCGAGGCTCGCATTGGGGATGAAATCAATCGGATAAGCCGCGCGGGAATTCTCGGCCAATGACGCATCGTCAAGATCGAGTTCTCGTGAAACCGGATCCATGACGACATTTTCGAGAACCGTACCGAAACGTTTGGTCGTAGCGTAAATTTCCGGTTCCGCCTTAGCGGAAAGGCGGATCATTTTTGCATAGCAACCGCCTTCAAAGTTGAACAAGCCATTGGTCGACCACCCATGCTCATCGTCGCCAATTAAGGTCCGGTCAGGGTCCGCTGAAAGTGTTGTTTTGCCGGTGCCGGAAAGGCCGAAAAATATAGCTGGGTCCTCTTTTGTTCCTACGTTTACGGAGCAATGCATCGGCATGCAGCCGCTTTCCGGAAGAAGATAATTCAGGATTGTAAAGACAGATTTTTTCATTTCACCAGCATAAGAAGTGCCACCGATGAGCACGATGCGGCGTACAAAATCCACGGCGATAACCGTTTTGCTCCGGCAGCCATGGCGGTCGGGCTTGGCTTCAAATCCCGGCAGATCGACAATCGTAAATTCCGTTTCGCCGGTTCTTTCGGAAAGCGGGGGTCTGATAAGCAAATGCTGAATGAACAAGCTGTGCCAGGCGTATTCAGTGAAGACTCTCACTTTTATGCGATAATCGCAGTCGGCGCCGCCCTGGAGATCCTGCATCAGCAATTCGGCGCCGGCCGCATAAGCGAGCATGTCCTTGTGAAGGAGGTCGAAATGCGCTGGCGTCATCGCCTTGTTCGCGTCCCACCAGATTTTTGAGTCGATCTCGGGATGGCGAACAATGAACTTGTCTTTCGCAGATCGTCCCGTGTGCTCGCCGGTCTTGACCACAAGGGGTCCGTCTTTGGCGATTTCGCCTTCGCCCCGCGCCACCGCAAGCTGGTAGAGGGCGGGCCCTGTTAAATTACGAAGGGCGCTTGGGGCGGCGTCTTCAAAACACGACATGGCGGCTCTCGCCGCCGAGGCAGTAGCACTCATTTGTCTCCTCCCAGAGAGCAGCCAGGCCGCCGAGTGTGGTCCGGGCGGGGCTGCTAACGGTCTTAGGCCAATTTTTCGGCAAGGGCGAGCCCAAGCAAGGCTGAAGAGGTGACCAAACTTGGCCGACCATGCCAGATGCTTGTCGTGTCTCATGTGTGGACGGCCGGGTTTTGGCAAGGACTAATTTGTGACTTGGAACGGTTGGATGCGTAGGCAGAAAATCGCCCAAAATGGTCGTCTAGCCATTCAATTTGGGGGTCGTCTTTTTGTTCCACATCAGTCATTGTGGGGCTGATTTTCAACACCAAACCACAGGGCCCATACGATCCATTAGGAAAGTCGTGAATTGTTAAAAATTGAGATTGAAACTATAAATGGGGCGCTTTCTATCCACTTTCGTTAAAACAGCCGCGCTGTTCTTGCTCCTATTTGGTGCGCTGCTTGTTTTTGCGTACTATCAGACGCCAACCAAAAATACTTTTAGCAACTTTTTGAATCTGCCATTTACGGGGTTCGCAATACCTTATCTTGTATTCATTGCAAGTTGGGCAATAGCTTACGGTAAGCATATTGTATTTCCCAATAAGCAGTATGTTTTAGTCATTGGCGTCATGATTGGCGCACTTGGTATCGCCACAATGAGTCTCGGGGAAATTGCCATCGACAGCACACCTACGGAATGGAAAGAGGTTTTAGTAAACTTCGCTAGCCTTTACGCATTTGGACTCATTGGCGCAGCAATGCAACTATATTTCCTCGTTATTGTTCTGCGGTACTTGCCGTTCAATTTTTTTCGATAATATCTATCCAAAAGGTTCGAAGATTTTATGTGCGACATAGAACCAGCATGGTTCGAAAGGACGTTGATGGCCTTATTACGGCCGCTCGTTGAAATAACACTGGGAGACAAAAATGGGCCAAACCGGCCCGCCGGTTAGAAACTTATGGGCTGGATTGGGGTCAACCCGGCCGTTCCGATTTCAAACTGAGCCACGACTTCAAATGCTTGTGTGGTTTCGCTCACTATGCGAAACCCGAAGGCGACAAATTTGGGAGGCACAGCATGAATACTATCAAGTGGATCGCCGCAGCATCGGCCTTTTCGCTTCTCGCCGCTTGCGGTGAAGAAACCCCGCAGACCGTTACGGCGACGGAGGAATCAGAGGCGGTTGAGACAAGTGGCCAGTCTTCCGTACCGGAGATCACCGGTGATGACCTCGCGGGTATTATTTCGACCCTGGCTTCAGATGAATTTGAGGGTCGCGCGCCAGCGACGCCGGGCGGGGAGAAAACCCGAAACTATATTGCGGCCCACTACAAACGGCTCGGTCTGGAGCCCGTGGGCGATAGTTATTTCCACAAAGTGCCGCTCGTCGAAGCGACGCTCGACACTGAAACATCATCCTTCAGCGTAACCGCCAATGGCGACATCCATACCCTTGAATACAAAAAGGACATTGTATTCTGGACCAAGCATGTGGAGGAGGAAGTTTCTTTCAACGACAGCGAGATGGTGTTCGTGGGGTACGGAATCGTGGCGCCCGAATACGCTTGGAACGATTACGAAGGTGTTGACGTCGAAGGGAAGACAGTCGTCATCCTGGTCAATGATCCCGGTTACGCGACGCAGGATCCAGATCTCTTCAACGGGAACGCCATGACCTATTATGGGCGCTGGACATATAAATATGAAGAAGCGGCGCGACGCGGCGCGGCGGCGGCGCTGGTCATCCACGACACCGCCCCGGCGGCTTATGGCTGGGGTGTTGTTGAGGGCAGCTGGTCGGGTCCGCAGATTGACCTGGAAAGTTCGGATGGCGGCGCCGGTCGTGTCAAAGCGGAAGGCTGGCTTTCCAACGATGCTGCGCATGCGGTTTTTGTGTCTGCAGGGCTCGATCTCGATGCGCTTCAAGACCAAGCGAAGGCGCCCGGGTTCAAACCGGTGGCGATGACGGGACTGACAGCAACGGCGCATTTGAACACAGCCATCAGGCGAAGCGAGGATGCGAATGTCGCGGGCGTATTGCGTGGAAGCGAGGCGCCGGACGAATATGTCCTCTTCATGGCCCATTGGGATCATCTCGGGGTTAATCCGACTGAAGCGGGCGACGACAAAATCTTTAACGGCGCTGTCGACAATGCGACCGGGGTCGCCGCCATCATCGAAATTGCTGAACGTTTTGCGACCAATGAAGAGCGTCCCAGACGCTCGGTATTACTCGTGGCGGTGACGGGGGAAGAATCCGGGTTACTGGGTTCGGCTTATTTCGGTGAAGAACCGATTGTTCCGCTGAAGAATATTGTTGGCGGTGTGAACATTGACGCGATCTTGCCGTCTCCACCCGCAAAAGACATCATCGTCGTGGGATATGGCGCCTCGGAACTTGAAGATATTCTCGATGAAGCTGCGGTGCATCACGATCGTTACCTGCGTCCGGACGCTGAGCCGGAGAAAGGGTATTTCTACAGATCCGACCATATCTCTCTGGCGAAAAAAGGCGTGCCGATGCTCTACGCCGATAGCGGAATCGATTTTCGTGTCGGTGGAGAAGAAGCTGGGCGGGCCTATAGCGAAGATTATGTTGTCAATCGCTATCATAACCCTGCGGATGAATTCGATGACAGTTGGGAACTCGAAGGCATGGAAGACACCGTACGTGTTCTTTACGAAGTTGGTGAAGCGATGGCGTATTCTGATGCTTGGCCAAACTGGTATGAGGGCAATGAGTTTCGAGCTCTCCGAGATGCGCAGCGAGACAGTAACTAGGCTGATTTGAGTGAGGTCATTGAGAATACGGCGCTGAAAAGCGTCGTATTTCAATTTTTTGAAGACTGTTAACCATACGATCTAAAGAAGAATTAACCCCTCCGGGAAGATACTCGCTGCATTGGAGGGCGTTGTGACTTCCTTATTCGATCTGCTAGCTGTTTCATTGTTTATTGCCGCTACAGCGATATTTTTCGTTCGTTTTCGGCACGAAGATCCGCCGCTGGTCCCCTATCTGGTCATCGCAGCTGTGTGCGCCGTATCGAATTGGTTGGGCGAGAACGGTGGAGGCATTGCCGCCATTTGTCTCATGAGTGCAGCTTCTTTCCTTTTGCTGCACCTCGCCAGCCTTCCCTATAATGACGACGCGAAAGAATAATTCCCGCAAGACCTGCCCTATGCGTTGCGAAGTGGTTTCTCCGTACACCCAAAATATCTGAGAGCTTAAACTCTGCGTTTCCCAGATACGGCGAGGCGTGGTAAAAGCTGACGGTCGCTTCCGAAACGCATATATGCTTCAACAAAATTCGCCTTTACGGTTATCCTCGCAGACTGCGCAAGAGCCTTTATCGGATGCGCAAGAATCTGCTTTTGCATCGTTGATTGAGTCGCTGGGCGTGACGGTTGAAAAACTTGTGGCGTGGGCGGGCGAGCACCTTGTTACTTTCGATGCAGCTTTGCAGGGCTCTATATTAATAGCGGCGCTTGTGCCCGCCGCGATATTTGGGCCGCAGTTAAGACGATTTATTGCAACCCAAGTTGCCCCTCGCGCGCCGTACGGATTTTTGAGACGCGGTGCGCAGGCGTTCGCGCACCTTGCTTTACCGATTGCACTTTTCGTAATTCTACAGGCAACGGTCATCATTCTGGGCGCGGCAGGGCAGCCTAGCGCGCTGGTAGAGGCTGGCGTTAGTCTGCTGACGGCATGGGTGGTCATCCGACTTGTCACGCTCGTCATTCGATCGCCGTTCTGGTCCCGCGTTGCTTTTTACATCGTTTGGCCGCTTGCTGCTCTTGATGCCTTTGGCGTGCTCGGTGATGTGTTGCGCCAACTCGACGCGTTTTCTATCCCACTTTCGACAAATGATCAGGGTGTCTCAGTAGATGTGTCTGCGCTGGATATCGCGCGCGCCGTTGGTGTCTTCGGAGGTCTTTTCTGGATTGCTAATCTTGCAAATAGTTTTGTAAAAGGGCGCCTTAAAGCAATCGATGAATTGACGCCTTCTTTGAAGGCGTTGCTTGAAAAAATTCTCGATATTCTGGCCCCTGTGATCGCATTGCTCATCGCCTTACAGGTCGTCGGGTTTAATCTCGCGACCCTGACGATTTTCGGTGGTGCGGTCGGCCTTGGCGTTGGCCTGGGGCTGCAACGCACCATCTCGAATTTTGTCGCCGGGTTTACGCTGATTGCCGATAAATCGATCAAGCCGGGTGATGTCGTTGAGGTGGAAGATACCTTCGGTTGGGTCACGCAGATGAATGCACGCTATGTTTCGATACGAACGCGTGACGGGACCGAGCACCTGATACCCAATGATAAATTCATTGAGGGCGGCGTTGTGAATTGGTCTTTTGCTGATCGGATCGTGCGCTTGCATGCCGGCATAGGCGTTTCTTACGCAACCCGTGATTTGCGTGCTGTCGCAAGGCTGTGTGAAGAGACGGCCATAACAATCGACCGGGTATTGAAGTCACCGGCGCCAGCTTGCAACCTGGTGGCGTTTGGCGAGAGTTCGGTTGATTTTGATTTGCGGTTCTGGATAAACGATCCGGCGAATGGCGTTTCAAATGTGCGAAGTGCGGTTATGCTCGCCATCTGGGATATACTTCATGAGAACGGTATCGAAATCCCGTTCCCTCAGCGTGATCTGCACATTAAATCCATGCCAGCTGGCGGGAGTGTGAATTATGCCGCTGGGCCAGCATCTACATCAGGCCTGACGCCTGAAGTTCGCTAATCTGTGACAAAGAGGTGGCTTTTAAAGTGGCTGCCCACAGGGTAATATGAGGGCGCTGGGGCTTCGGGCGCGCCAGCCAAATGGTGCGCGCCTCATGCGATGGAACACAACGGGAGATAGAAATGATCCGCGCACTCGCCCTTTCAATTTTTACGGCCGCGATTCTTGCGGCCTGCGCCACCGCCACTCCTTACGGCCCCGCAGAAGCCGACGGGGGCTATGGATTTTCCGAGCAACGAATTGAGAAAAACCGGTATCGCTTAACATTTCGCGGCAATTCCTCGACGACACGCGAGACAGTGGAGAATTACCTCTTGTTCCGGTCTGCTGAACTGACGGTCCAGAAGGGATACGATTATTACATCGTGATAGAAGGCGATACTGAAACGAAAAAATCTTATTCCTCCTCAGGTTATGGCTCCTTTTATGGCTCTTATGGATATGGACATGGACGTGGACATGGTGGCCATGGTTTCCATTCCTTCCCCTATTACGCGTATGGCTTCGGGGGTGGATATCCCTACGATTCTTACACACGAGAAATCACCCGTTACTCGGCCATAGCTTTCATCACCATGCATAAAGGTGAGAAACCCGCAGATCAATCTCAGGCGTTCAATGCGAGAGAAGTGGTGGAAAATTTGCGCCCATTGATTTTGAGTGGGCAAGAGGCGGGCTCAAATTATTGAACCGCACATAGATCCGCTTGCGTTGAATCGTCCTCGTGATTGTAAACCACGACAAACCCGCGCGGTGTGTGGCGCATGATGACGCCGCGCGAACGGCCAATATGAATAACTGAGCCGACGGGCGGTTTCCTTGGGGCCTCAACAGAAACGCCGTCTACGGACATATCGATTACACGCACGAAAAGTGAGGCGCCATCAGGCAGGCGGCATACTGTGCATTGATCGCCAGTCGTGTGGCGCGATGTGATGCGACGATCGGAGAGCCCTTCAGAAAATGCCGGGTTGGCGCGCATCACCAACTTCTCGGTTAGTTGTACACGGCGGCGCCTTGGCAACAAAAACGAAAGAGCAAAACCATCGGGAAATATTCTGACGGCCCGCCCTTCGATAACATCAAGATCGCTGATCTTTGCAACCACCGTATCGCCAACGGCGACATTTGCATCAACCATGATCGCCATATCGCCGGGGGAAATATTCAGAACCCGCGCATCGTACTCGTCAATCCCGTTGACTGTGAGCTTCGCTGGCAGGTCAAGATAGATACGTTTAAATCGACGAGAATTTTCTGTCTTCGTCATTCCGATAGGCCCTGGTCTGTTCTAGCTCTTAGCTGAGTGGACTCACATTAGGTCGAGGCCTTCAAGTGTTCGCTAATGGGGCCATTAAAATTTTCTGTTCTTTACTCAAAAACCGAATAGGGAACGAGAAAGATTGCAGTTCTCTCAGGCCCCCTTATGGTTAAGCCGGGGGAATACTCAATCTGGGGTATCTCGGAGATGTTGAGAAAGATGGTTGAAGCCACTGTTGCTGCGGCGCTTCTCGTTACTGGCGTGCAGGCTCAGGACGATCCGTTTCTCTGGCTTGAGGGTGTTGAAGATGTGCGCGCCCTGGATTGGGTGCGCAGTCAAAATGCCCGCTCACTTGCTGAACTTGAGGGCGATGATCGGTTCGATGCTTTCCATGAAGCTGCGCTTTCGATCTTCAATGCAGAAGACAGAATCGCGAATCCCGCTCTTGTCGGTGGAAAGGTTCGAAATTTCTGGCAGGACGCTGAGCATGTGCGCGGCATCTGGCGTGAAGCGAGCTTGAACAGCTATCTCGCAGGTGCGCCGGAATGGGATGTGATCCTCGATTATGATGCGCTCGCGGAAACGGAAGGCGAAAACTGGGTCTATAAGGGTTCAACGTGTCTCGCTCCCGATTATGACCGTTGCATGATCACGTTATCGCGTGGCGGTTCCGACGCGGCGGTGCGCCGTGAATTCACGGTCAGCACGAGGGTGTTTGAAGCCAATGGTTTCGAGCTGCCAGAATCAAAAGGCTCAGCAAATTGGTTGGACGAAGACACGTTGTTGGTCGGCGTTGATTTCGGTGATGGTACGATGACAGCATCCGGCTATCCGCGCACCACGCGGCTTTGGAAGCGCGGAGAAAATCTAGACGCGACGCCCGTCGTTTTTGAAGGCGAAGAAAGCGATGTGGGTGTCTGGCCGTTTACAACTATGCGTGACAGCAAAACGTATGCTTTCGTGACTCGAGCGGTGACATTTTTCGAGTCCGAACACTTTATGATGGATGCGGACGGCGCCTTTAAAAAACTTCCTCTGCCGATGAAATCCGATATTCAAGGCGTGGTTGACGGCCTCGTCATTGTGTCTCTGCAGGAGTCCTGGAAGCACGGCCGCGAGACTTTTAAGTCTGGAGATATTGTCGCCTTCAATCCGGAAAAGAGTAAAGCCGAGCTTGTTTTTTCACCGAATGAGAGTCAGGCGGTGCGTGGGGTCGCGACACCCGAGAACGCTCTTTTGATTGATGTGCTCGACAATATCGTTGGCAAGGTGAGGAAAATTGAACATCGTCGTGGGAAGTGGGTGATGAGTGATATCGATCTCCCCGGCGACGGCAAGGTTTCTCTCGGTAGTACCAACACGTATGGGGACGATTTCTTTTTGTATTTCGACAGCCCCATAGAGCCCTCAACGCTTTATTATATTTCTCCTGAAGGTAAACGGCAGTCCGTAAAGCGCTCGCCCGATTATTTTGACGCCGCGGGTGTTGCGATGGAGCAATATGAGGCGACGTCGAGAGACGGAACAAAAGTTCCTTATTTCGTTATGGGCCGTCACGCCGTCCTGGAGCAGGGAAATGCACCAGTCATTCAATATGGTTATGGCGGCTTCGAGATACCCATTCTGCCCGGCTATTCAGGAACGATTGGCAAGCTTTGGTATGAGAATGGCGGCGTTTACGTGATCGCCAATATTCGTGGCGGCGGTGAATTCGGCCCCAACTGGCACCAGGCAGCTCTCAAAGAGAACCGTCAGCGCGCCTTTGATGATTTTTTTGCTGTCTCGGAGGATTTGATTGCGCGCGGCGTCACAAGCCCCGGAAAGCTTGGGGCGCTTGGCGGGTCAAATGGCGGATTGTTGATGGGGGTCGCTCTCACGCAACGTCCGGACCTTTATAATGCGCTCGCCATCGGTGTTCCGCTTCTTGATATGCTGCGATATGACAAGCTTCTCGCAGGCGCCAGTTGGGTCGGGGAATATGGAGATCCTAACATCCCCGAAGAGCGTGCCTTTATTGAGAAGTATTCGCCCTATCAGAATCTGAAAGAAGATAGCGAGTATCCGCGACCGTTCTTTTTTACATCAACCAAAGATGATCGCGTCCATCCGGGGCATGCGCGCAAAATGGCGGCGAAGATGGAAGATTACGGCCATTCGTTCCTCTATTACGAAAACATTGAGGGCGGACACGGGGCGGCGGCGAACCGCAACCAGGCTGCTTATCGCACGGCTCTTCAGTATGTCTACTTTTCGCGCCAGTTGATGGACGGCGCTCAGGAATAATCAGTCGGAGGATATCTAGATGTTCAAGAAAATTGCTGTCGCGCTTGTTGTCAGTGCGAGTGTGGTTCCATTCGCTCCTTTTGCTACGGCCATGACGGCTGAGGACGACGAGTTTCTCTGGCTGGAGGGGATTGAAGACGAACGAGCGCTCGATTGGGTGCGTGCGCACAATGCGCGCTCGCTTGACCTTTTAGAGGGCGACCAGCGATTTCAGGCGCTCCAGGATGACGCGCGCTCTATTTTGACATCCAGCGAGCGTTTGGCGCTCGGTCGAATACACAATGGTTCGGTGTATAATTTTTGGCAGGATGAAAAGCGTGTGCGCGGTGTGTGGCGGCGTGCAACGATCGAGAGCTATCGCGCCGGCGATCCGATGTGGGAAACTCTCATCGATTTTGATCAGCTTGCCGAAGAAGAAGCCAGAAATTGGGTCTACGGTGGAACGTCGTGTCTATCCCCAGAATATCGGCACTGCATGGTTGAGCTGTCTGACGGGGGCAAAGATGCGGGGTATTATCGCGAATATGATACGCACACAAAAGAGTTCGTTGATGGCGGCTTTTATCTTCCGGAAGCAAAACACTATATCGACTGGGTGGATGAAGACACCCTTCTTGTGGGTTCAGACTGGGGAGAAGGCACGCTCACAACATCCGGCTACCCGTCCGAGCTTCGTCGCTGGAGCCGTGGCGAGGACGTGAACGAAGCCGCTAGCGTATTCAAGGTTGGCCTGGACGATGTTTGGGCGATCCCGATTGTTGAGCATGATCATGGAAAGGCGCATCAATTCTTTTACCGCGGCGTATCATTCTTTGAACGTGAATATACCTATGTGCTTAAGCCCGGTTACGAGAAGAAATTGCCATTGCCGCTTAACGTCGACTTGCAGGGCGTATTCGATGGCAGGGCGATAATATTTTTACGTGAAGACTGGAGCCATGAGGGTGCCCAATATAGCCAGGGCTCAGTTGTTGCTTTTGATCTGGAGACCGGCGCTTCGGAGCTTGTCTTTGCCGCGAAAGATAACCAGTCAGTAGAAAATGTTGGCATTGGCGAATCGAATATCGTCATTCAATATCTTGAAGACGTCTCAGGCAAAGCCGCGCGGTTGACCAGGAAGAGGAACGGTAGGTGGAAAGTAAAAGAAATTCCCTTGCCGAAGAACGGTGTGGTCTCTTTGGTCTCTGCTGGCGGTGGAACCGATGACGCGATGTTCTCGTTTGAAAGTCTGACAACGCCGGACTCGCTATTTTACACCACAGCTAAAAACGAAGTGTCGAAAATTGATGAAACACCTGCTTTCTTTGACGCGACAGGTGTGGTGGTTGAGCAACGTTTTGCAACGTCAGTAGACGGAACGAAAATCCCCTATTTCGTGATGGGGCGTGATTCAGTGCTGAAACAGGGCAATGCGCCGACAGTGCAATATGGATATGGGGGGTTTCTTGCGGCGACCTTGCCGGTTTATTACTCAGACCCAGGCCGGCCACAGCATGGCGCCCTCGCCGGAAAAATGTGGGTGGCGCGTGGCGGCGTTCTTGTTCTCTCGAATATACGCGGTGGATCTGAATACGGCCCTGGATGGCATGAGGCGGGCTTGAAAGAGAACCGCCAGCGCGTCTTTGACGATTTTATTGCAATCTCTGAGCACCTGATTGAAACGGGCGTCACTTCAGCGGAAAAACTTGGCGCGGTCGGGCGTTCGAATGGCGGGCTGTTGATGGGGGTTATGCTGACCCAGCGGCCGGATCTTTATGCCGCGCTTGATATCGGCGTCCCACTCTTTGATATGAAGCGTTACAACAAGCTACTGGCTGGCGCATCATGGATGGGTGAATACGGCAACCCCGATATTCCGGAAGAGTGGGCTTATATCTCTCAGTACTCGCCTTATCAAAACCTCAAAGCGGATCAGGATTATCCAAAGGTTTTGTTTTATACGTCGACCAAAGACGACAGGGTGCATCCTGGTCACGCGCGCAGAGCGGCCGCAAAAATGGAAGATCTCGGCTATGACTTCTATTATTATGAAAACATCGAAGGCGGACATGGCGGCACGACAAACCAGGACCAGCTCGCGCACCGGACAGCGCTTGAATATATGTATTTCGTCCGCCAATTGATGGGTGAATCAAAATGAGATTGAGGAAACGAAAACCTATGGTAAAAAAATTATTTGCGACTTGTGTGCTCTCGGCTGCTTTCGCCTTTGGCGCCTCGGCGCATGACGGCAAGAATCACGGTGAAGAGATTCATGGCGACGCAACGGTCGAAGGCGCCAGCGCTGGCGAATATCGTATTGATCCGTCTCACGCCTACGTCACCTTCACGTATAACCATTTAGGGTTTTCAAACCCGACGATCGGGTTCAAAACGGTTGATGCGACCCTCGTTCTCGACCCTGTGACCCCTGCAAATAGCCGCGTGACCATAACGATTGACGCCGCCAGTGTCGAAAGCCTGGTTCCCGCGTTGAACGAGCAGTTGATGTCGCCGGATTATTTCGATGCGGCCAACCACCCCCAGATCCATTTTGTCAGCACGCAGGCGATGCAGGCGAATCCCAGCCAGGGAAAGATCTTTGGCGACCTCACGATTAAAGGGGTGACAAAACCGGTAGTTCTCGATGTGACGTTGAATAAAGTGGGCAAGAATCCAATCACCCAGAAAGAGATGATCGGCGTTTCGGCTCACACATTGGTCTTGCGTTCGGATTGGGGGCTTAACGCCTATGTGCCTGCCGTCGGCAATGAAGTTGAAATTCACATAGAAGCGGAATTCGAGTTTCAAGGCTGATCGCCATTTCCGCGCACATGCTGAGGCGCAACGCTAAGAAGGAGTAAATCCCATGGACGCTGCGTTGATCGCTTATTGGGTCATCACAATACTGTTGTTCGGCGTGCTGTTTGCGCTCGCTAAGAATTTCAAAATGCGGTTATGGGCGCGCGTCTTGATCGGGCTGGGGCTCGGCGGGGCCATGGGGTACGCCTTTGGCGGCGGTGCGGAAGGATGCGCTGATGCGGCGGCGTGTGTTCCTGCTTCGTCGAAGTTTTTCGGTGACGCCTTTGTGCGCATGATCCGAATGCTGATTGTGCCGCTTATTTTCACCACATTATCGGCGGGCGTTATCGCGATGGGCGACCCAAAGAGACTTGGCTCTCTCGGGGGGCGCGCCATCTCCATGTATCTGGTAACAACGGTGGTGGCGGTTAGCCTTGGTCTTGTCTTTGGGCTGATATTCCAGCCGGGTGTGGGCATTGACCTTACGACGGTGGATGTCTCGGCAATTGATAGTGTTAAAGGCAAGATTGCCCAGGCTGAAGCGGCCGGCGGGATCGTTGACCGGTTGCTGGCGATCATTCCTGAAAACCCGATTGCGGCGCTCGTGAACACAGACGTGCTCGCCATCATCTTTTGGGCAATTTTGTTTGGTGTCGGCATCTTGATGGCGGGCGAAAAAGCGGCGCCAGTCGCCAGGGTGATGGATGCGGCGGCTGAAGCCGTATTAAAAGTTACGGAACTTGTGATGGAGGTTGCTCCATACGGCGTGTACGCATTGATGGCCTGGGTCATCTCAACCCAGGGCCTCGATATTCTGGTCAATCTTGGCAAGCTTGCGGCGGCGCTTTATCTGGCTTGTTTTGTCCATGCCATCGTCACTTACGGCTCGATCATCCGTTTTGTCGCGAACTTGCCCGTTGTGAGATTCTTCGGCGGCATCGTCGATGCGCAAGCCGTTGCCTATTCCACCGCGTCCTCGAACGCAACTTTGCCAGTGACAATTGCGAATGTCTCAGAAAACCTTGGCGTTGAAAAATCCATTGCCGGATCAGTTTTGCCGCTCGGCGCTACCATCAACATGGATGGCACGTCCATTTATCTGGGGCTCATCGCGCTTTTTGCGTCCCAGGCGCTCGGCATACCTTTGCAGGGCACTGATTATCTTTTGGTTGCGCTGACCGCGACGTTGGCCTCGATCGGCGCCGCCGGCATTCCGTCGGCGGGTCTGTTGCTGGCGGCGACGGTGCTCTCTGTTTTTGGAGTAACCAGCGAGCAATCAGTGCTGATCATTGCGTTGATTTTCCCGTTCGACCGTCTCCTCGATATGATGCGGACGGCGACAAATGTCACAGGTGACGCGGCCGTTGCGGTCGTCGTGGCGAAATGGGAAGGCGAACTTGATGAAGAGATTTTTAAAGCCAAATCAGTAGCCTAGCAGAAATTCTCTCCGCATATTTCTTGAAGGCGCCCCTGTAAACAGCGGGGCTTTCCCATTGACCCTGAGTAGGACTAGACTGTGCCTGATGGCGCGGTGAGGTAGTGAGCTTGCGCGAGCGCAGGCCACCGTTGTGAACGTTGCGCCAGGTGAGGGTCGGGGAGGGGAACGATGGCCATTCAAAAACGCCAAGGCAAAATATCGCGCCAAGGCGGTGATGTTATTGTCGAATTGCGGTCGCTGAAAGCGCAACCGATCGAAGGCGTATTATCAAACTTCCGAGGGCGCGTTATTAATCCAGATCCCCGCACGGATGAATCCGTTATCGTCTGGCGTGTGTCCGCTGCAGATACATCTGGCATCGTTTTTTATGGCGTTGTTACGCCCTTTGGGCGCATTTGGGGCGCGCCGCGTTACGAGCGTCAAATCATGCAGGACGGCGTGTTACTGGCTAGCTTGCAAAATCCAGCGATTTTCAAAACCCGCAAACTTCACCCCGGTGAGTGGGTTGGTCCGCCAGAAGCCATTCGGTTTAAGTAGAAAGAAAGCGCAAAATAATGACCTGTGACGATAGGCGCGGCTTTAAAAAATTAGGCGAACTCATCTTCGGGAGCGCGTGCGTCATATTCGCATTCACCTCAACGGCGGATGCCTTACAGGATCAACAAACGCAATCTGACGGCGAAGAAGACTATCAGAGTGCAGATAATTATGAACTGGACTTGTTTGCACAGCCGGGCCCCGCGCTTGTGTCGCTGGATGTCGCCTCGCGCCGCGCGGCTGCGCCGTCTACGCCGAGCGACTTCGGATATGACCTCAGTAGCGTCTCCGGGCCGGACGGCGACCAGATCGGTCTGGGGATTTCTGCGTCGCCATACTGGATTGGCGATCGTCGCATCACGCTTGAAGAGTACCGCAACGATACCGGACATCTGGAGCGTATCTACGCGCGCTCTCAAATCAGTCTTGCGGGTTCGTTCATCGACGCCGACAATGCGCATGCATGGCGGTTGGGCGCGGCCGCGCAAACACAGCTATTGGACCGGCAAGACTATCGCTATGACCGCGCCGCTTTTGAGTGCCTGCATGGCGCCTGGGACCGATTGCGTCGCGGTGAGCACGAGACGACCATTCAGGATCTCGCCAGGGCTTTAGCTGAAGATCCCGATATCGACGACGAACAACTCCTCGACTTGCAGCAAAGCGGGCTCGAAGGATCTGAGGGCGGTGATGATTTTGGGACTGCGCGCCGACACTGCCAGAACGAGAGCGCCGCTCGCCTGCTTGGGAAAGCGTCCTGGTTGGTCGGCGCCGGTGTTGGGCTTCGATCTGACCAGAACAGGTTTTCCGGTTTTGATTATGATGGCGTTTCCGCCTGGACAAGCTATCGCCAACCCTTAACGGCTGATGGAAGATTTGCCCTGTTCGCGATTGCGCGCGGTGACTGGGATCGCGCCTTCGATATTGGCTTTAACGCGCCGATTAAAGCGGACGCCTATGAGGGGGGCGGCGGCGCGGCGCTGCAAACGACATATTTCCGGATCGATCTTAGCGCCAGCTTCAATCATCGCGAGTTTCGCGGCGCCGTCGTTGACGACGACTTCATCCGCTACGCCGCCGTCGCCGATTTGCGCATTCGCCAGGGAGTCTGGCTAGAAGGCAGTATTGGCTTTGTTGATCAGTCGATTTTTTCCGA
>JAJFFW010000051.1 GCA_021776435.1 Parvularculaceae bacterium | reverse complement strand
TCATGCGCTCATAGACAAGGCGCGCCACGAGCTGGCCGTCTTCAAGAACAAACGGCGCATCATGAGAGCGCACTTCCAGAACGGCGCGCGAACCCTGCGCGCTGCGAACGCCTGACCACCCGAAACCGGGGTCGAAAAACCCGGCATAATGCACCCGGAACTCGCCAAGCCCCGGATTAATCGGCGTCATTTCCGCAGCATAGTCGGGCGGAATAACCAGCGCCTCACGCGAGGCCAGGATATAAAACTCGTCAGGATCAAGAATGATAAATCCGGACTTTGGCGCCGCGATTGGTTCAAAATAGTCCTCCGGGTCAAGCCCGCCGACCGCATCCACATCGATCAATGCCGAATGGCGGCGCGCTCTATAACCAACAACTTCTCCCGGTTGACCGGCCAGGCGCACACGCATCCCTAACCCGCCATCCATGTCCACTGGCCCATCGATCAGCGGTGTTTGCGCATGCAGGGCGGAGAGCCCCGCATCGTCAAGACGGCAGGCGCCGCATTTCAGGCGCAACTGGTTCAGGCTTGACCCTTCTCTTACCAATATTGAAAACGTGCGTGGGCTGATTTCTGCATAAAGCGGGCCGCAATAACCGGCGGGAATTTCGTCAAAAGCAGCAGCCCGGTCGGCGACCAGACGCACAAAAACGTCGATACGTCCGGTGGAGCTTTTGGGGTTTGCCGCGCCCTGCACTCCGGCCGGAAGTGAGAGGCTCTCGTTAATCTCCGCCAGATACACGCAACCGCGCTCCAGCACCGCTTCGTGGGTCAGGTCAATCTCATGCATGACCAGACCATCAACAAGCCGCTCAGCGACCGTACGACGTTCTGAGGGCAGGAAGGAGGCCCGGACCCGCCATGCCCGCGCACCCAGCGTCAGGTCAAGACTGGCTGGCTGTAACCGCGCCGGACCCAGATCTGAGGTGGCTTTGATCGCACCGGCATCGAGCAAAAGCGCTATCTCTTCGGCGGGTAAGACCCCATTGATTTGCTGCGATTCAATCATACGGCCCCTTTGCCGAACGGCGCGCTCAATCGCGCCTGCACCGCGCTGCGCGACCGCCCAAGTGTAGGATATGCACTTGCCAGCGAAATCTCTGCGTCAAACAAGACAACCCGGTTTTTCACGGCCCGATTTATAGCTGTTGCTCCTCATCGTTAAAAGGATGAACTCATCAGTCTTGGAAAGAGAATCTCCCGGCCATTCGGCTTTACTACCTCACGCAAACGTAATCCATGGGGATACATCCATCATGCCGACGGATTATGCCGATAATGAATAGATCTGGCGTCCACGCACAAAGGTGGCGCGCGCCGGGGTCATCGAGCCTGACCATTTGCCTTGAGGATTGCGTAAACTTGTGGAACGATCTATCGGCTGCGCTCGCCGCAACATAAATTCGCGAGAATTGTACTCTGGGCGAACAATAACGCGAATGGAGTCGAGTCATGTACGAACGCGTCACCCGGGGGATTCATGTCAGTGTGGACCCGGATTTTCTTGAAGACCAGTCAGACCCGGTCGAGAGCCACTATGTTTGGGCCTATACGGTGCGCATCGACAACCATTCAGACGAACCGGTTCGCCTGCGCACACGGTATTGGCGTATCACGGATGCAAAAGGATTCACGGAAGAAGTGAAAGGCGACGGTGTCGTCGGCGAACAACCCGTCATCCGACCGGGTGAGGGTTTCGAATATACCTCCGGCGCACCTCTCTCAACGCCTTCAGGCCTGATGGTGGGCCGGTACGGTATGGAAACCGAAGAAGGTGAAAAGTTCGAAGTCGAAATTCCTGCCTTCTCTCTCGACAGCCCCCACGAATTGCGCCAAATCCATTGATACTGCGAACCTGCAGCCGCTTTGTGGCGACGGAAACGCTATGCCAAATCTCCGCCCTGTCCTCCTAGTGACGGGCGCGCTGGTCGCAGCGCTGGGCCTCCTAATGCTGATCCCGATGGTCGCCGATCTGATCGCGCGCGATCCGCATCACCGCGCGGATTGGGGTGCGTTTGCCACAGGGGCGATTATCTCCTTGTTTTGCGGCGGTGGCGCCGCAGCAGCGGCTTGGGGGCGAATTGAAACACTCAGCCTCAGGCATGGCTTCCTGCTGACAACAACAAGCTGGCTGGCGCTGACAACATTTGCAGCCATACCGCTTTCCATGGGCCAACTGGAATTAACCTACACCGACGCATTTTTCGAAGCGATGTCGGGAATTACGACGACCGGCTCTACCGTGCTCACCGGCCTCGATGTGGCGCCTCCCGGCGCACTTTTATGGCGTTCTATGCTGCAATGGCTCGGTGGAATCGGGATCATCATTATGGCGTTTGCAGTGCTACCGGCGCTCAAAGTCGGCGGCATGCAAATATTCAAGAATGAAGCCTGGGATACGTCAGAAAAATTCATCGCGAACGCCGCACAATATTCCCTCGCTCTTACTGGCATCTACGCGTTTTTCACGGCGCTTTGTTTTCTTCTTCTATGGGCTTTTGGCATGCCCGCCTTCGATGCATTCAATCACGCCATGACGACCGTCGCCACCGGTGGTTTTTCAACCAAGGACGCATCACTCGGTGCTTTTCTATCTGACAGCACGATCCCTCTCGACCTCATCGTGACAGCATTCATGATTATCGGGAGCTTACCATTCGGGATATTCCTGATTGTTGTGTTGCGTGGCGCCTGGCGGCGTTTTTTCGCCGACAGTCAAATTCGATTTTTTCTGGCGACCATAGCGATTCTCACCTCGGCGATCATGGCCTATATCCTTTGGCGGTTTGAGATTGATCACTTTACGGCGTTCCGCTTGTCAATTTTCAACGTTGTCTCGATTTTGACAGGCACTGGATTCACAACGACAGATTACGGTCAGTGGGGCTCGTTCGCCATCGCTTTTTTCTTTTGCATCATGTTTATCGGCGGTTGCGCGGGATCAACATCATGCGGCTTGAAAGTATTTCGTTTCCAGGTGGCGCTCGCCGCCCTCAGGGTTTATTCGCAGCGCCTCGCGCATCCCCATGGTGTTTTCGTTGCTCATTACAACGGACGAGCCCTGACAAATGATGTTTTCGTATCCGTCCTGAGTTTCTTTTTTGTCTATTTTGCGACCTTCGCCACGCTTGCCGTATTGCTCTCGGGTTTTGGCCTAGACGCCCTGACGGCAATCTCGGCTGCGGGAACGGCAATTGCCAATGTCGGTCCGGGACTGGGCGATGTTGTCGGGCCATCTGGCAATTTTGCATCCCTTCCTATTGGCGCCAAATGGCTAATGTCTGCTGGCATGCTGCTCGGGAGGCTCGAATTCTTCAGCGTCCTCGTGTTGTTCTCACCCGCCTTCTGGCGTGGTTAACTTGATATTCGTGACAATGTCAGCGCCAAGCTGAGCCCTCGTCGCCTTGACTCGCGCACGCCGCAAGGCGACGTTCAGATCAAATGTGAGGCTGAATCAGGGGATTTCGGGGATCTCAATGTCGGAGAAAGATGATTATTTACGCCTTGGCGCTGTGCTCGTCACGGCAGCGATGTTCGGCGCAATAATCGCTTATCCGAAGGCTGGCCGTAACTATGTCGAAAAAATTGCAACAATTGCCGCCGTTCATGCCCCATTGTCTGCGAAAACCTGCCCCAGCGGCCAGCCGCCGTTATCTGGACCATTCGCACCCATCGAAGACGTTTTGAGCCTATCACCGCTCGGAGGTGTGACCGTGCCGGGTGAACCGCTTCCCGCCCCCTATCTTCGGATCAACACGCGCACCGGCGATACCGCCTTTAAACGGCGCGTCACCACAGCTCTGGCGCCGGGCAGAGCCGACATCGTCGCATTGGAACGCCGCGTCGAGCGGGACGATGACGGCCATGTGTCAAACCAGTCTTGGACCGTTTTCTTTCAACCCTGCAAGGACATCGCGTTCTATTATGACCGCATCGACCATATAGATGACGCCTTATTAAAACGCGCTGGCGGCATATCCGCTTTCATCGAACTGGGCGGAGCGGATCACATCGCGCGGGAGACAACCATACGCGTGAGAAAAGGGGAGACGATCGGCTCAGCCAACGGTTTCGATATCGGCTTTCATGACCTGGCCGCAGCGCCCGCTGCAATGGGACGACCGGAACGCTATCGAACCAACCCTTATGCCAGCGCCGCCGTCTTTGACGCTCCGCCATCTCTCATTCATACGATTACACCCGATGTCAGAAAAGCACGTTGCGCGATTGATTACCTTCCAGAAAACCAACGCTCACAATGGGGCGACAAACTGGGTGATGCGTGGGGTATGCGGCGCTCCAAAGGGGATAATGCCTGTCGCACGGCGGTTACCGATATTCCGGGCACGGCGCAAGGCGTATGGTTTACAGACGCCTCTCACAACGCAACTACCAACAAAGTTAGCGCTATTGCGCTTTCAGCCGATTCTATCGACCCGAAGCGGTTGATCTTCGCCCTACACGGACGCTTACCCTCATTAACGGCAGACCTCATTGGACTCTCCCCGCTGCTTAACGAAGAACGTACTGCCGCTTCCAAGGATTTTCTTACATTCGATACTGGCCCCGGCCGGGTGAATCGACCTTTCGGAAACGTCAAAGATGAGCAGGTTTATTGCTACGAACGACTACGGACTAACTTCGTAGGGCCCCTGGTGAATGGAGTCATCCTCCTTCAAAAAACGAGATCAAGCAATGGCGCGTCCATCCTGAGGATCGAAACGCGAAGTGACGCTTATTCGTGCTCAAAACTACCGGATCCATGGACGTTCACTGGGAACGAAACAACGTTTTACCGGTAACGTTGCTGAGAAATATATTATTTTAATCCGTGCACCAATCATGACGTTCATCGCCTGACGCAGCGAGGCCAGCGCTGATGAGCGCCGCCCCGAGGTCGCCGCCATTTTCGTTTTCAATACGCGCGACCACACGGCGGGCATATTTGCCGTATTCAATATCGAACAATTGCACGCGCCCACTTTCCAGAAACGTCTCGACAAAAGCTTTCGCCTCACGTCCGAGAGCTTTTTCCCGATCGCATTTCGGGCGATACAATTCCGGCGCGTCCAAACCGGCAAGGCGCACGGACACGACTAGCTCCTGGTTGATCCAGATCTTCGCCGTCACTCTGACCGTGTCGCCGTCCGTCACGCGCTCAACAACGGCCGGAATGGGTCCGGGCAGAAGTTCCACGGCTGTCGTCGAAGGCCCGAAGATTAAGAGTAACAATAGGGCGCGGATCATCATCATGATTTGCAACTATATCATGTTCTTGTTTTGTTCTCTACTCTTTATCGAGTTCAGGAGATTAAAAATCTACCGCGCGACCCCCACGCTCCCAATCGCCGTACCGCGTGGGCTCACCCCCTTTAGGACCGCCTTTCTCAGCCGGCAGCGCCTCTGCCTTGGCGGCGCGGCGACGTTCTTCCGCTTCCGCCAGGGCGCGAATAGCCGCCGCCGGTAATCGCCGCCTGGGCTTTCCCAACGCCTTCGCGTCTTTCGACTCCTCGTCGTTCGCCATATTGAAGCGCCTCCTGCACATCACATATAGAACCATGAAACGTTTGGTCAAAGGAGATCACAGGGATGAACATTTTCAGGACGGGCATTCTGCTCGCCGCACTCACCGCGTTATTCGGCGCCGTGGGTTTTCTGCTGGGCGGCGCAGGCGGGATGATGCTGGCGTTAATGTTCGCTGTCGGCACGAATGTCTTCGCTTATTGGAACGCCGATAAAATCGTTTTGAAAATGTACAAAGCCGAGGCCGTCGATGACACCCACCCCTCAGGCGCAGTCCGGCGGTATGCAATCATCGTTCGCGACCTGGCGGCGCGTGCGGGCTTACCGCAACCAAAGGTCTATATTATTCAAGCTGATCAACCGAACGCCTTCGCCACGGGCCGCAATCCCGAACACGCCGCCGTCGCCGCGACAACCGGCTTGCTGCGTATGCTGAGCGAACAGGAAATCGCCGGCGTCATGGCTCACGAACTGGCGCACGTAAAGAACCGCGATACGCTTACCATGACAATCACCGCCACCCTCGCTGGCGCCATCACCGTACTCGCGAATTTTGCGTTATTTTTTGGCGGCAATCGCAATAACGGCGGAATCATCGGCGCGCTGGCGATCATGATCCTGGCGCCAATGGCAGCCGGGCTGGTGCAGATGGCGATCAGCCGTGCACGAGAATATGAAGCGGACCGGATCGGCGCCGACATTTGCGGCAAGCCCGAGCACCTCGCCTCAGCGCTTGCCAAAATCAGCCAAGGCGCGGCGCAAATCCCGAATGCTTACGCCGAACGCCACCCCGAGACCGGGCAGCTGATGATCATCAACCCGTTGTCAGGACGCGGACGGGACAAATTGTTCTCGACCCATCCGGCCACGCAAAACCGCATCGACAAGCTGATGGCTATGGCAGGAAGGGGCCACGCACAACCGCTTGGCGACGGGCCTTCCCCCTTTGAAGCGCCGCGACGCGGCCCTTGGGGTTAGAGCGCCGAGCAAAATGTGTGCAACGGTTTTCGCGATAAACGGATCGATAACTAGAAACCAGAGCAAAACCGCTTACTCAAGCAAGTCAAACAAATCCGGCCCCAGCGCACCTTCGATTTTCAAGAGCCGCCGCTTCACATCCGTTCCTCCTGGTGCGGAGAATCCGGTCATCATTCCATCGGCGCCGACAACGCGGTGGCAGGGCACAATAATGGGAAACGGATTGCGGCCGAGCGACTGACCGACCCGTCGCGACAGAGTGATATCGCCAAGCGCCCGCGCCAGATCGCCATAGGTCTTCGTTTCACCTGGCCTGATCGCCAGCGTCAAATCATAAAGTGTACGATCGAATTCTGCGATACCGGTAAGGTCTAAGCTCGCATATGAAAGGTCGCGAGCCTTTCCCTCAAATAACGCAATGATATCTGCAACGACATGCGCGATCTCGCCCGGCGGTTTTGTGACCTCCACCGCATCTTGCGCTCGGCGCATAAGACTGGCGCGGGTTTTCGCGTCATCGGATTCCGCAAAGCTGACAGATAGAATTCCACCCCCGCCCCAGGCAAGCCCACAACGGCCGAGTGCAGTATCAAAAAGGCTATAAAACCCATTTTGCATGGGCCGGTGCGTAGCACGAATTGACGCCATGCGCACTGATCATAATCAGGGGGGGGTCAACTCATTTAATGCGCTTCGTCCCAATTGGCGCCGGCGCGCGCGTCAACCTCAAGCGGCACGGAGATCGCCACCGCCGGTTGGTGGGCGCGCGCCATCACTTTCGATACGAACGCGCAGGTTTCCTCAGCCTCATTTTTCGGGCATTCGAAAATTAATTCATCATGGACCTGAAGCAACATACGCGCCGACAACTTCGCCTCACGAAGCGCCGGCAACATACGGATCATGGCGCGACGGATAACATCAGCGGCAGCGCCTTGTATCGGCGCATTGATCGCCTGGCGTTCAGCGTAACCACGCATCGCCGGGTTTTTGTCGTTGATCCCGCCGACATAAGTCCGCCGCCCAAAGATTGTTTCCACAAACCCATTGGCTTTCGCGCTCAGGACCGTCTCATCCATATAGCGGCGGATGCCGGGGAATTTTTCGAAATAGGCCGCAATATACTCTTTCGCTTCACCACGTGAAATGCCGAGCTGGTTGGCGAGACCGAATGCGGAAATCCCATAGATAATGCCAAAATTGATCGCCTTGGCGCGCCGGCGCGTCGCCTGGTCCATCCCCTCAACGGGAACATTAAACATTTCCGACGCCGTCATGGCATGGATATCAACCCCTGACGCGAATGCTTCTTTCATCGCCTTTATGTCCGCAATATGCGCAAGTAAGCGCAATTCAATCTGAGAGTAGTCAGCAGAGATCAAAACATTGCCATCTTCCGGAATGAACGCGGTTCTGATTTTTCTACCATCTTCGGTTCGTATGGGAATGTTTTGCAGATTGGGGTCCGTAGAAGCCAATCGCCCAGTCGTTGTCGCAGCCATCGAATATGAGGTATGAATGCGCTTTGTTTCCGGGTTGATTTCGCCGGGTAGCGCATCCGTATAGGTGCTTTTGAGTTTCGCCAAACCACGCCAATTGAGAATTGCCCGTGGAAGATCGTGCCCTTCAACGGTCAGCTCTTCGAGCACATCCGCTTTGGTTGACCAAGCCCCCTTTGCCGTCTTGCGCCCGCCGGGCAAGCCCATCTTGCCAAACAAAATTTCGGAAATCTGTTTGGGCGAGCCAAGGTTGAATTTCTCCCCCGCCAAGTCATAGGCTTCGGCTTCATGGGAAGCCATGCGCCGGGCGAAATCTGTTGAAAGCCTGGACAAAACCTTGGGATCGACCTTCACACCCTCACGCTCCATGGCGGTGATGACCGGCGCCAACGGGCGCTCCAGCGTTTCATAGACAGTGGTTTTTCCCTCCGACGCCAGGCGCGGTTTCAACACGTGATAAAGCCGCAATGTGATATCCGCATCTTCAGCAGCGTATTGCGCCGCTTTATCGATCGGAATCTCGTCAAAGGTTTTTTTGTTTTTTCCGGTCCCAGCGACATCCGAGAATTTTATTGTGTCGTAATCAAGCCAGTTTTTGGCGAGATCATCCATGCCGTGGCCGCCACGCCCGCAATCAAGCGCATAAGAGATAAGCATTGTGTCATCGAAAGGTGCAACGCATACGTTATATTTCGACAAAACGAGAGCGTCATATTTTAGGTTTTGTCCTATCTTTAAGATGGCTGGATCTTCAAAGAGCGGTTTTAAAATCGCCAGCGCCTTATCAAGCGGCATTTGTTTTGAAACACTGGCATCATCAAGCGCCAGCCCCTTCGCGCCGTGTCCGAGGGGGATATAACAGGCAGATCCAGGCGACAAAGACAGCGACACGCCGACGAGATTTGCCTGCATGGCGTTCAGACTGTCCGTCTCCGTATCAACGGCGACGATCCCGCGCTCATAAGCGGCATCAACCCACGCCTGAAGAGAATTCTCATCGAAGATAGTTTCATACTCACCAACCCCAGATGGGGGTGGGGAAGCCTGAGAGACTTCACCGCCTTCATTGACAAGGTCGCGCCGGACGCGCTCAAGCAACTGACTGAATTCCATCTTTTCTAGAAATGGAAAGAGCGTATCCGGGTCAATGGCTCGCATTTGTAACTGATCGATTGCGTCAACGATCGGCACATCAGTGCGCAATTCAACGAGTTGTCTGGAAACCCGCGCCTGATCAGCAAACTCGACCAAATTCTCCCGGCGCTTGTTCTGCTTAATCTCGCCGGCGCACGCTAAAAGCGTGTCCAGATCACCGAACTCCTCAATCAGCAGCGCCGCAGTTTTTACACCGATCCCAGGAACGCCCGGAACATTATCAGAGGAATCGCCTGCCAGCGCCTGAATATCGATGACTTTCTCAGGCGGCTGGCCGAATTTTTCAATAACCTCTTCGCGCCCAATCTTCTTGTTCTTCATCGGGTCGAACATGGAGATTTTATCGCCCACCAGCTGCATCAGATCCTTATCGGACGATATGACCACAGCCTCACCGCCCAAGGCTTCAGCCTGACGCGCATAGGTTGCGATAATGTCGTCGGCCTCAAAGCCCTCTATCTCAATGCAGGGCACATTGAAGGCGCGAGTCGCCTCACGCACCAGCGGAAATTGCGGGATCAGATCTTCAGGAGCAGGTGGGCGATTGGCTTTATAATCCTTATAAATATCGTTTCGGAAACTCTTTCCCGAATGATCGAAAATTACCGCCAGATGCGTCGGGTCATGTTCATCCTTCATATCAAGGAGCAGCTTGTTGAGCATATTGGAAAAACCAAGAACCGCGCCGACCGGCAATCCGTCAGAGGCTCTCGTTAAACTTTCGCGGCTGCGGCTCATCGCAAAAAAGGCGCGAAAGATATAGCCCGATCCATCAATGAGATAGAGCCGGAGGTCATTCTTGGGTTTGGTTGACATGGCGCTCGTTTTCAGACGGCAAAAAATGGGGGTGTCGAGACGACCGTTTTAGAGCATTTTCCGCCCCCGTCATCCCGTTCATTACCAATCTGATGCCCGATATCGCGTTGCCTTGGCGGACGTGGCGGGCTAACCCGCTCAGATGAAGGTTGATAAATACAGCAGAGCACAAGCGGGAGCTCGCGTTCACATCCCCTATCTAGAGCTTGTTGCGATCACGGCAGCGGTGATGGCGTTGAACGCCCTCGCCGTGGATATGATGCTCCCGGCGCTTGGGGTCATCAGTGACGAGCTCGGCGCCGCCCACCCAAATGACCGTCAATTGGTGATCGTGGTTTACGTCGTCGGGAACGGACTCGCGCAACTCCTGTTCGGCCCACTGGTAGACCGGTTCGGGCGCCGACGTGTGCTCTTGGGCGCGCTGGCGGGCTATGTCGCAGGCTCTCTATTGAGCGTCGTTGCGCCAACATACGCACTGCTGCTGGCCGCACGGGGGTTTCAGGGAGTCGCGACCGCAGCCGCACGCGTCTCCTCCATGGCCATCGTACGCGATCAGTGTTCGGGCCGGAAAATGGCCGAAGTCATGTCCCTCGCCGTCACGATCTTTATGGCTGCGCCCATTCTTGCGCCCAGCTTCGGCCAGCTTGTGCTGCTCGCCGCCCCATGGCGGTGGATCTTTCTGGTTCTGCTCATCTACGCCGCCATCCTCGCTGTCTGGTTCTATTTGCGATTACCCGAAACGTTACCTAAGTCGATGCATGTACGCCTAAGTCCAGGCCCGGTGATCGCTGCCTATGGGGATTTTGCACGCACGCGCGTGACGATTGGATACACCTTGGCGAGCGCGTTTATGTTTGGCGGGCTGTTCGGCTATATCAGCGCCTCCGAGCAAATCTTCGTTGAAACTTTTCACCTGGGTGCGCGTTTTCCCATTGCTTTCGCCGCAGTCGCAGCTTCGTTCGCTGTGGCGAGTTTGTTCAATGCGCGACTCGTGGGGCGGTTTGGTATGCGCCGACTTTCTCACACCGCGCTGATTCTCTTCGTTCTCATGAATATCACCCATCTCGCAGTGGCGGCGGCGATGGGCGATCATCTGTTCATTTTTCTCGGATTTATGAGTGTCAGCTTTTTCTCGCTCGGCCTTTTCGGACCCAATGCCAGCGCCTTGGCGATGGAGCCCATGGGCCATATTGCAGGATCCGCCGCGGCCGCCTACGGGTTCGCCACAACGACCATTGCCGGGATATTCGGCGCCTTGGTCGGTCGTCTCTATGACGGCGCCACAACGCCGATTATCGCTGGTTTTGTGGGACTTGGCCTGGCCGCCTTCTTGATTGTCATGATCACGGAGAGAGGGATCCTTTTTCATCCCGGCCACCCCGAAGAGGATGCAAAGACATGACGAAGGAGGCGAAGCAAAAAAGGAAGCGTACGTGCCTGGGGGTTTTTGCCGGAGCCCATGGAGTCAAAGGCCATGCTAAGGTCAAGACGTACACGGAGAACCCTGAGAGCATCACCGCTTATGGTCCGCTCGAGACAGAAGATGGGAAGCGGCAATTTACGTTCACGATTCTCGGTTTCCCAAAACCCGGCCTCCTTCTCGTCACGGCGCCCGAGATCAAAAGTCGCGAGGACGCCGTAGCGCTTTCCGGCGTGACGCTGTTTGTAGACCGCCATAGATTGCCCCCAACCGAAGACGACGATGAATTCTATCTCGACGACCTCGTCGGCCTTCGCGCAGTCGATGAAAACGGAGGACCGATTGGACACGTTCACGGCGTTTATAATTTCGGCGCCGGCGACCTTCTGGAGCTTGGCAATATTCCCGATGTGAAAGGGCTGCGCCTGATCCCTTTCACCAAGGTGAATATCCCGATCATCGACCTCACAGCAGGAATGATCACCGTGCGCCGCGAGGCCATAGACCTTGGTGAAGACGAAAATGAAACCAAGTCAGAAAGCCCTGATGGCGAGCCCCACGAGCCCGGCAGGAATGCCGAATAACGGGCTCATACCGCCTGCATCTCAATTCTGAATGATGCATTTTGCGCCCGACGGCGCCCGCAACGAGTCTGACAAAATCAATCATTTGGTGAGGGCGAACCTCAAACAACCAGACTTTTCCGATCAACACGGACGTTCGACGCTCTGCGCAAACGCTTCATCGCAACGCAGTTGCCTTAGTTTAGTTCGTCAATAAGTGTATAAGACTAGGTACAATATGCGTTACGAAATACCTTCCCCGAAGAAGGCTTTTAGATAAATTGAAAACAACGCGCACCCTATGTTTTGCTTTCATCTTGCTCAACTATACGTCGTATACTGAGCAAAAATATCACTTTGAGAAAAAGGATTGAGAAAATGTTTAACGGGACTCTCCATGCTGGCGGCAGGAACGCTTTTAAGCCACTGAGCCTTCTTGTCATCGCGAGCGCAGCCATGATTGCATCCACTGCCGTAATACCAACCACTGCTGATGCACATGATATTTCGATTTCCTCACATGGCTTGACTTTTGGTGATAAGGATAACGATCTCCTCCAGCAACTCATTGATCTCGATGCAGATGAAATCGAAGACCTTCGTCAGGAATTGGTTGATGCGCGCTCCGATATCGAAGAGTCAATCGACGATATCGCCGACGCGCGCACGGAAACGCGAGAGGGGTGGGGCGCGAAAGCTATTCTAGATATAGCGTTTAACTTCGCAAGCTCGACTGTATCGGCGTCATCCGAAAAAGCGTTCAAAGAGGCCAAAAGTGAAATCGATCACGCCGCGCGTCAGCTCGATGAGATGAAAACGAAAATCAGTTCGGAAGAATACGAGGAAACGAAATATGCTATCGACATGCTTCGTACAGAGCTGGCTGAGTTAGAGAAAATGCTTGGCCAGTTAGCGGATGCGTTCGACGCATAATGTTTTTCGCTAACCCTTTTTTCAGTAATTAGAGAAGTGCGGAAGAGGGCAATGTTGGCCGTTCTTTCGCACACGCAGCATTTCGAGTGCCGCGCGTAGCAGTTTGCTGCATGAAAATAGCATGATGTGCTGTGCGTTTTAAGTTTTTGTTAACCTTCCTTAACAAATCGTAAATTGTGAACTTGGTTAACGCGAATCTCCGTTGACTATTCCTCCTACGTGTAATTACATAGTCCTTGTGGATACTAATGCCCCTTAGGATACTACGCGCACTGCTAAAAACAGCCCTGCACGGAACGAAAGTTCCGAAGAAAGAGAGGTTTATTTAACTCATCATACATGCCGATCCGCACAATAGAACGCACACCAAATGATGGACAGCTATTAGGTCGGATAGGGATGAATGGGATGGGCGCAACCACCTTGCGGTGGTTGCGCCCATACGCTGTTAGGGCTCTAAACCCAGTGAGACCCCACACTCTGCATTAGCGCATCGTTGGTTCACTGCGGATTACCTTGGCTTCGCTCAACCAGCAGACCTACACTGTGGTTGCGCCCTCGCGAGAGCGGCCTTCGCCCCCAGATAAATTTCCCGATACTCGCCCGCCGGAAACTTGCGCCCGCTCCACTCCCATGCCATCTGAGCCCTTATGTGGCGCGCGACGATATTGACCCTTTATCCGGAGCTGTTTCCGGGACCGCTTGACGCCTCGGTGCTGGGGCGCGGGGCGTCTGAAGGCCATTGGGCGCTTGAAGCGGTCAATATCCGCGACTTTTCCGACAACAAGTATGGCTCGATCGATGATACGCCGGCCGGCGGCGGTGCAGGCCTCATCATGCGGGCCGATATCCTGGCGAACGCCATAGATAGCATTGACCGCGCAGGGCGACCTATTATTGCGCTTTCACCGCGTGGCACCCCCCTCACGCAAGCCCAAGCAAAAGCACTCAGCCTGGGGCCAGGTCTGATCGCCCTTTGCGGCCGTTTTGAAGGCATCGATGAACGTCTTTTCGAAGCGCGCAACGTAGAAGAGATCTCGATCGGTGATTTCGTCCTCGCAGGGGGTGAAATTGCCGCCATGGCGTTGATCGAGGCTTGCGTCAGGCTGCTTCCCGGGGTATTGGGCTCCGCTTCTTCCCTAGGGGAGGAAAGCTTTGAGGACGGGTTGCTGGAATATCCGCATTTTACCCGACCGAGAGAATTCGAAGGCCGGGCTATCCCGGATGTGCTGCTATCGGGCGATCACGCGAAGATCGCCGAATGGCGGCGCGAAAAGGCGAAAGAAATAACGCGCACGCGACGACCGGACCTCTTCAAGAGGTTTTGTGAAAGCGGTCCTATCCGGCGCCAAAACGATAAGGATCGCGAGCGATGAACATCATCGAAGAGCTCGAAAAAGAGCAAATTGCCGAACTTGACAAGACCATTCCGGAATTTTCACCGGGTGACACCATCAAAGTGAATGTGAAAGTGCGCGAAGGCGAACGCGAACGCATTCAGGCGTTCGAAGGCGTATGCATCGCGCGCAAGGGCGGCGGGCTCAATGAAAGCTTCACGGTTCGTAAAATCTCGTTCGGGGAAGGTGTCGAACGGGTTTTCCCGATCTATTCCCCCTTGGTTGACTCCATCGACGTGGTGCGCCGCGGTAAAGTCCGCCGCGCCAAGCTTTATTATCTGCGCGAACGCCGCGGGAAATCAGCAAGGATTAAAGAGAAGGTCGACCATCGATCAAAGTCCGCGAAATAAGGCGCGAAATAAAGTCCACCACAAATTTTTAGGATTTAGAAACGGTCGCCATTGGCGGCCGTTTTCTGTTGCGCACAAATAGGCGACGGAGGGAAATGTAGATCAATGATAAAAAGCAGAACCACGACGGATACATTGCGTAGGTTGGAGGAGCGCCTACTTGACCCCGCCATTCGATGCTCTGCAGACGAGGTCTGCAAATTGCTGGCGGATGATTTTGTCGAGTTCGGAAGTTCCGGCGCGATTTACGATAAATCATCCATCATCGCTGACCTTATGCAAGAAGCTGGCGTCAACAAGACATTCACCGTCATAGATTTCCAGGCGCGCGAGCTGGCGCCAACAATTGTCCTTGTTACGTACAAAATTGTTGAAACGGATACGCTGCGATCATCGCTCTGGCGTTTTGAAAACGACAATTGGCAAATGACATTTCATCAGGGAACGCCAGCCAAAAGCGATTGAGCACGGACCTGTTTTATTCAATCGACGCAACGCCCAAATGTTCTATAAATGTTATATCCGACAGCAATGCCCGATGCTGATCACGTATTGAAGAGTAAAGGAAGCCTGTATGTCGCAAGTATCCAGTGAGAAGCGAAGCGCGTGGATAACAATCTCAATATTTGTGCTCCTCGCCACAGCGCTCAGCGTAGTCCCACATTATGCAATTGTGAATTTCAATCCAGCGAGCATCTATGTTGGCGTGTTGATGTGGACCCCGGCTATCGCCGCATTCCTGACGTTGAAAATCAGGGGTCGCACCATTTCATCCATGCCATGGAAATGGGGTAAATCGAGATATCCGCTCGGCGCCTATCTGACACCTGTTCTCTATATCGCAATCGCCTATGGATTGGCCTGGATGTTGGGGTTCGGTGAAGTCATCAACACATCGACAGTTGAAAAATGGTCGCGCGAATTAGGATTGGATAGCAGCGCAACTGTATACGTCACGGCTGTAATGATTGCTTTGCTGGGGACAATAGGGTTCTTCAAGGCAGCCGCTACGGTTCTGGGTGAAGAAATAGGGTGGCGTGGGTTCTTTATTTGGGAACTTAGAAAGGTGCTCCCGTTTGGCACTGCCGCCATCGTCTGTGGTCTGATTTGGTCACTCTGGCATTGGCCGATCGTCCTCTATTATGGCGGTGGAAACTTCCTATTCCAAATGACAACTTTTACAGTAACGCTCGTGAGCATGTCGGTTATTATGACCTACTTCACTTTTAAATCGGGTAGCGTATGGCCCGCAGTAATTTTCCATTCCTCCCACAACATCTACATCCAAAAAATATTTACGCCGATAACGATTAAGACCGAAAATACAAACTTTTGGCTCGATGAATTCGGTATATTGATCCCTGTCGCCGTTACATTGTTCGCGCTGTATTTCTGGAGAACCGCAAAGGCGGAAGGGATGTAGCTAACGCTACGCCGTTTAGTATCTGCAAGGTCGATTTTTTGAATTGCGATTTGAACTTGATGTCGTGCGATGGTGAAACGTACGATGAGCAAAAAAAGAAACGATAGGTATTTTGGAAGAGCGCTTGCTTGACCCGGATATTCGCCACTGGTTGCTTCAATTGACGTGGTTCGCCGCGG
>JAJFFW010000006.1 GCA_021776435.1 Parvularculaceae bacterium | reverse complement strand
ACATAATTCGCAGCTTGCTCACAACGAACTTCAAATCCAAAACCACACTAGAATCATAAACTTGCTAGTGTCCTTATCGAATCCGAAGTTCGTCTTGAGCGTGCTGCATAATGTAACGAACTTCGGATTCGGGACACTAGCTAGACTCTCAACAGGTTGTTCGGTTCGTCCGCGTGTTTGCATTTTCCCCCGCTCATCCCGGCGAAAGCCGGGATTCAGCGCGGACTCAATTCTGGGTCCCGGCTTTCGCCGGGATGAGCGGAGTAGAAAACGGCCCAGGAGCCTGCCTGAACCGGAATAACCTGTTGAGGCGCCACATCTAGCCACGGTTTCGGCGACCAAAACAAATCCAAAACAAACGATCCTGTAAACAGCATTGATTTTCGTGGGAAATCTGCGAGATTTCCGGCCTTCTCTTTGTCGCCGCGCCGAATCGGGCGGAACTCGGATGCGTTGACGCATTCAAGGGCGATGATCATTGAGTGAATGGTTTTTGAGGTCGGTCAGGTCGCGGATAGGGGCGCATGCAGCGGATCATCATACTCGGATTTGCGCTCGCAGCGCTGTGGCTCCTATTGTCGGGTTATTTCGATGAGCCCTTATTGCTGGGATTTGGTGCAGCGTCGGTCATCTTGTGTGTTTGGCTGGCGCATCGCGCCGGGATGCTCGACCCTGAGGGCGCTCCCGGCGGCGTCTTCCTCGGCATATTTGGATATCTCCTGTGGCTGGTTATTGAAATCGGCAAGGCTAACCTGGCGGTTGCGCGCCAGGCGCTGGCAGTGGAGCCGAAACTTTCGCCAAAGATGATCCGGGTTCCGGCAAAGCAAACGACCGGCGTAGGGCGTGTCATCTTCGCCAATTCCATCACCCTGACGCCGGGTACGGTCAGCGTCGACCTCGGTGACGACAGCGTTTTAGTCCATGCGTTGACGCAAGACCTTGCTGATGAAGCGGCGCTCGCGGATATGGGCGACAGAGTCGTGAAAATCGAACGGAGGCCCGTGTGAGCATGTTCGGGGCCGCCACTGCGGCGATTGTCATCGCAATGGCGCTCGCGCTTATCCGTGCTTGCGCCGGGCCGTCGCTTTATGACCGGGTTCTTGCCGGTAACAGCTTTGGCACCAAAACAGTATTGTTGCTTGGCTCGATGGGCTTTCTTTCTGGACGTCCGGATTTTCTCGATATTGCCCTGCTTTACGCGCTGATCAATTTCGTCGGCACCATCGCCATTTTGAAATTCTTCCGCTACCGGACCTTCGCGGTCTCAATGGACGGCGCGGCGGCGGTCAAGCCGGTGTTTGGCGAAGGGGACCGTCAATGATCGATCTCGGCCTCATCCGCGACGTGCTGTCCTGGGCGGCGTTCCTGACTGGCGGGGCGTTCGTGCTTACAGGCTCGATTGGCATGGTCAGGTTTCCGGATTTTTTCACCCGGATGCACGCGGCCGGGGTGACGGATACGGCCGGGGCCGAGCTTATTCTGATCGGCATGGCGTTGCAGGCGCCCAACTGGATAACCGTCGTTAAGCTCGGTTTTGTCGGCGCCTTTTTATTCTTTACGAGTCCCGTAGCGACTCATGCAATTGCGCATGCGGCGTGGGTTGTGGGGTTGAAACCAATGTTGGGACCTGAACTTGAGCGAGAGGACGCGGAATGAATAACGATTTCGTCCCGACACTGACACCGATCGTTTTGCTCGACCTATCGTTGCTGACGATGCTCATATTCGTTGCTTTCACCATGTTGAAATCACGCCATCTCTTTGCGGTGGCGATGTTGTCGGGGATTTACAGCTTGCTGTCGGCGGCGTTCTTCGTGTCGCTCGATGCGGTCGATGTGGCGTTCACCGAAGCGGCTGTGGGCGCCGGTATTTCCTCCGTGCTGATGCTTGGCGCCATGTTGTTGACCAGCCGTCGTGAAAAACCTGTCATTTCTAATCGCGCCCCAGTGGCGCTCGCTGTCGTTTTCGCCGTCGGGTCGGTGCTGTTTTATGCGACGATCGACATGCCGGCTTTTGGCGACCCAAATGCGCCTGCCAATGTGTCGATCGGTCAGGAATATGTCGAGCGCACGCCCGACGAGATCGCCGTGCCGAATATTGTAACCGCTGTGCTGGCGAGCTATCGCGGCTTTGATACGCTCGGCGAGACCATGGTGATTTTTACAGCCGGTGTGGCGGTGATGTTGCTGCTCGGGGCGGGCAGTGTGCGTGGCGGCAAGCCGGTCGATGATGTGCCGGTTGGCGATCCGAAAGACGGGGAGTGAGATGGAACATCTTATCCTCCGGGTAACGACCAAAATATTGTTTGCGCCGATCTTGTTGTTTGCGCTCTATGTACAGTTTCACGGCGATTATGGACCAGGCGGCGGGTTTCAGGCCGGTGTTATTTTCTCTGTCGCTTTTATCTTGCACGCATTGTGTTTCGGGCTTGACGCCACCAAACGCGCCTTGCCGCAAAACTTTCTTGTCGTCGGCATGGTGGTCGGGTTCATGCTTTATGCCGGGACAGGCGTCGCGACGATGATATTGGGCGGGAATCTTCTAGGCTATGACGCGCTGGCGCCGGCATCGACCCATCATGCTGGACAGCATTTGGGTATCTTGCTGGTTGAGTTCGGTGTTGGTATGGCGGTTGCGTCGACAATGCTGACGATCTTTTATCACTTCGCCGGGCGTGAGCCTGAAATCGACCCCAAACACTGGTGACCGGAACAGGCATGGCGCTGGAATTCATCCTTGAGCGGTATAATTACTGGATCGTCATCATTTTGATGATGACCGGTCTTTATATTGTGTTCTCTCGCGGCAATCTGGTGAAAAAGGTTGTCGGTCTCAATTTGTTTCAGACCTCGGTGTTCATCTTCTATATCACGATCGGAAAGATCGTTGGCGGCACGGCGCCGATCCTGATTGGCGGTCATGGCGACGAACACGGGGACACCCATAAAGGCGCCGATGGCGCCGTGGCGGCGGGCGCGGGGCACGACACCGCTGCGGCTGATCTTTCCGGACAAGACGGGTCTAGCGCAAACCCAGTGATCGACCTCAACGCGACCTTGAGTGACCAAGGCGGAGGTCTGCACGACAAGATCGCCAATCCCGCCATCGAGATGAAACCAAACGATCTTTCGGTTTCCCCGCCCGTCGGGGGTGACGCCGAGGCCGGAGCGGCGCCATCGCTTCACGTTGAGCCAGGTAAAATCAGCAATAGTTTTATGGATGAGGCGAAGACGGCTTTTGAACTCAATCCTTCGCCAGACAGTGCAGGCGCGGGACACGCCGACGCCGCCAGCCAGATCGCCGACGCCGCTGGGCATGGCGTCAACGCTGTCACCGATGCGGCGGCGATTATTTACACAAACCCGCTGCCCCATGTCTTGATCCTCACCGCTATCGTGGTTGGTGTTGCAACAACGGCGGTGGGGCTGGCGCTCGCTGTACGGGTGCGTGAGGCATACGGAACAATTGAGGAGGATGAATTGGAAGCCGCCGACCACATTGCGGAATTCGGCGTTCCGGCCGAGGGGCAAGCATGAGCGGCTTGATCTCGCAACTTCCGGTGCTTCCAGTCATCACGCCATTAATCGCGGCGCCGCTGACGCTGCTATTGCCGAAAGGGCGCGTACCCTGGGCATGGGCGACGATTGTAAGCTGGCTGACCTTCGCCGCCAGCGCAGCGCTGTTGCATAATGTCGCGACCAACGGCGTTGTTTCCTATCATCTGGGGGATTGGGCGCCGCCGCTCGGTATCGAATACCGCATTGATCTCGCCAATGCGCTGGTCCTTTTTCTGGTGTCGGGCATTGCGGCGATCGTTTTCCCGTTCGCTTATGAAAGCGTCCGTTCAGAAACCGACAATCGTCAATCTTCGCTGTTTTACGGCGCCATGCAGATTTGTCTCGCCGGGATGCTTGGCGTGACGATCACCGGCGACGCTTTCAATGTCTTTGTCTTTCTGGAAATCTCTTCGCTGTCGACCTATGCGTTGGTCGCGATGGGTGCGCGCCGCGATCGCCGGGCGCTGACCGCGGCGTTCAACTATCTCGTCATGGGCACGATCGGCGCGACGTTTTTCGTGATCGGCATCGGTCTGCTGTATCAAGCCACCGGCACGCTCAACATGGCCGACCTGCATTTGCGGCTTGCCGGGCAGGATAACCGCGTGATTGAAGCGGGCTTCGCCTTTATCGTTGTCGGCATCGGCCTGAAGGCGGCGATGTTCCCGATGCATTTGTGGTTGCCGAACGCCTACACCTATGCCCCGTCAGTGGTGACCGCTTTTATTGCAGCGACCGCAACCAAGGTGGCGGTCTATGTGCTGGTGCGCTTTTTCTATTCGATTTTCAGTCCCGACTTTGCGTTCATGCAGGCGACGTTTGCTTATGTGCTGTTGCCGCTCGGCGTCATCGGCATGTTCGTCGCGTCGCTGGTCGCGGTCTTTCAAGCCGATGTCAAACGCATGTTGGCGTATTCCTCGGTGGCGCAGATCGGTTATATGCTGCTCGGCGTTTCCCTCGGGACGAAAGCAGGGCTTGCCGCTGCGCTCGTACATGTTTTTAACCACGCTTTGATCAAGGGCGCCTTGTTCATGAGCGTCGCCTGTGTGGTGTTGCGTCTGGGCAGTCATGCGAACGAAGCGTTTCAAGGTCTTGGCCGGCGCATGCCGGTGACGACCGGGGCCTTTATCTTGAGCGGCCTGTCACTGGTCGGCGCACCGGCGACGGTCGGGTTCATCTCCAAATGGTATCTCCTGAAAGCGACTTTTGAAGTTGGCCACTGGGGGGTCAGTTTTCTCATCGTCGCGAGTTCTCTCATCTCGCTCATTTATATCGGACGGATCATTGAGATGATGGTCCTTCGCGAACCACCCGAGAGCGGGCCGTTAAGCGCGCCGATAAAAGAAGCGCCGATGTCGATGTTGATCCCGATGTGGGTGCTGGTTGCCGCGAATGTTTATTTCGGCCTGCAGACCGACCTGACCGGCGGCATTGCGAGTGCGGCTGCCGATGCGTTGATGACGGTTGGAGGGGCGCGGTGATGGCGATTGTCAGTCTCAGTCGCGCCATGCTCGCCGGATTTTTCCCCTCCCTTGGAAAGGGAGGGCGATCGCATATGGCTCCTGGCTTACGCTTTGCGTCGAATTCACTGCACGGGACTCTCCCCTCTCCCGCCAGCGGGAGAGGGGCCGGGGGTGAGGGCGACGCACCGCGCGAAACTGAACCGACTCTCCGCCATGTCGCAGCACGGTCCACCCTCACCCTCACCCTCACCCTCACCCGCCAGCGGGAGAGGGAACAGGTCCGAGCGCGCAGCAAGCACTGTGGTTCAGTCTTAAAGCGCTCATATGCGATCCCTCCCCTTTCCAAGGAGAGGGAACAGGTCGTGCTCGTCATCGGAGGCCGGCCATGATCTCCCCCAGTCTCGCCATTCCTCTGTCTTTGGCATTGCCGCTCATCGGCGTCGTTTTGATCTGGCTGTTCGGGCGTTGGCCAAACCTGCGCGAAGCAGTAACGCTCGTGACTGGCGGGCTGCTCCTCGTGCTGACGATTACAGTGTTTGCTTCGGTCGGCGAAGGAGAAAGGCCAGACTATATTCTGTTTGAAGTGATCGACGGATTACCGCTTGCTTTTCAGGCGGAGCCTTTAGGCGCCATGTTCGCGCTGTTGGCGAGCGCGCTCTGGCTGGTCAATTCGCTCTATTCCATTGGCTATATGCGCAGCGGGAATGAAAAAAACCAAACTCGCTTTTATATGTCGTTCGCTGTCGCTATCGCGTCGGCCATGGGGGTCGCCTATGCGGGCAACCTTTTCACCCTGTTCATCTTCTACGAAATCCTGACCCTGTCGACCTTCCCGCTGGTCACCCATAAGGGCGACGCCAAAGCGCGAAGGGGCGGACGGATCTATCTCGGCGTTTTGATGGGCGCATCGATTGGACTTTTATTGCCCGCGATCGTGTGGACTTATGCGCTGACAGGCACGGTCGATTTCACTCTTGGCGGCATTCTCTCGGGCCATGTTGACGCCGCCGGTCCGCTGGTTCCGGTGTTGCTCGGCCTCTATGTTTTCGGCATCGCCAAGGCGGCGTTAATACCGGTCCATTCCTGGCTGCCGAACGCCATGGTTGCGCCGACGCCAGTCTCGGCGTTCCTGCATGCGGTCGCCGTGGTGAAGGCGGGAGTCTTTGCCGTTCTCAAAGTCTCCATTTACATCTTCGGCGCCGATTTTTTGCATCAGTCCGGGGCGAGTACGCCCTTTATGTGGATCGCCGGCGGATCGATCCTTCTCGCATCAGCGATTGCAATGCATAAGGATAATCTCAAAGCGCGACTCGCCTATTCAACCGTCAGCCAACTTTCCTATGTGACGCTCGGGGCGATGCTGGCGACGTCGATGGGCGTTATGGGCGGTGCGATGCAGATCGCCATGCACGCTTTTGGCAAGATGACGCTCTTCATGTGCGCGGGCGCGATCTATGTGGCGACCAAAAAGATAAATATCTCCGAGATGCGCGGCCTCGGCCGGGTGATGCCAATCACCTTCGGGGCGTTTTTTATTGGCGCGATGTCGATCGTCGGCTTGCCGCCAATGGGTGGGTCCTGGCCAAAGTTTCTATTGATGTGGGGCGCCGCTGACGCCGATCAGCTAGGGATGATCGCGGTACTGATGATCTCCTCCATTTTGAATGTGGTTTATTTACTATCGATACCGGTTATGGCGTTCTATATGGCGCCCACGCCGGAAGCCGGTAAACCGCAAGGCGTTCATGAAGCGAATGGCGGGGGCGCTCTTATTCAATGGGGCAATCTGAAAGAAGCCCCGCTGTGGTGTGTCCTTCCACCAGTGATTACGGCGACCGGGGCTTTTGTTCTCTTTTTTTTCGCGGGCGCGCTTTACGATTATCTATTGCCGCTGACCGGGGGTGGGTGATGACGGGAGTGAAACATCCTCTCTCTTGTCATTGCCGGGCTTGTCCCGGCAATCCAGACTGGTTGCTCTTTCGAGAACGTCAGGCTTGGCGGTTGTCTTTCTGGATGCCCGGAATAAATCCGGGCATGACAATCGAGATCAGAGAGGGCGAAAATAATGTCTGATCCACATTCCTCTCATGGTAAGGACGGAGCCTCTAACGAAAAAGGCTGGGCCGACCGGCCCGGCTTTATCCGTGCGGTTTTCGTCCTGCTGTTCACGGCCTGTGCGCTTGCGGCAGGCGCAGGCATGGTCAGCGCCTGGCATAACCCGCATCCGCATTTCGAGGTTGAAGGGTTTCCGGTCTTCTTCGCTTTCTATGGTTTTCTCGCCTTCATGTTCATCGTGCTCGCCGGTCAGCATCTGAGGAAACTTGTCGGCCGTAAGGAGGATTACTATGATGGGCGCGAATAGCCTGATCGACGCGCTTGTCGTGAATCCGGCCGTTATTATGACGGTCGGGGCGGTGTTGTGCATATTTGTACCGTCGGCGTTGCGCCGTGTTTTTATGCTTGCCTTCGTAGCAGCGAGCGCTTTTCAGCTTTACAAACTCGGCCTTGGCGAATTCGGCGCCGTCACATTGTTTGGCGAAACACTGACCACCGTACGCGTTGATCGCCTGGCGCGGCTCTTCGGGATCGTCTTTCATATCGCAGCCGCACTGAATATAATCTATGCATGGCACGAAAAAGACCGTGCACAGAGTTTTGCTACGATCGCTTACCCGGCTGCTGCGCTGGGAGGGGTGCTGGCGGGCGATATGATTACACTTTTTGTGTGGTGGGAGCTTGCGGCGATCACCTCGGTCTTTTTTGTCTGGGCGCCGGGAACACGATCGACTTATCTCGCAGGCATGCGCTATCTGGCGATCCAGGTTCTCTCGGGCGTTCTGTTATTGGGCGGGGTGGTTTTAGTCTTTCGCGACACCGGCTCGTTCGCCTTTGGCGAGATTGGATTGCGCGACCCCAGCGGCGCGATAAAAATTTCAGGGCTTGTTCTGTTCCTTGCCTTCGGCATCAAGTGCGCGTTCCCGCTTCTCCATAACTGGGTGCAGGACGCGTATCCGAAATCAACCCTGTCCGGCACGATCGTGCTGTCGATCTTCACGACCAAGCTGGCGGTATACTCGTTGGCGCGTGCTTTCCCCGGAACCCATGAGCTGATTTATATCGGCGCGGTGATGACGCTGTTCCCGATCTTCTTTGCGCTCATCGAAAACGATCTCAGAAAAGTTTTGTGCTATTCGATCAACAACCAAGTGGGATTCATGGTGGTCGGAATCGGGGTCGGCACCGCAGCGGCGATGAACGGCGCGGTCGGCTACGCATTCAGTAATATTATTTTTGAAAGCCTGCTTTTCATGTCGCTCAGCGCAGCGATGTATCGAACAGGTTCATCGAAAGCGACCGACCTTGGCGGTCTTTATAAGTCAATGCCGTTGACGATGACATTTTGCATGATCGCAGCCTTGTCGATTGCCGCCTTCCCGTTCTTTGCAGGCTTTGTGACCAAGGGCTTGATCATTGATGGGGTCGCCGGAGAGCACATGTTCTGGATCTGGCTGGTGATGTTGTTCGCGTCGGCGGGCGTGCTCGAACATGCGGGGATCAAAATCCCTTATTTCACGTTCTTTGCCCATGACAGTGGTAAGCGGGTGAAAGAGGCCCCGCCGATGATGCTGGCGGCGATGTCGGTCGCGGCGGTGTTGTGTATCGGCATTGGCGTCTGGCCGGAGCCGCTTTATGCGCTCCTGCCTTATCAAGATCAGATTGCTGGTTATGAGCCCTATACGCCGTGGCATATCATTGAACAGCTTCAACTTTTGTTGTTCGCAATACTTGCGTTCGCGCTTTTAATCGCGTGGAAGTGGTATCCAGCCGAAGTGCCGTCGGTCAATTTGGACACGGACTGGTTTTACCGCATTCCGGGACGCAACCTATTGGCGTGGATTGCCGGCGCGACGCGGGCGCTTTGGAACGTAATGTGGAGCGTTATTTTCCGTCGCGTTGAAGTCATTATCGGACGAATTTATTTGGTTCATGGGCCCGAAGGCCAACTCGCGCGGTCATGGCCCATAGGGTTTATGGCGCTTTGGACGGCGATCGTTCTCGGCGCCGTGTTGATTATTACCTTCATCGCGTAACTGGCGCGAATTTTATTCAGTCTACTCAACCGTCCTCTTCCGTCCTCTTCCGTAAATTCGTTGAGGAAAGTTATCCACGCCTTTTGTTCCAGCTTTATCATTCGACCGGGGTGATCGGTTCCATATGGAACTTGTTGCGTTGGAGTCGCCCATGTGGATATCGAAAGGTCGTGGTGGCGCGTTCACCGCGACAGAGCGGACGATTATCGCCAATTTGGCAATGGAAATCGTGTGCGACGCTTATAGCGTCCCGATTAATCAAATGACGTCGCCAAGCCGATGCCGGGCGCAGGTTGCGCTGGCGCGCCAGACGGCGATGTATCTGTCCCACGTGATCGGGCAGTTATCGTTGTCTGACATCTCATTGGAATTCAACCGTGATCGGACGACCGCAAGCTACGCCTGTCATTCAATTGAAGACAGGCGCGACAGCCCAATCTTCAATGCTCAAATTGAACATATGGAAGAGATGTTGCACAAAAATATCACCACCACACTGCCAATCGGCGTACAGCGCCGCATCAATTTTCAACGTTTTGTGCGGCGTAAAGCCGTTAAGCGTTCACGCTCTCTTCGGCGATTGCGCGAATGGCCCTGACCATGGATGCGAGGCCGTTCGAGCGCTGTGGCGTCAGATGGTCAGAAAGATCGAGCGGGGCGAGCGCCGCTTCGGCGTCCGTGTCGGCGATCGCTTGCGGGCTGCGTCCTGAATAAAGGGCGATCAACACCGCGATGAGACCTTTGACGATGTGGGCGTCGCTGTCGCCCTTAAGGGTGATAACACTATCGTCGCCGTCGCCAGTTTTTTCTGTGGCGAGCCAGACCTGGCTGGCGCACCCCCGTACTTTATGGGCATCGTTGCGCAATTCTTCCGGATAAGGCTCAAGCGAACGCCCGAGATCGATCAGATATTTATAGCGATCCTCCCAGTCTTCGAGAAATGCGAAATCGTTTTTGATGTCTTCAAAAGCCGGCATGGTGAGGAGATAAGCGAAGGGGGCGTCGCGGGCAAGGCGCAAGGCGGGGCAATCGGCGAAAGCTGAAGCGTTTCCGGGTTAAGGCATCGGCTCATAAACCCGGAACTCGTGTCATCCCGGACCCCGGATCAAGTCCGGGGCAGGCTGTTATAACCGTCCGAATTCCACAGGAATTCGGCCAACGGTTGTTAGATCCGGGATCCAGGACAGCTTGCTCCGTGCACGCCGCTCTGGATCCCGGATAGCTCAATTCGCCAACCAAATCAAAGATTTGGGGAAAATTGGCTTCCGGGATGACACATTGGATGAATCTCAACAGACCCTAGAGCGCATCCGCAAAGTAGACCGAACTCCCCTATCGCTTAATCCACAACCTCTTCAAGTTCGCGCGGCGCCCTCGCGTCGCGGTCCATCCGTTTCATCGCCTTTTGCAGTTTTTCGAAGGCGCGCACTTCGATCTGACGTACGCGTTCACGACTGACATTGTAAACTTGACTCAACTCTTCAAGCGTCGCCGGATTTTCTTTGAGCCGTCGTTCGGTGAGAATGTGTTGTTCTCGCTCATTCAGCGTGGCAAGG
>JAJFFW010000050.1 GCA_021776435.1 Parvularculaceae bacterium | reverse complement strand
GGCCTGCCCTGCGTCGTCTATATGGGCGCGACCGATGTCGAACGGCAAAAGCCCAATGTCTTCCGCATGAAACTGTTGGGGGCGGAGGTCATTCCGGTCACCTCCGGCACGGCGACGCTGAAAGACGCCATGAACGAGGCCTTGCGCGACTGGGTCACCAATGTCGAGGATACCTTCTACATCATCGGTACCGCGGCCGGCCCGCACCCTTACCCGGAACTGGTGCGTGATTTTCAGTCGGTGATCGGGCGCGAGGCGAAAGACCAGATGTTCGAGGCCGAAGGCCGGCTTCCCGATTGCCTCATGGCCTGCATTGGCGGCGGCTCGAACGCGATCGGGCTTTTTCACCCCTTCCTCGATGATTTTGGGGTCGAAATCATCGGCGTCGAGGCAGCCGGTTTGGGGGTCGACAGCGGCAAGCACGCGGCCTCGCTGAGCGGCGGGCGGCCCGGCGTGCTGCACGGCAACCGCACCTATCTGTTGCAGGACGATGACGGCCAGATCACCGATGCGCATTCGATCTCGGCCGGGCTCGATTATCCCGGCATCGGGCCGGAGCATGCCTGGCTGCACGAGACCGGGCGGGTCAAATACGTCTCCGCGACCGACGCCGAGGCGCTCGCCGCCTTTCAGCTTTGCTCGAAGCTTGAAGGCATTATCCCGGCGCTTGAGCCTGCCCACGCCCTCGCCCACGCCGTGGAGAAGGCGCAAACGATGGATGCGGATCAAATTCTGCTCCTCAATATGTGCGGGCGTGGCGACAAGGATATTTTTTCAGTGATGGATATTTTGGAGGGGTGAGGGCGGCTGGGTAGCGCACAGTTAAGATTGTCGCAAATTGCCAACCTCCGGGCGCCAGAAATTCTGCGTAGAACTGCCGTTCAATGGCGGCTGACCGATAGGCTAAAATTCGCCAAAAATCAACGGTGAGCATAACTTTCAGGACGACCGTTATAGAGAGAGTTTCAGACATCCGGGCTTTGCGAGGCAGATATTAGGTCTGACTGCTGAGTAAACTTCATCGCAAGTTCTCCTTACTCAACTATAATCTGCCTTGGCCAACGCAAGGCGTACCAGATGATTAAAAGTGTGGCCGCGATTTCAAGAGACACAATCATTTGGTAAAATGGAGGGGATCCAAAGAGGGTCAGGACCGCAATTACGGTGTAAATGAACCCCAAAATCAGGTTCAACCATCGGCTAATGTGCGAGGGTAACGCCGATGACAAGAAAATCATACTAGCTGGAATTGCAAGCACAGTCGCAACTGCAACCATCTTAATGTCCGTTACATCCCCAAGCGGACCCATTGAGCCAGCCGACATACCTTCAATCGTACCGGGCATAAACAAAATAAAATAGTCATTATAGATATATAAGGACATCAGTGACGCCCATAAGAGGGACAATTTTACCGTTATCGGTATCTGGAAATTTTCCAGCGACTGCTTCTTAGCTTTATTCATGACAACACCTTTTTTAGTCAGCTATTTGATTCACATCGTTCCTGAAGCGCTTACTGCCCCGTTAGCCATTATAACCATGCAGAAAAGATTTAAAATTGACAGATTTTGCATTTTGTTTATTCAATAATGAATGGATTGGAATTCTGTCAAGTTTGATTGGAACCGAATGCGGGCGTTCCTCGTTACTGCCGAAGAAGGGTCTTTGTCAGCCGCCGCGCGCGCATTGAACATCTCGCAACCAACACTTGGCAGGCAAGTCTCAGCGTTGGAAGATGAACTTGAGGTGGCCCTGTTCGAACGTGTCGGCGGGAGGCTTTCTTTAACGCCAAGTGGGTTTGAGCTTATCGAACACGCACGAGCTATGGGTGATGCTGCAACCCGCTTGTCATTGACTGCATCCGGACAATCTCAGTCAATTGAAGGGACGGTTAGTATTTCCGTCGGCGAAATTTTTGCGGCACATGCGCTGCCACCGATCATTCAAAAATTACGTGCGCAAGAACCAGGAATCGATGTTGAAATAATCGCATCAAACAGCTCAAGCGATTTACGTCGTCGCGAAGCAGATATCGCTTATCGCGCTCATAAACCGACGCAACCCGATCTGATTGCAAAAAAGGTGTGTGATTTACCGAGCCATCTATACGCGTCATCCAGATATCTTGAAAAGATCGGTTATCCTCAATCCAAGGAAGATCTATGCCGCGCCGACTTTATTGATTTCGATGATACCGGCGCCTATCAAAATTATCTCAAGGGTCTGGGGTTCGATCTCACCCGGCGCAATTTTCCCGTTCAGGCGGAAAGTCACCTCGTGCAGTGGGAGCTTGCAAAAAGCGGCATCGGCATTGTGACTGTTCTGGAAATAATCGGCGATTCGGAACCTGATATGGAGCGTGTACTGCCGGATATGAGCCTGATTATCAGTCCGATGTGGCTTGTGGCGCACCGCGAAGTAAAGACCAGCCGACGTATCAAGATGGTATTTGATTTTCTATATCGCGAGCTAGAGGCACTTTAGCATGCGGCTATCGCCGCGTAGGGCGGGTTGAGCGTTAGCGATACCCGCCATCTATCTTTACCGGAGAAGCTGGCTTTGGCAACATGGCCATATGCCGAACTATCGAAGGCTTTTGGTTCCGGGCGGGACATATTTTTTCACGGTGA
>JAJFFW010000049.1 GCA_021776435.1 Parvularculaceae bacterium | reverse complement strand
TAGCCAAATCGGCAATGCGGATTGCTCATGCGTGAGAACAAATGGAGCCACCTGCCCGAATAGGGTGTATTTCACGAAACCAACACCCCATTCAATGACCAACAAAACGGGGGGAAGACAAATGTGGGAGCCAACCAAAGTGGACACAGCACGCCAACACATCCCGTTTAGTAACCCTGCGCCAATTTTGCACTATCGGAAAACGGCTGTGGATCGAGCCTCCAATCTCGCCGGAGACATAGAGGACCGCGCCGGTCACGGCCATATAACAACTTGAACAAGCAATCATACATAATATCCGCCTGTCGCATTTTCTGCTGTTCCGAAGGCATCGCCAGGCAGATAAGTTAATGGATCAGATCCATTTGTGTCGATGATTCCGTCTTTTTTTACATCGAATCTTTTGTTAGTTGCGGCGCCTGTGAATCCAAGATTAACGATTTGCACAACTGAATTAGTATCGCAAGTAATGAACTGTCCAGAAAATGCAATTGGTCCGATCAAGTCAAGATCGGTACCGACACCCTGGACGTTCCATAAACAGAAAGATAATTTCGACGCCTCGATATGCGATGGGTGCGATCTGCACCCAGGCGCCATCTTGCCAAGCAGCGATATTCAGGTCGGTAAAAGAGTTGCCCACACGGCGCCGGTCTTACCCGTTGGGAGAATGTAAGCGTCGCCATCAGTTGGGGCGACAGGCTGAACCAAGGTTGTCGCAGAAATCACACTCGTCTGAACCACAACATCAAGGCGGCGCAGACTTTCATTCACCGTCACATGCTTTTGCGCCCGTTGAGGCAAAATATAAGAAAGGCCTAGTTTGGACGAGGTTTGCATTGATGCGCTCCGGGAACAGTTACTATCCTGGAAGCATATCTCGGGGACGACAGTGTCGGATAACTTCTCCGAAAATCAGTCTCTACGCCTTTACCGGCGTGGCGTTGAGGGGTTTGATAAGAATCTTCTCCGCAAGAAATTTCGTACTGGTTTCGGAAGAAACCCAAAAACCTTGCGTGTCGCACTTAACCCTGCGCCAACACCACCATCACGCGCCGGGGCAAGCAAGGGCGGTGTCACACCGCATTCCCTTTCGCCATTTACGACAAACCAGCGATGAAAGCCGCGACGGCCCAAAGCCGAGGAAAGCGGATATACCCGCTGGAGATCCGTCCGCCCACGCCAGATCTCCTCCATGAAAACGGTTATAGGCGCACGCGCATCTTGATCGACATCTGGGCTTTTCGCGTTGAGTCTGTCATAGGCAGGTTCAAACGGCACCACAAATTCTCCCACATCTTTGCTCCGCGCATAAACACGCCGCGCCCCAGGCGGAATAAGCGTCCCGTCATTAAAATGTGCAAAACCATAGGGTGCCTGCGCCCATTGCCTGCAACCATTCGCTTCAAGTCGCGCATGATAATCATGTAGAAGATCGCGTGCAGGCCCAATCATTTCCGGCGTGAAGCGGTTTTGATGTTTTGAAAAAATACTTGCGTCACCCGGAACCACCCCGGAAAAATGGAAAAATCGCATAGACTCTCCCGCCGCTGTCCAAGTTCCATCAGTAGACCGATCGATCGGGCGCTGCGTGAGATTCCAATAAGCCATATTATAACCGGGATGGCGTAAAATTTCGGTGCGACCGACAAATGACGGAACAAACTCGGCGAATTTCTGATCAACGAACAGCCCACGGGAAAGATCACAAACGCAATCTGTCTCGCAACGTTTGGTCCACCAGCGTATAAACGCCCGCGCCTCTGGTTTGTTGGCAAAAGCGGCAAAACCTAAATTGTAGGTTCCGCTCCTGAGCAAATCGAGCGCGTCCGGGCGCTTACCGTCGTCCTCAGGGGGCGCCGTAACATGCGGCGTCAACACGGCCTCCGCACCAGATTCAAGAGCCGATGTTATATGATCGAGCGGCTTGAAAACCAGAATGTCCGGATCAAGATAAATCGCCACCTCAGCGCCACATCGGTCAAACAGATACTCAAAACAGAAGGGCTTGATCGCGGTATTAAATTCCATGACTGTATAGCGAAACGCCATGTCTCGCAGGTCGGGTAGGCCAATCTCCGCCACGGGAATGATGTTGTCGCATGGCGCGTCCCCCTCCACCGGCTCATCCGCGAGAAAGATAGTAAACGCTGCCCCCGGTGACGCCGCCAATAGAGAAGCGCGCAACGTCAACGCATAGGCGAGGTAGTTTCGCGAACAGATGGTGAAGTAGGTTGGGGTCATAAGGAATGGCGGACCGTAACGGAGGGGGGACAAGAAACGCACTGCGACAATACGATGACAGCTTCTACATAACACACATTGCGTCCGACCGTATAGTCATTTGCTGCATCTCCCCCCGCCTCATCCTGAGGTCGCGCCTCCGCGCGAAGGCGCGCAAACTGAAAAACTTGGCGGCCCTCGAAGGACGGGGAAGATGTCGAGCGTAGGGAGACTGAAGGGGTTCGCATCTTATCAACACTCGTCATTCAGACTAGGCTCAGGACTCATTGATTGAGATAATAGATGACGGTTGCTGCGATGCAAATGCTTGAGAAGTATGTGTGGGCGCATCTGTCATAACGTGTTGCGACGCGCCTCCAGTCTTTGAGCCTGCCGAACATGATCTCTACTCTGTGCTTTTGTTTGTAGATCGTTTTGCAAAAATCTGCAGGGGAACGGCGTCCTTTGCGTGGTGGGATGCACGGCTGAATGCCTTTGGCGTGCAGGGCTTGGCGAAATTCATCGCTGTCATAGCCTTTATCACCAATGAGCGTTTTTGCGCCTTCCGGCAGCGCCGGATAGATCAGCTTGGCGCCGATATGATCACTGGTTTGTCCTGCTGTCAGACACATAATCAGGGGTCGGCCCTCGCCATCAACAACAGCATGAAGCTTTGAGTTCAGGCCGCCTTTTGTTCGCCCGATATGGCGGGGAACATCCCCTTTTTAAGCAGGCTGGATGCTGTGCGGTGGGCTTTGAGGTGAGAGGCGTCGATCATCAATGTTTCGGGAACGTCCGTTTGCGCAGAAAGGTTGGAAAATATTCGATCAAATACGCCTAACCGGCTC
>JAJFFW010000048.1 GCA_021776435.1 Parvularculaceae bacterium | reverse complement strand
CATTTCTTCTTGAGCCCACGACCGACCGAACGGACCCAGGATCGGCTGACCGGATCGCGGCCAAAGATATGAATTTCGCTATCCGCCAATTGATCCCGATATCTATCTGACACCAGCGCGCTTGGTGAGAGTCAGCGCGTCATCAATGACGTGAAAAATATAATTCTGCTCGACGACGCCGCCAAATAGATAGGCGCGGGGACCCGAAGCGTAAATCGTTACGTCCTGCCCGCCATGGGTTTCCGACTCGCTGGGGATGAGCGCCTGCTGGAGATAGTAAGGATCGGCGACTTCTTCCGGGCTCGGCGCCGGTCGACCGTCGCTGTGGTCACCGTGGAACACTGAGCCAGGCCCGTTGGCGTAAACCAGCGTCGTATAGGGCTTACCGTCGCCTGCAGATGCATAGCTGTCGTCGCCACTGCCCGTTGTGGTGGCCAGGCCTAGAATATTGCTGCCCTTGGCCGGATACCCCTGGAAGGCGAGGGTGTGGCCGTGATCGGCGGTGGCGATGATCAGGGTGTCTTTCTCGCTGGTCATGGCGCGCGCTGTTGCAACGGCCTCCGAGTAAGCTTGCACGTCCTTGAGAGCGTGCGCGGCGTTGCCGGCGTGATGGGCGTGATCGATCCGCCCGCCTTCGACCATCAGGAAGAAGCCGTTTTTGTTATGAGACAGGACTTCAATCGCTTTCCTCGTCATCTCGGCGAGCGAAGGCTCTCCGGCGGGGTCGCGATGGCGCTGCAGTTCATACTGCATATGGGTGCCGTTAAAGAGACCGAGCAGGCGCGGATTGGTCTCAGGGTCGACCGCGTCGAAACCTTGCTGGTTCCAGACATAGACATGCGCCGGCGATTTCTCGGTCCACTCGATCGCCAGATTGCGGCCGTCGCGCCGCCTGCCGGTCGCATCGGCCCTTTCCGGATCCGCCGCCTCGACCGGAAGGAAGTTCGAGCGGCCGCCGCCCATCGCCACCTCGAGGCCGTCGCCATAAGAAAATTCGATGAGCTGGCGGGCGATGTCGCGACACCCGGCTTCGGCCGCCTCGGCGGGGAGGTCGGCGTCGGACTCCCATCCGCGTTCGGCGGAATGGGAGTAGACGGCGCCTGGCGTCGCATGGGTGAGGCGGGCGGTCGAGACGACGCCCGTCGCCATGCCGGCCATCTCCGAAAGCTCGCCGAGCGTCAGCACTTCGGCGTCGAGCCCCGACGCGCAGTCGCCCTTCGCTGCGGCGTCCGAAACCGACAGCACGCCGGACTTGGTTTTGACCCCGGTGACCATCGCCGACATTGTTCCTGCTGAATCCGGTGTTTGGGCGTTGGTAGTATAGGTTTTGGACATCGCGATATGGGGAAACCGCTCAAAAGAAAGGAAATTCTCTTCTCCCGGCTCACCGCGTGTTTGGCCGTCAAAAATACGCGCAGCGGCGACAGTTGTCGGGTCCATGCCATCAGCGACGAACAGGATAACGTTTTTCGCGCGTCTTTTGATCGGCTTTACCGCTTTTCGGTTCGCTAGAGTTTCCTGACCAACGGCATAATAAGGATCAGATTTCGGCGACACTGGCCCTTCTTGAGCGTTCGCAGCCGTGCTTACTGCGAAGAGAAAAACCAGAGCTGGTGCGGTCTGTAACATAGTTATCCTACCCCTTGGTGACTGTGTTAATCTATCGCCGATGTAAGCCCGTCAATCAATGGTGACGCATCATCTGCAAGAGAATCCAGCTAGCCTCAACCTGTTAGCGAGGTAATCCTGGTAAACGACGAGGAGACATTGATGAACCGTTTTGTCCTTGGGCTCGCCATAGTTGTTTTTCTAGTGGTGCTCGCCGTCGGGTTTTACCTGAAGACGCCATCCCTAGGGATTTTTGATGTTGAGAAGGCCCAACAGATCGCCACGCAGTATGACGCGCGTATTATACGCGACCGTTTTGGCGTTCCTCATATCTATGGAAAGCGTGATGCCGATGTCGCCTTCGGACTGGCATACGCACATGCCGAGGATGACTGGTCCACATTTGAAGACGTCTTGCTGTTTTCTCGTGGACAGTTGGCTCTCAGAACGGGCAAGGACGGCGCCGTCATCGATTATCTTACCGCCGCTTTGGGTGTGACAAATGATGTTGTCGCTAAATATGAGACTGACCTTTCCCAAAAGACCAAAATATTACTCGAAGCCTATGCCGCAGGGATAAATCTATGGTGCGCAGAGGCGACCAACCGGTGTACGCAGGGTATTGCGCCGGTCACCCCACAAGATGTCGTTGCGGGGTTTGTCGCACGGACTCCACTTTTTTACGGCTTGGATGAAAGTCTCACTGAACTGTTCGAGAACAATGGCGCGGCCAAGAAATCCGCCAATGATGCCCGTGAGGCGTTTCTGAAACTCGATCCTCTAGCAGAACTTGGCTCGAATGCTATGGCTGTCGCTCCATCACGTTCTGACGACGGCCATACGAGACTGATGGTCAATTCCCACCAACCCTTTACAGGCCCCATCGCCTGGTATGAGGCGCGCGTTAAATCGGAGGAGGGGTGGGACATGATTGGCGGCGTCTTCCCCGGCGCCCCAATCATTCTTCATGGGGCAGGGCCAAAACTGGGTTGGGCGTTCACAGTCAACAAACCCGACCTTGTCGATATATTCAAACTCGTCGTCGATAACGAAAAAAACCCGACGCGATATCGCATGGACGGCGAATGGCGCGAATTTGAAACGAAACCCGTCTCTTTGCGTGTAAAGCTTTTCGGTCCCTTCAGTCTGCCGGTCAAACGGAAAGCACGACGTTCTCTACACGGGCCAGTATTCGTCACAGACACGGGTGTTTACGCTGTTTCTTATGCCGGGGCCGGAGATATTCGCGCCGTCGAACAATGGTATCGAATGAACCGCGCAGAGACTCTGGATGAATGGCGCGACGCGATGCGAATGCTTGCTATACCGAGCTTTAATGTCGTCTATGGGGACGGTCAGGGACATATTGCCTATTTCCATAATGCTGCAATTCCTGTGCGATCAGAAACCATTGACTGGTCACAAACTGTCAGTGGTGACGATTCAAATCTGCTCTGGGACGGGTTTTTGCCTTTCGACATCGTTCCTCAGGTCGTAGACCCCACGTCCGGTTACGTCCTGAACTCCAATAATTCGCCTTTTCAAACCTCAGGCAACCAAGACAATCCGAAATCATCAGATTTCCCTCTCCATTATGGAATTGATCAACGCCTTACGAACCGAATTCTTCGCGCTCAATCCCTTTATGGAAAAGACGAGCAAATCACGGCTGAAGAATTCATTGCCTACAAGATGGATCATTTTTATGCGCCCAATTCACGTCTGATGAAATTTGTGCGATCGTTAGATCCCCTTATCAGGATGGCTGATGATCCATCGCTCGATGATGCGCGGGTGCTTTTAAAAAATTGGAGCGGATCCGCTGCAATCGATGATCACGCTGCCCCACTCGCAATTATTACTGGTCAAAAAGCTCTTGGCTTTCTTCTCAACGAAAATGACGCCCCGACTCCAGACCCTCTGGAAGCCTTAAAAGAATCGGTTGCTGAGCTGAAGAAAGGCTTTGGGCGCATCAACCCTACATGGGGAGAGGTCAGCCGGTTGCGACGAGGGGATGTCGATTTGGCGGTTGATGGCGGTCCCGATACACTACGAGCGATCTATGCGCTCGGCGATGCAGGCAAGGGAGCCCTGACCGCCATTGCCGGAGACACATACATTCTAGTGGCTGACTGGTCGCCGGATGGTAAAGTGGACATCCAAACGATTCACCAATTTGGCGCCGCGACGATGAACAAAACCTCGCCGCATTTCGCCGACCAGGCGCCACTCTTCGTTGCGGAAGAATGGAAATCGCCGCCAATGGAAATGAATGCCTTACTCGCTGAGGCGACCGCAGATTATAAACCCGGACACCGATAGAGCAAAATGCAACTCACGCATTTTGCTCTAAGTTATAGTAGTTACATCGTTTAAGGCGATAAGCTTAGCACACTTTTCGCTCCGCGCTCTACTGCTCCGGGTCCGTTCTATAGCGTTCAAACCATTCAAGAATATTATCAACCTTGGCGATTAAATTTGAAGGACGGCGGGCAATCGAGTGAGGAGCCTCTGGCACACGCACCATGACCGTATCAATTTTTCTTAATTTGAGCGCTTGATAAAACTGTTCCGCCTCCCAACTAGGCGTTCGATAATCCGCTTCGCCCGTCATCAGCATTGTTGGTGTCGTAACATTACCCACAAGAGACAACGGAGAACGCCTCCAATACTCATCTGCATCTTCCCATGGTGCATTTTTAAACCAGTAGCGAAGAACAAAGGGCGTAATGTCCGCAGTAAGAGCAAAGCTCGCCCAATTAATGACGGGTTTTACGACGGCTGCGGCACGGAAGCGATTTGTTTTACCGACGATCCAGGCGCTGAGTACGCCCCCACCGGACCCACCCGTTACAAAAAGATTATCGCTATCAATATACCCTTTGGCAATCAACGCATCGACGCCAGACATGAGGTCATCATAATCTTCGCCGGGATAATTATGTTGTATTAGGTTTGCAAAGTCGTCCCCATAACTGGTCGAGCCACGGGGGTTCGTGTAAAGAACGACATACCCCGCCGCCGCATAAAGCTGAAGCTCTGCCGAAAAATGCGGACCATAAGCAGCGTATGGCCCTCCGTGAATTTCCAAGATCAAAGGGTATTTTTTAGAAGGGTCGAAATTTGGCGGCTTGATGACCCAGCCTTCTATGTCTTGTTCGTCTGCGGAAGACTTCCAAGTAAGACCTTCGATCTCGCCAAGTGTTTTATGCGCAAGGAGATCTTCATTGAGCTGCGTAAGCCTTACCGGCCGACCAGAGGCCGTCGAGAAAGCAATATCAGCTGGCCTATCACGTCGATCACTCGTATAAGCAAAAGCGCCATTATTGGCAGTCGAAAACGATCCGCTTGTGTAAGGACGACCAAGGGAAGTACCGCCAATATCTCGAACGATCGGTGTTAATTTTCCATCCAGAGTCACGCGGCCTAAGATTGTCACTCCGTGATCATTATATTGAACATAAAGTGCTTTTGAGCCACCCGCCCACGAAATGGCGTTGACTGATTGGTCAAGCTTCGCAGCCACTGATCGCTTGCCAGATCCGTCAAGGTTCATCACATAAAGTCGCGTATTATGATGACCCATCTTTTTATCATCGTAACCTAGATAGGCGATCTTTGCACCGTCGGGAGAGACGAGGGGACTTTGATCAGGTCCTTTGCGATTGGTGAGTCGTTTCAGCGCGCCGTCACCGACGTTTACCGCCCAAATGTCGCTTTCCTGCGGATCGTATTCCCAGTCCTGATCGCGGTTGGCTGAAAACAAAACCGATTTTCCATCCACCGTCCAGCTAAGAGGCCCGTTATGATTAAAATCGCCGTCCGTCAATTGTCGTGGCGTCCCGCCATCCGCCGGCACTACAAAGATATGTGTACGTCCGGAACGCAAGTAACCTTGTCCGTCCGCGCGATAAATCAAATCGTCGATAACTTTAACGGGCGGCGCCCATTTTGCGTTTTCCGGTTTGGTTGGCGCTTTGGCCAGAGGATCAGAAGATTTTGCGACAAACATCGAAAACGCAATTTGGTCACCATCAGGTGACCAGCTTATTGCTTGGGGCGCCTCTTGCAGGTTCGTCAAAAGCGCTGTTTGTCCGGTATCCTTCCAACGAACGAAAAGCTGCGGTTTGCCACCCTCGACAGCCGACACATATGCCAAACGGTCACCGGTTTTTGACCAGCGCGGGTTTGAGTAATTCTCTGTGCCCGAGAGCAGGGGGCGATGGTCGCCGCCATTGCTTGACACCACCCACAGATTTGAACGCATCTTATCAGTCATTATGTCCATCGATCGCCTCACATATGCAATCGACTTACCGTCAGGGGAGATTTGCGGATCGGCGGCATATTCCAGTTCAAAGACATCGGTATTCTTAAGGGTGCCTGGAACTTTGTCGGCGGCCAAGGCCGTCTCGACAAATGTCAGTGTCAATGCAAATGCTGCTAAGATAACGCGCATCAATCTCTCCATAAAATAAATCTACACAAACACAACCAGTCGTTCTTTGGTCTTGTAAGCGTAAATTCGATGAAATTATACCGAGAATTTTGTGGACGCCGGACTCTCTTCGTATATGGGGGCAAGACAGGAGTCCGATCTCTTTTCCTCTTAAAACCAACAATTGGGAAATTTTCGTGCCCCTTGTTCAGGGTTGCAGGTCTCAAATCGCGTAGATGAGCATGGGTTGCGGGCTTTCAACACCAATCCCGGGCTGATATAAAATTGTCGCACAATTTACATTGTCGCAAATTCTAACATTGAGTCATGATTGGATCAAAAAATAGCCTATTCCAATAGCTCTTAACCGCCATGGAGATATTTACGGCCGATGTAAGTCGTTTTCCAAGTCTTTGTTTATATCTTCAGAGAACGCCCCCCCACAAGAAACGACGGCCTGTATCTCATTTCCGAGCCAGCATATTCTAGACACCGGTGTAATTAAATCAGATTGACGACAATAGCGCTTGTTGCGACGGTAATATAATTCGCTGGGAGAACAGATATGACGAAGATAAAATTTGGGATCATTTTGGGTTTGAGCGCAGTTCTCATAACGGTTCGAACATTGGCCCAAGAAAGCTTGGAACCAATTACACCAAGTGATGAAAAGATCTCCGTCGGTCTTGCCGGTGAACAACCGCCCGATATTGCGCGTTTTTTACTCGCTCGCGGCGCTCTCAACGTAAAAATGTCCCCAGACGGCAAACATGTTGCGTTTCTTCAAAGCTATACGGGCTCCCGCCAGCTTTGGATGTTGGACGTTAACGGCGGCCAGCCGCGACAAATCACTTTCGGCAACGGCGTTACATTTTTCGAATGGACGCCATCTGGCCAACGGATTCTCTACGGAGCGGACAATGACGGCAACGAACAGGAATCCTATTATCTCGTTTCTGTAGACGGACAGTCAGAACGATTGGTGCTGCCAGCAGTATCCGGCGGATTTCGTCAATTCGGCGCCTTCTCTCCGGATGGCGCGCGTTTCGCGTATGCATCAACTGAACGTAATGGCGAAGATTTCGATATCTATATCGCCGATCTCGTAACGGGTAAATCTCGCATGATATTCGAAGGCAAATATTCCTTCATCCCCCATGCGTGGTCGCCAACCGCCGGGACGCTGATCGTGACGGAAGCTGTCGGCGAGGATTCAGATAATCTCTATCTCCTCGATGTCGAGAGCAGCGTCTTAACGACACTATTTAAACCGGAAAGCATGGCTAATTTTTCGAGTGGTTGGGGTGGCGGTCAGTCTTTCCAGTGGACTGATAAAGGCGATGCTTTTTATTTTTCAACAAATCACGACCGAGATTTCTTGGCTTTAGTAAAATATGACATCGATTCCGGAGCGCTCATTGAAATTGCAACACCAGATCGCGATGTTCAAAAAATCAACATCTGCGCCGAGCGTTATCTTACATGGGCGGAAAATGCGGATGGTATGGATATTTTGAAAGTTCGTGATTTACGCCGTAACCGGATGATAAAAACACCTGAACTTCCTGAAGGCATTTATAACCTATCCTGCGCTTCCGACGCTCCAGCAATCAGCATTCAGGTTTCGTCCCATACGACACCTGGCGATATTTATCTTTGGGACCTTAAAAGTCGCAATGTCGAAAAAATATATCAATCCACGATGGCGGGCCTCGATCAAAGCCGGCTGATCAAACCGGAAGCCTTAACAATTCCAGGGCGCGACGGGGTCATGCTGCATGGTCTTCTTTATCTTCCGGATAACACCCCTTCTAGCGAAAAACCGCCAGTTCTCTTTGTGGTGCATGGCGGACCAACAGGCGAATCCCGCGCCAATTGGGATCCAGTAAGCCAGTTTCATCTGGCGCATGGCATAGCGATTTTCAAACCAAACGTACGCGGATCAACAGGATTTGGGCGCAGTTATCTCTCGCTCGACAATCGGGAAAAGCGCCTCGACAGTGTTCGTGATCTTATTGACATGCTCGATTTCCTCGAAAAGGACGGCCGTGTCGATGCAAACCGCGCCGCGGTTAAGGGTGGGTCTTATGGTGGTTATATGGTCAACGCCGTTCTAGGCGAATATCCTGATTCCTTTATCGCTGGCGTTTCGCTGTTCGGGGTTGGCGATTGGGTCACTGGACTTCAAGTCGCCTCGCCTGCTCTCAAGGCCTCAGACCTCATCGAATATGGCGATATCCGTGAACAGAAATGGATTGATTTTTATACCGAAAATTCGCCCATCCGAAACGCTGGAAAGATAAATGTTCCCGTACTTTATTCGCACGGAGCCATGGACCCGAGAATCAATAAGGCAGAAACAGAAACGATGGTCCGTGCACTGCGCGCGAACGGCGTAGAGGCGCCCTATATTCTTATGCCAGATGAAGGCCACGGATGGCGCAAGTTGTCGAACCGGCTTTTTTACTTTCGGCAGGAAGCAGAGTTCCTGAAAAAACACTTTTACGCTCGGTAAATGACCGCAAGACTGGTTGACCAGCGAAGCTGGTTACGCGGTCCTAGCGCCATTCCGGTTTCAACTGAATCAGGAATAGCGCTAGAGTCTTTTTTGCGCGTTTCCTTAATCGGAAAACCGCGAACCACTTTTCCTCGGAAACGCTCTAGTGTGGTGGATTTTAAGTTCGTTACATAATTCGCAGCTTGCTCACAACGAACTTCAAATCCACCACTCTAGCTACAGTCATCCATATGCACTTTGTGCAAAAAAGTACGCGCTGATGGTGCAAAAGAACACGCCACCAGCGCGCTTCAGCCTTAGCGACCATTACTCTCCCCCAAAGGATTGTCGCGGTGCATAAGGCGACCTCCCCCAAGGCAATTACACAGGCTTTTAGAATAGCGATTGACCAGCTGATAGGAGATTTTGGCCATCATCTATGAAATCCTTTCAACAACAGAACGATTCCATCAGAATCAAACGCTCGCTAAATGATGCGGAACCACAGCAAAGCGCCGTCTCGCTTGAATTTCAGTGATGAGTTGAGCTTGATTGTCAACGAATTGACCTGGAGTGACCCCGATGAATGATTTGAACTCTTTGATAAAATGCGATTGATCGTAAAAGGCTGAACCGGCAAGAGCAATTCTGTCCGTCTTGGCCGAACGGATCCAGTCCGCGGCCCTGAGGGCTCTGTATTTGCGTTGTAAAAACTTTGGCGAGGCGCCAAAAAACCGCTTGGCAACCCGATCGGTCTGTCTGCGAGACAAATCCATCATATCGATCAACCCATCCAGATCGAAATCAGGAGAATTAAGCAACCAATATTCGATCGCATACGGATAAGCCCTGGATTCAAACCTGCAATTATTGAGCAGCCTTGAAAGAAAACGATCAGTGGCGCAAGCCATAGCCTGAGAATCAGGTGCATTGCGGATTTCTTCTATGACCTGGCTGGCGGCCGATCCCACAAGTGCTGTCAGGTCGAAAATACTGTCGGCGGCTTCAGCAGCATCAATTCCAAACAGTGTCGCCCAGCCACGCGGTCGAATACCAATCCCAAAGAGGCGCATACCCGCATCCGATTCGACCCGATAAGCGCCCATCGTCGGACCGATGAGAAATGCATCGCTGACGCGTTTTGAATGGCTGTTCGGCAATTGCAACTTACCCCCGCCTTGGATCATAATGCGAATATTGCCCAGCTCCGCGCAGAGCGGCTGCAGCGCCGGTTTATCCGTAGCAAAATAATAATAAGCCCGGACGTACTCTCTAAGATCTGTCTGCGGAGGATAATATTGTAAGTTCATGCTTTATCATTCGCTCTAACGCTGGCCATTCCCCTGAGATTGATTACAGACTACAGCACACAAACACCCCTTGTCCTCACTTTTCGCGGGTCCGACAGGTTTAAGAGGCCGTTGTGCAAAGCGTCATGCCGTCATAAGCAGGTTCAACGCCAGCCGGCAGTTCCCGTATGAGTGTCTGATAATCCATGTGAACGTGCAGATTGGTCAAAATGGCGCGCTCCGGCTTCACTCGAGAGATCCATTCCAATGCCAAATCAAGATGAGCATGAGTTGCATGGGGCTTGTATTGGAGCGCGTCGACGATCCATATTTTAACGCCGTCAAGTAACTCAAAACTTTTTTCAGGCAGATCAACGACATCACTTGAATACGCTATATCTCCAAATCGAAACCCCAAAGAATTGACGCCCCCATGGAATTGCAAAAATGATGTCCCCTGAATAAGACCACTCGGCCCATCAATTGAAATTGGATCACCATTTGGCGGCATGGTTTTTCGATCTAAAATCGGTTTATAAAAACTTCCTGGCTTTTGTTCGAAACAATAATCGAAACGCCGTAACAATTCTCCAGAAGTCTCCTCATCGATATAAACGGGAATGCGTCGACGCATTGTTAACGCAAATATGCGAAGATCATCTATACCGTGACACTGATCAGCATGTTCGTGCGTATAAAGAACACCGTCGAGTCTCCCGCATTTCGCCTCTAAAAGCTGATGTCGCATGTCAGGCGAGGTATCAACGAGAACGGATGTAACGGCATCCGGACGAAATGCATATTGTGAATGGGCGCGTTGAACGAGCATGGAACATCGGGTTCGACGATTTTTTGGTTCACCGGGATCACACGCCCCCCACTCGCCAGCTCCGTCCGGTCCGCCGAAGCGCGGAACGCCGCCGGACGAACCACAGCCAAGTATTGTACAACGCAGTATATCCGAAAACACACTCACTTTTGTTCCTCAATGTGTTCAGCTCGTGAAAAGAGTTGAAAGAAATTATCCGTTGTCACCTGATCAATCAGTTCACGATCAACACCCTTAATTTCTGCAAGTTTGTCAGCGACATGGACCAGAAACGAAGGCTCATTTCGTCTCCCACGCATAGGAACAGGGGAAAGATAAGGGCAATCTGTCTCGATAATAATCCGTTCAAGTGGCGTTTCTTCAACAACTTTGCGAACATCATCTGCGTTTTTAAAAGTGACGACGCCTGAGAAAGAAATATATCCGCCCATTCCTAGCGCCGTTTCCGCTAACTTGGCCCCCCCTGTATAGCAATGCAAAAGCGGAACAAAGGCGCCCTTACTCTGCTCTTCTTGAAGGACGGTTTGCATGACATCATCTGCATCCCGTGAATGAATAATAACCGGCAGACCCGTTTTACGCGCCGCCTCTATGTGAGCACGGAAAACAGGTTCCTGAAGGTCGCGGTCGGAATGCTCATAATAAAAATCCAAACCACTCTCACCGATACCGATAACCTTTTTGTCTGCGGCAAGTTCGAACAGCATCTGCGCCGTGAGGTCACTGTGGTCTTTCGCATGATGTGGATGGACGCCGACAGATCTCCATACGAAGTCATAGCGAGAAGCGATTTTTATAATCTCGTTTGTTGACTCCAACCGATCAGAGATCGTTAACATGCCAGCAACACCAGCGGCGCGAGCGCGCTCTATGACCGAAGAAAGATCGTCCTCATAGCGTTCCGAATGCAAATTTACGTGGCTGTCAATGAGCATGGTGATTTCATCAACCTTAGGTAAGTCTGTAATCTAAAGACAAACGCAGATCCCGCCCCATGGCGAAGATGAGCTGTGAACGATCAAGGTTAAGCGCATCGCCGCCAACGCTGAGCGATGATAATTTCTCCCAAGCGTCAAGCAGGGACTCGACACAAACGCCAGAAAACGGCGCCGCTCCGCAATCGCCCATCGCACCCACTCGCGCCGCTTCGCTCAATCTTTCAAGAACGAGTTCTTTAAAAAGAGCCCACTTCCCTTGATCAGTTTTACCGCTTAGCGCCATGGCGATGGGACCAAAATCGCCGGAGCTCGTAGCGGCGTGGAAAAAACTATCCACACAAGCAACCGCCTCAACACCGTCATTCGCAGCCAGTTGAAGCGCCCGCCCGGGCCGGCCGCGAGCCGCAGAAGCGATCAACCGAGCGTCATCAGACGTCGCAACCCCTTCCTCATCGAGAAACCGTTCGATATCAGATTGCTTGATCTGACGTAGGTTTAAACGTCGGCACCGAGAACGGATCGTCGGTATAAGCCGGCCAGGCGCATTTGCGACAAGCATTATCAGCGTACGTGCGGGGGGTTCTTCAAGCGCCTTCAAAAGCGCGTTTGACGCGTTGCGATTCAGATCGTCCGCAGCATCAATGATTGCGACACGCCAGCCCCCTCCCGAGGCAGTGCTATTCAGGAAGGTGATAAGTTTTCTAATCTTATCAACTGGAATTTCGGTTTCATAACGGGACTTCTTCTCATCCCATTCGCGTTGAGCAACGAATAAATCCGGATGCGCCCTGCCTGCGACCAGGCGAAAAACGCGCGCATCACTAGGCACTTCCAGCGAGTTCGGATCGGTCAACGCCTTCGGGTCAAGCAATGCGCGGGCAATGCGGAAAGCCAGAGTGGCCTTACCGATACCGCTCGGCCCCGCAATGATCCAGCCGTGGTTTAATCCGCCCTCGTCCAAACTGGCGCGCAATTGTCGCTCGACCTCGATGTGACCAATCAGGTTTTGTCGGGCCTCAGGGGCGATAACATCATCCATAATCAAAGGCCATTATCTTTGTGCGCTAATCGTTCGCGCACAGCCGCCGTGATTTTTCGAGCAATATCATCAATCTCACCAATAGCGTTGATGACGACACAGCGAGCCGGATCACTCGCGGCAATTTCAAGATAGGCTTCTCTGACACGGGTTTGAAATCCGCTACCCTTACTCTCGTATCGCTGGTCGCCGCCGCGCGTCACTGCGCGTCTTAATCCCTCTTCCGAAGGCGTATCCAAAATAATGGTGAGGTCGGGCCCATCATCCGCGACGACAAGGTCATAGAGCGCACGCGCCTTGTCGCGTCCTAAAGCGCCTGCAATACCTTGATAAGCCATTGTTGAATCGGCGAAACGATCAGAAATCACAATGGCGCCACGCTTTAATGCAGGTTTTATTGTGCGCTCGAGATGATCCTCACGCGCAGCATAAAGCAACAATGCGTCAGCCAGCGGCGACCACCTGTCCGCCGGACCTTCCACCAGGAGTTTTCTGATAAGCTCAGCCCCCGGAGATCCGCCTGGCTCGCGCGTAAGAACAACTTCATAGCCAGACTGACGGAGGTATTCGGTCAACAATTTTATTTGTGTCGACTTTCCAACGCCATCGCCGCCCTCAAAGGTGATGAAAGCACCGAGATCCTTTTTGGTGGTTGAATGATCCACTTACTGGGCCGTTAATTCTTCTTTGTGCTCAGGCTTTATGAGCAAAGTACGCGCCGCCAGACCTATCTTTCCGAGAACGCCCATTTCTCTCACGGCACGCCCTGCAAACAATGGGTATTCACGGCTGTCGCCGCCGGATAAATCAACGCGCAAATACCCAATTTGCTGGTTTTCTGAAATTGGAGCCGATATCGGCCCCTCATAGATAACAGATGCGCCGATATCACTGCTGGCGGATCTATGCAAAATAAGCTCGACGCTCTCATGAGTTATCAGCGGCACAGATTTATCTTGCCCCTTAAAAACGAGCGCATCCCCAACAATATCCCCAGATTTGAAAAGCGTTTTTTGTGCGAAGTCGTCAAAAGCAATCCGCATCAAGCGCTGTGATTCAATCGTGCGTTCCTTTTCAGAATCCAAACCGTTGACGACAACGATTCGCCGTTCTCCATTCTTGATAGCTGAGCCAACGAGACCATAACCGGACTCCTCTGTGTGTCCCGTTTTCAAACCATCAGCGCCATTAAATGAATCAAGCAAAGGATTCCGATTTGATTGTCGAATTTTCTCCCATACAAATTCACGCTCGGAAAAAATTTCATAATATTCCGGATAATCACGGATTATTTTTCGCGTCAGCAGGGCCAGATCCCGCATGCTCATTTTATGATCTGGGTCGGGCCAACCGGTTGCATTTGTGAATGTTGAATCGTTCATCCCCCATTCACGGGCTTTCTTGGTCATGAGGTCAGCAAAAGCGTCTTCACTGCCGGCGATATTCTCCGCGAGAACAATACACGCGTCATTACCGGATTGAACGATCACCCCCCGCAAAAGGTTTTCCAAAGAAATTTCTGTATCAACCCGGACCCACATTTTCGAGCCACCCATACGCCAGGCTTTTTCGCTAACGTGAAATTGATCCGAGAGCTGCAGCGAACCGACCTTAAGGCGTTCAAAAACAATCGCCACGGTCATTAACTTACTCATAGAAGCTGGCGCTGTCGGCGTGCTGGCATTTTTCTCGTAGAGGATCTCTCCAGTCTTTTGGTCCATAATCAACGCAAAACCAGCTGGAGTTGTGATTGGCGCGTCATTGGCATTTGCAAAAACACCCAGGGAAAAAGACGCAAAAACGACAAGAAACAAAATAAATAATCGCTTCATAACTAAGACACAGACTCCTTTAGTCGCAATTTTGAACCTAGCGCGTGAACTAACCATCAAACTATGGCGTGAGGACCAGAAAACGGCGTTACGGTTCTATGGTAATGATTTTGGCGTCACCATAGCCCGCTTCACGTACCGCAGCCAAGTTGGTCGCGGCAGTTTGGCGATCCTGGAATGGCCCCAGCCGAACCCGATAGAGCACGCCTTGCGGCCGCTCAATCCGCGCAATTCGCAGCACCCCTAAACCATCAAGCGCAATCTTGGTGGCTTCCAGATTGTTGAGATCAGAGAACACCGCGATTTGAACGGCATAAAGCGCCTCGATCACTCGACCAGGATCCAACTCCGCCGGCGCTAATGCAATTGTGGTTTTCGGCTGATCAAGGGAAGCGTCCGTGGTTTTCGGCTCATTAAGGGAAGCGTCACTCTGGCGACTCTCATCAATGAGCAATCCCGGCTCGATGCCGGCAGGCGTTTTAAAGTCGCGCACCTCTGCTTCTGTCTCCGCCACCGCAAAAGCCTCCGCACCAGCCGTCAACTGGTCCGACGCACTCACAGCAATAATACGCGAGAGGGCGTCCGCTTCTGATCCATCCTCCCCTGTGGAATCAACAACCATCTCGGCAAGCAGCGGCCTTACGGCCTCGGCTTTCGCCTGGCGACGGTCTTTTGGAGCGGCCGCGGCCAACCGTGCTCGCCCAAGATAGCGGACCCGGACCTTGGCGATCCCTTCGCGCTCAAAGCCAAGCTTTTTCGCTGCGGCGCGAGACATATCGATAATCCGGTCCCCTACAAACGGCCCCCGGTCGTTGACCCGAACAATCGTGCGTCGACCGTTTTTGAGGTTTGTCACCTCAACCAGCGAGGGCAAGGGCAAGGTTGTGTGGGCCGCCGATAACAGCGTCATGTCAAAAACTTCGCCATTCGCGGTGCGTCGGCCGTGAAATTGATCGCCATACCAGGAAGCGAGACCAACATCTTCGTAATCCGGCTCTTCTCGCGGATAGTACCAGCGTCCGTTCACTTTATAGGGTTTGCCGACTTTATAGTGAGCTTGTGGGGACACGGGGCGCGGCTGCGATTGCGGCGTAACGCATCCAACGAGCATAACGACCAGCGCCATGAGTACTGATATTTTTAGGGGTCGGTTTACCATGGCGCCATTCATGCGGTTGCGGAACGATCCTCAGTTTGTTGGGAGGCTATGTGACTCGCGCCTCTCCAGCAACTTGAACCTATGGAAGTGCTTGTCATTTTCGCGAAGCTGCCTACATTCGCGAACCGTCGGATGGGTGGCTGAGTGGTCGATAGCGGCGGTCTTGAAAACCGTTGGGCGTTTGCGCGTCCCGGGGGTTCGAATCCCTCCCCATCCGCCAGCAACTGCGCCGCCGCTAAAAACCGAAGGGGTTCCGCAAACCTCACGTCCGAACCCCCGCCAGTAAGATTCGCGCCGTCGTGCGAATAAACGCGCGGCAAATCAGCTTGCAAGCCAATACCGGCGTCCTTGATTTGAGATTTCGAGCAATACTGCATGCCATCGGGGCCCTTCAATTTCGATGCGGAGTGCATGATAGAACGAGCCGAAAGGTGTGGGATAACTATTTGTGAGTTTTATGTCGGGTCAGGTCGACGGTACCTTTAATATTCTTCATGTAAATTATTGTAACTTCGTCAGTTAGAATTTATTTTCAATGTCTTAAAAGACATAATTACATGCATACTTCATAACAAGAGAAGTATGAGAACAGGCAAAATAGAAGCAGACACCGAGCGGAATATCGCTTCCGCTCTCTAAAACACGCCCACTCAAACCACCGTTCTTTTGGCTTTGAGTTCGTTACTTTACCCGTCGTGTCGAACGGGGTGCTTTTTTCAGAACTGTGACAGGCGCCGCATTTTCTTTCGCTAGCCGTAATTCACGTAGGCGTTCGGATTTTTTGAGCCGAACATCCCTTGCCGTTTCAAGCTCAGCAAGAGCTGCCGCCTGCGCGCGCTCCCTGTCAGCACGAACACGAGTCGGTGAACTCTTAAGCGGGCGGGTGACGCCGGCCATCGAGGGGTTGGTCAAATTTGCACTCATTACTTGCCTTGGCTGCGCCCCTTAGAAGGCGCTGTTGTGCGAAAGACGTCGGTCTTTTGCGCCGCCGTCGCCGCTACAGACTTCTTTGGCTTGATTTGTTTCGGCTTTTTTTTCTCGCGGGTGCTGCGTTTCTGACCCTTGGCCATGTCTTCCTCCGTGCGAATCGACTCCATCATTCCTGGCGACAGACTATACGTTCATTTTCCGCGGCACGTTCATTTTCCGCGGCGACCCTTTCAAACAATTCATCAAGGCCAGCAGTAAACTGATGTCAGCCCTCAGATATATTCTTCAACACCTTAATTACAAATAAGAAAGGGGCGAATGTTAAAACAGTCACCCCTCTCAAAATAGTCAATTAACCTAAGCTAAACGAAGCTTAACCGTCAGTCTTGAGGCTCGTTGCGGACATCTTGCCGCGATCTTCGGTCAACTCGTAGTTAACTTCTTGACCATCGGAAAGACCACGCAGGCCAGCCGCTTCAAGTGCGGTGGCGTGGACGAAAACGTCTTTGCCGCCATCTGTAGGCTCGATAAATCCGTAACCTTTTTGCGAATTATACCATTTCACTTTTCCTGTAGCCATTCTTATCTCCTTTTTAGACATGGCGTTGTCGGGCAGGCAGCGCCTGACACCGAATAGAAAGCAACCGATGTCTTTAGAGAAGTTTAGTAAGCTTGGTACAGAGGCCTAAAAGACGGCTAAAAATCATTGGTGCACCCGTTATGTGTGCTCTGACGAAAGATTTTGCAAGGTTTCTTTTCCCTATATACGACATCAGGCTCCTGCTCCGCAGCCACAAATAGGTAAAATCGGCCGGATTCCCCATGCCTCGACCACTCTTCATTACCCCTATTGTCTATCTCAATGCCCGGCGCCCGCAGTCAATATAAGCCGTTCCGGCCCGCCGGACCTGCGGCGCGTTATCAAGGCGACCGCGCAAGGGGGAACTCCCGCGTATTATTGCTCCTCCCGGCGCTTATGCCGGGCGCACAGCCATTTCTTGTCCCCCCGGGAAAACCTCATTAGAATACTCTGGTTTTGTTCTGTTGTGTGCCGCCGGTCGGGGGATCGGGGAGAGACCGAAAGGACCAAATCATGAAAACTCAATATTGGGCCGCGCTTGCCGCGGCGAGCATGCTTGCGCCGATGACGGCGTCGGCTGAGCATATGGACGTCATCGGCATGGAAATGACCGGCAAATGCACCATGGCCGAATACATGCAGATCGTCGCCGACTTCAACATATGGGGCGCCGAGTTCGGCTATCACGCGAAAGTCGCCTCCCCGTTGCAATCCGAAAATCTGACCACCTATTACTGGCTGGGCACGTCGGCGAATGCGGCCGCCTTCGGCGCCACCTGGGACGCCTGGCGCGACGCGCTGCCCAACGAAAAATCGACGCCGGCAAAGCTGTGGGTGCGTTTCCAAAAATGCTCCACGAACACCGAGCGCCGCAGTTACGACGTCTTCTGATCGATAACGTCATCCAGCGATTTGACGGCGGCGCGGTGAACAATTCCGCGCCGCTGTTTTTTGCCGTGCATCAAGGGTGCGCGCGCATCTTCCTCGTCAAAGCGAGTAAATCCGCCGGATCGCGCCTCAAAAACGACCCCACAACCAGCTGGGTTAGCGTTCAGCCGGCGAGACAGACACTGTCTCTGACCAACAGCCCCGGGACAAGTTCCTCCATCAAAACCAATAGCTTTTATTGAGGCGTTGCAGGAATAGCGGGGTCGTCGACGGGTGCAATTCAATGTCCCAGTACA
>JAJFFW010000047.1 GCA_021776435.1 Parvularculaceae bacterium | reverse complement strand
AGGCCTGCCGGTTTACGGCTATGCGGTGTTCGGCCGTGTGGTCGAAGGCATGGCGGTCGCCGACGCGATCGGCGCGGTCGCCACCGGCGAGGGCGGGCCGTTTGATGAAGAAGTCCCGCTTGAGCCCGTCATCATCAAGCGGGTCGATCTGGTCGATTGGGCGCCAGGAGAATAGCGCCGCGCATTGCCCCTTTCTCCGGCATCGGCTATTTCCCGCCCTATGGCGAAGAAACAAAAAACCTTCCGGCCCAAGGCGCGTGTCCCGCGCGGATTTCGTGACCGGCTCGGTGCGGAGCTGACCGCCGAGCGCGAAATGCTGTCGCGTATCAGTGCGGTCTATGAGTCCTATGGCTTTGATCCGCTGGAGACCCCGGCTTTTGAGTTCACCGATGCATTGGGTAAGTTTCTGCCTGATGTCGACCGGCCCAATGCCGGCGTCTTTTCCCTCCAGGACGATGACGATCAATGGATGAGCCTGCGCTATGACCTGACGGCGCCGCTCGCCCGCTTCGTGGCGGAAAATTATGACAGCCTCCCGAAGCCCTTTCGCCGCTATCAGGTCGGCCCGGTCTGGCGCAACGAAAAGCCGGGACCGGGCCGCTTTCGCCAGTTCACCCAATGCGACGCCGACAGTGTCGGCGCCCCGGCGCCCGACGCGGACGTGGAAATCTGCGCCATGTTCGCCGACGCCATGGAGGCGGCGGGGATTGCGCGCGGGGATTATGTCGTCAAGTTAAACGACCGGCGTCTTTTGGCGGGCTTGCTGGAAACGGCCGGGCTTGTCGGCCTGGAGCCGGATGACGAGCTGCAACGCGTGACCGTTCTGCGCGCCCTCGATAAGCTCGATCGTTTGGGCGAGGCCGGCGTGCGCCTGCTGCTCGGCCCTGGCCGCAAGGATGAGTCGGGAGACTTTACCGACGGCGCCAAACTGAAAGACGCCCAGATCGACCGGGTGATGACGTTTATCAACGCGACGCAGGCGACGAACGCGGAGACTTGCGACCGTCTTGCGGGTTTCTTCAGCACTTCCGCGCAGGGCGAAGCCGGTGTCACAGCGCTTGACACGATGGCCGCACAGCTCGGTGCGCTTGGATATGGCGAAGACCGTATACAGATCGATCTTTCGATCATCCGCGGTCTTGACTATTATACTGGTCCCGTGTTTGAGGCAGATTTGATGTTTACGACCGAAGACGAAAAGGGCCGGCCGATGCGCCTTGGCTCGGTCGGCGGCGGCGGGCGCTATGATGGCCTCGTCAAGCGTTTTAAGGGGATTGAGGTTCCGGCGGTTGGCGTATCGGTTGGCGTTTCGCGGCTTTTGGAGGCGCTGGAGGCGAAAAAGACAACAGGCGATTCTGTGTCCGGCCCTGTGGTCGTTCTCGCCCTCGAAAAAAATCAGATGGCGGCTTATCAACAAATGGCCGCTGAATTGCGCGCAGCGGGCGTGCGCGCTGAGGTCTATCTCGGCGGGTCTAACTTCGCCAAGCAACTGAAATACGCTGATAAGCGCGCGGCCCCCATAGCGGTCATTCAGGGATCGGACGAACGCGACAAAGGTGAAGTAACGATCAAGGATCTCGTGCTTGGAGCAGAGCTTTCCAAAAACATCCAAGACAATAAGGAATGGCGCGAAGGCCAGCCCGCACAGTTTTCCGTCAAGCAAAGCGAATTGGTCGCGGCGGTGAAGAAGGTGCTGGCGCGGCGGGGTTGAGCGTGTTCACGGTGCGAGATGATCTTTTGTCAATTCACGCCTGTCATCCCGGACGGCGAAGCCGATCCGGGATCCATTCCGCTTACGGCGCCGCAGATGCAAGTGGGTGCGACAGAGGAATAGATTCCGGGTTCGCGGTTTCGACGGCCTCGCCGTCGCTCTCGCGCCCCGGAATGACAGCATAGAAGGGCGTCCGTCTTGTCGGCGCCTCTATCAGGCCGTTAATTTTCCTCGTCTTTCGTGAGAGCGTTGAATCAATCGAGTCCTTAAAAACGCTCAAATCCGCTCATAGGCGCCCAGTGTCAGGAAGGTTGCAAAATCTTCTGACAGACAAAGCGTTTCAACAAGCTCGGCTGCTGCATCAAAATGCCCTGATGTCCAGCGTGCCTCGCCAACTTCCTTGCGGACGACCTCAAGCTCTTCAATGAGCGCCGTGCCGAAAAGTTCGGCTGTCATGGTTTTGCCATTGGAAAGCGTTGCGCTATTGCTGATCCATTGCCAGATAGACGCGCGGGAAATCTCGGCGGTGGCCGCGTCTTCCATCAAGCCGTAGATTGCGACAGCGCCCAGACCGCCAAGCCATGCTTCAATATATTGAACAGCGACCCGAATATTGGCGCGCAGTCCTTCCTCCGTAAACGGCCCTTGCGGCGCGGCGATGAGATCAGCCGCCGTGACCGGATCATCACTGGTGCGAGTGACGTCGAGCTGATTGGTTTTTCCCGGCTTGAATGCATCAGAATAAACCTGATTGACGGTTTCGGCGAGCGCCGGATGGGCGATCCACGAACCATCATGACCATTGGAGGCTTCGCGACTTTTGTCCTGCCGCACTTTTTCCTGGTTTGCAGCGTTTTCTTCCGGCGTTTTGGCGGGCAGGAAAGCCGACATGCCGCCCATGGCCAGCGCCCCGCGCCGGTGACAGGTGCGGATCAGCAACCGTGAATAAGCGTCAAGGAAGGGCTTGTCCATGCCGACGGCTTGCCGGTCAGGCAACATACGATCGGGGTGCGCCTTCAATGTTTTGATATAGCTGAAGATATAATCCCAACGCCCACAGTTCAGCGCAGCGGCATGATCTTTCAGTTCAAAGAGGATTTCATCCATCTCGAATACGGCGGGCAATGTTTCAATCAGCACCGTCGCTTTGATCGTGCCAATGGCGACGTCGTAACGTTCCTGTGCAGCGACGAAAACTTCGTTCCACCAGCGCGCTTCTTCATAATGCTCCAGCTTCGGCACGTAGAAATACGGCCCGGTTCCGAGCGCCTTCAATTGGTTATGGTTGTGATAAAAATAGAGCGCAAAATCCATCAGACAGCCAGGGATCGGGGCGCCGTTCCGCAAGACGTGCTTTTCATCAAGATGGAGACCTCTGACGCGCGCCACCAGCACAGCCGGATCATCTCCCAACGTGTATTGTTTTCCCGATTTTTCGTCTTGGTATGAAATCGTGCGCGCGACTGCGTCGCGCATATTTGTCTGACCTTCGATGACATTGCGCCAGGCCGGTGAAAGTGCATCTTCGAAATCCGCCATGAAGACTTTCACGTCGGCGTTCAAGGCGTTGATGATCATCTTGCGCTCGACCGGTCCGGTGATCTCGACGCGGCGATCAAGCAAATCCGTGGGCAGGGGGGCGACGCTCCAGTCGCCATCGCGCACATTTTGCGAGTCGCTTCTGAAGTCCGGCAGCGCGCCGGCGTCTATTTTCGCCTGCCAGGCGGCGCGCGCCTTTAAAAGGCCGGTGCGCCGGGCGGCGAAACGGTCAACGAGGTCACACACAAATGCGCAAGCTTCTTCGGTGAGAATCTCCTCATCCTGTCGCTCCAGGGGTTGGGTGAATTCCAGTCCGCACCGCATCTTCGCCATGGCCGCATACCTCCGCTCGGTGATTGTCGGCGCGGATCCGGCCGCGCCTATTGCGGCGCAACATCAACCCGTTTCAGGGCTAAAATGCAAGCCACATGCTCAGCCACATGATCAAGCGTGGCGCGCTATCGATCAATCCGAGCTTCGCCTGCTTCCGGCGCGGGCCTTCTCGAGCCAGGGGTCCACTTGATCCTGATAACTGGGGAGAACGTCGATCGCTTTTTCGAAGTCGGCAGTAGCGCCAGCATAATCTGACTTCGCAAGCTTAACTTGACCGCATAGCAATAGCGCGTTGTAGTAATTGTCCACGAGTGCAAGCACGGCCGTGCAGTCCGCTTCGGCGCCGACAACATCGCCTATTGTCATACGCACCAGGCCGCGGGACGAAAGTAGATAAGGGCGCATGCGACTATAGAGCGACGAGAGCTCGATGGCTTTAGAGAAATCCTGTATCGCAGCGGCGTTGGCGTTCATGTTCCAGCGGGAATTCGCCCGCCCCATATATGCCAGCATGAACTGTGGGTCGAGACGGATGGCTTCTGAAAACGCAGCCACTGCCGCCGTCTGCCTCCCTGCGGCTGCCTCAACAAGGCCTTTCCTGTACTCAAAACCCGAAGCATCCTTGGTGATCGCCGCAGGACACAATAACCGCTCCCGGAGGAATGCAGCGATGCGTTGTGGAGGTTCGTAGTCTTGGTCTTTGTCCACCATGAAGGAGACGACTTCGGCGAGAGATTCTTCTGCATTATGCCCCGAATAAGCACTCGGCAGTCCGGTGATGTCCCTGATCTTCGCTTCGAGTTTTGTTCGCCGATCAGAGAGCGGCATGGACGCAGCCGTGATGGTCGTCAGGCCTTCTTTAGCGAGCAGGCTACGCATCGTTGTGATGCGCGGTTCGATCATCGCGGCCCATTCGGATGTGGCGCTGAGCTTGTAGTACGGGTCAGCGGAATGGACGATCTCATGCGCAATAATTCGCGTAAACCAATCGTGACCGGGAGAGGGGAAGGCTTTGCCGTCGAAGGTCAGTCGCCGAAACCCGCCCTTCGCCCGCGAGAACCCTGCCAACTCAGCTCGATAGAGGCTGAGCGCACCGTCTGCTGCTGCGAGTTGCAGAAGGCCGGGCGCTTGTTCACTCAAGAGACTCAATCGGCCAAGGACCAGAGCACGTTCTTGCGGGCTCCACGCAATAGGCTGCCACTCGTGCTTGATGGCTTCCTCCGAATTCGGTCGGAATGCGTCCCTAATCTCGAACAGGTCGGTCCACGCGCCGGAAGCGAACGCCATAGCGGCCTGGCGACAATCCCCAACGCCTTGCGACGTCGATTGTTCTTGAGCTCCGACACCCAATGTTGCGAAAAGCATTGAGCAAAAAGCCGGCAAGGCTAGCCAATACTTGCTCCGCATATCTCCGCCCCTTTTGCATTTGCTAACGGTTATGGTCCACCGCTTTATTGCGAGGAAGGTCGTTCACATAGGTTGTCTCATCCGACATTCCTCGAATGGACTCTGGCAGTTCGTGAACGATAGCAGACGGTCAGGTTCACCGGAAGCCTCGATCGAGCTGCGTAGTGTTTCGGTCATTCCGGCCGGGTCAAAGGTTCAGGCGTTAGTGCATTGCGATCCCCGAATATGGTCAACGCTGGTCTGCGCAATGGAATAAGCTTTCACGCATGCCAATCATCTGGCGAATGTATCGCGGCATGATATTCGTTTGCCGGGCCCGCTCGCCGCCGGTCCACAAATCTGGACAAATGAGAGGCATGCAGATTATAATTCGATGCGCAAGGATATCGAGAATTACACCTGCTCGCCTTATGGGTGAGCGGATCAGAAGGCAATGCTGGCTTCCCGTTTTTTATTCGTCGATGCTGACATTAAACGTGCGCGCAATTTTGCGGATCGCCTCGAACGAGGGTTCGTCGCAGGCCTCGTAACGCTTCAATTGCGACAGATGCATACCGGCAGCATCAGTAATGCATTGATCGAACAAGCGTTTTGAAAAAAACCGGGGATAGTTATCCAACACCTTGCAGGCTACCTTATAATGCGTCCTTCGTTGATGACGAAAGGAGGATTATTCGAACGTTGATCCGGTGAATTTGACAGATCCGACAGGAGAGTCGGGCGTTCCTGAGTTGCTCAATCTGGAAGATGTTGTTGCTATCGCATTCGCTCCAAGCCGGCTCTTTGACGACATTTCAAAGAGGGCTGACACTGGGCTTAATCCGCCCTTGGGTGTGGGTAGCGTGATGGAGAATGCAAAATCTGGTGGGCGCACGCAGTATCGAACTGCGGACCTCTACCATGTCAAGGTAGCGCTCTACCACTGAGCTATGCGCCCGAAGGGCTCGCTCTCTAGCCGCAATCCGAAGGCGACGCAAGCCTTGGTGGTCTAGCCATTTTAGGCGGCGACGAGACGTTCCACTTCCTGAACCAAATCTTTGAGATGGAAGGGTTTTGAGAGGACCTTAGCATCCTGCGGCGTGCGGTTTGCTGAATTCAGCGCAACGGCCGCGAAGCCCGTAATGAACATTATTTTCATTTCTGGATCGATTTCAGCCGCTCGGCGGGCCAACTCAATCCCATCCATGATCGGCATCACAATATCGGTCAGGAGGAGATCAAATTCACGCAGCTGAAGCTCTGTGAGAGCTTCATCTCCCTGTGAGGCGTCAATGACGATATGACCGGCTCGTTCTAGGGCTTTCTTGAGAAAGCGCCGCATGGATTCATCGTCTTCCGCCAGTAAGATTGCAGCCATTACCGATATGCCTCATCGTTGATCACCACAGAACCGCCATTTGTATCGGCTTGGCGCCTGCAAAGTGATTTTTGCTTCGTTCGCCCTAAATGAGCAAGAAGCGCGCCGGAAAGATTATTTCTTCGTTTTTCTTAACGATTCTACCCGAGTGACGTTAACATGCTTCAGTCAAACAGGATTGCAAGATAAGAGAAGCTATGAAGCAAAACCAGAAAGATATTGAGGAGTCTGAAAGCTGGCGCCCGGTTGAGGTCGTCGAGCCGGCGGAATTGACCAATCCCTTCATATTCGCGTTGCCTCACTCTGGTCGGCGGTACCCTCAGGATTTGTTACGAAACAGCCGCCTGGACCGTCACAACCTGAGACAATCAGAAGACGCCTATGTAGATCTGCTGTTCGCCTCTGCACCCCGATACGGTTCGTCATTTTTGCGGGCGCGGTTTCCACGTGCTTATATCGACGTTAATCGGAGTCAGCATGAACTCGACCCGCGCATGTTCGCAGATACGCTGCCTAAAACTGCGGACATACGCTCCAGTCGGGTCCTCGCCGGGCTTGGCGTGATCCCGCGTGTTGTTGCTGACGGGCATGATATTTATGAGCGAAAACTCAACTATCTCGACGCGCGGAGGCGTATTGCCAGCTGCTATGAGCCTTATCACAACGCGCTCACGGAGCAGATTTCAAACGCGCGTGCAGCCTATGGGTGCGCGGTTTTAATCGACTGCCATTCGATGCCATCTGCTGGAGGCGCGCCTTTCCGCGCGGGAGAGCCGAGGATTGATTTTGTTCTCGGTGACCGTTTCGGCTCGGCTTGTGCGTCTGGTCTCACAAGCCTTGTTGAACAAACCCTTGTTAAGATGGGATATAGGGTGGCGCGTAATGCACCCTATGCTGGCGGTTATGTCGCGGCTACCTATGGTCGCCCGTCCGAGGCTGTGCATGT